>DUEN01000124.1 GCA_011176545.1 Caldilineae bacterium | reverse complement strand
TGGAGTATTCGTTTGCGGCGCGGGAGAATTCGGCGTCTGCGTATTGGCCGCGGTTGCGGGTGAGGTATGCGGTGGCGCCGACGCCTACACCGACGCCGACGGTGACGCCCACGGCCACGTTCACCCCGGTGCCGACGGCAACGCCTACATCCACACCGACGCCCACGGCGACGCCTACCCAGTCGTTGCCCGCGCAGCCGCGCCAGTTCGAGAGTCACTATACGGCTGTGCCGCCGATCATCGATGGTGACCTGAGCGAATGGGCCGATGCGCCGGCGTTGGTTCTGGATGTAAACACGGCGCGCTACGTCAGCCCGCGCTCGATCCCGGCGCCCGAGGACGTCAGCTTGACCTTGCGCAGCCGTTGGGACCAGAACTTCCTATACTTTGCCCTCCACATCACCGATGATGCCCTGATTGCGGACAGCGACGAGGTCTGGCGCGACGACGGCGTCGAGCTGGGCTTCGATGGGCTGAATGACGATCAGGGTGGCGGCGTGGACGACCACCAGTTCACCTTCGTGGTGGACGGCCGGGTGACCGACTTCGGCATGTACTTGGTGCCGGAGCTGATCTCGAATGTGCAGGTGGTGGCCGACGGGTATAACATTGAGATCGCCATACCCAAGACCCTGTTGAGCCCGGGCGGCTATACCACCGGCCAGGTTCTCGGTTTCACCATCGGTCTGCATGACGATGACGACGGCGGAGATTGGGACAGCTACCTCATCTGGGAGGGCACGAGCACGATCAGCCGGCAGAACGAGTTCGGGACGCTCGCGCTGGTGGGAGAGGTTGCGACGCCCACGCCGACACCCACGCCGACGCCGACGGTGACGCCTACAGCGACGCCTACCCCTGTGACCGTGGTGCTCCGGCGGGACGAGGCTGGATACATGGACGTCCAGGACACGTTCATCAATGCATGGTCGCCGGCGAGTAACTATGGCTCCGAGTCGCGCCTGCTGGTCCGATCCAAGAACGTCATGGGGACCCTGTTGTTCTTCAACCTGGAGGGCGTCATCCCCGCCGGGGCGTACATCACGCGGGCGACGTTGGAGCTCTACCAGTACAATCGGTCCAACGGCAATCCGATCACCCTGGAGGTATATGGCCTCAAGCGGGCCTGGGATGCCAGCCAGGCGACGTGGGAATACGCGCAGGCCAAGCAGCCGTGGGGCCAGCCTGGCGCCGATGACGTCAACACGGACCGGGACGCGGATCCCGCTGCCACGTACTACTTGGACCGCGCCTCCGGCTGGGTCTCACTGGATGTGACCTCCATTGTGCAGCGGTGGGTCAATGGCTCTAACTATGGGCTGATCATCAAGGGGCAAAGCAGCGGCGCGGTGGAGTATCGGTTCTACTCGTCGGAGTGGTGGCAGTCCGACCTGCGCCCACGCCTGAAGATCGAGTACGTCCCCTAATTCAGGTGACCGACACCTTTGAGAGTTGTAGGGGCACAGCGTCACCGTGCCCCTACTTTCATTTGGCCCCATTGTAGGGGCGCACGGCCGTGCGCCCCTACAATTATCCTTCTTTCTCCTGCTCTGCCCGAAACGCGGTGATCCAGTTCATGGCGAACTCATCGCGCCCCATGAACAAGTCGGCCGCGCGGATCGTCTTCCGTATCTCCGCCACGTTGGGGTTGGTGATGGCGCACGTGAGTCCGGCGGCGATCGCCATGGCCAGGAACGTCGCGTTCAGCGCCTTCCGATCCGGCAGGCCGAAGGAGATATTGCTGGCGCCGACGACGGTATTGTTGCCTAACTCCTGTCGCACCAGGCGGATCGTCTCCAGGGTGACGAGGCCGGCGCGATGATCGGCGCTCACGGCCATCGCCTGGCAGTCGATGATGACGTCCTCCGGCGGGATGCCGTAATCCTGCGCTCGCTCCAGGATCTTACGAGCCACGGTGAGCCGCTCCTGAGGATCCATGCGGATGCCCCCCTCGTCATTGGGCATGGCGATCACCGCGGCGTTGTACTTCTTCACCAGCGGCAACACCTTCTCCATCGATGACTCCTCGCCGGTCACCGAGTTGATCAGCGGCTTGCCGGAGTAGAGCGCCAGGGCGGCCTCCAATGCGGCCGGATTAGCGGAGTCGAAGCACAGCGGCAGATCGGTGACCGCCATCACCTCCTGCACCACCTGCGAGAGCAACGCCACCTCGTCGGCTCCCGGCACGCCCGCGTTCACATCCAGAATGTGCGCGCCGGATTCCGTTTGCGAGACGGCATCCCGACGCACGCGGCTCAGATCGCCGGCCTGCATCTCGGCCAGCAGTTGCTTGCGGCCGGTTGGGTTGATGCGCTCGCCGATGATGACGAAGGGATCATCCGGGCTGATCACCACGGTTCGCGTTGCAGATGAGACGACGGTACGCATGGGGGATGACCTCCTAATCAGTATGATTCGTCCTATGCCTTGGGCAACTCAGCCATCGCCGCGATGAACCGGCCGATCATCTTGATGCCATCCACGAAGTGCTCGATGCGGATGTTCTCGTTGGGGGCGTGGACCTGACTGGCCGCATGGCCCACGCCGAAGGACGCGGCCGGGATGCCGAAGGCCTGGCATAATGGATACATGGGGCCGCTGCCGGCCATGAAGGGGAAGATGATCGGCTCAGCCTGAGCGACCTCCTTCACGACCTTCGCGGCGATGGCGACGAACGGTGAGTCCGGCGGCGTGCGAGCCGGCATCTCGCCGACCTCCGCTCGCACGACTTCCACATCGTCGAAGCCGCGCCGTTTGAGATGCGCGCATAGCAGCTCGTACGCCAGGTCGGGCGTCAGATCGGGGATCAGCCGCATGTCCAGCTTGGCCGTGGCCTCCTTGGGGATCACCGTCTTGGTGCCCGGCCCCGTGTACCCTCCCCAGATGCCGTTGATGGTACAGGAAGGCCGGAACAAGAGCTGACGCAGCGCATCCTGCCCGGTGACGCCGCCCAGGAACGATTTGATCCCCAGGCGCTCGCGGATCTGCTCATCCGGATACGGGATGCGAGCCAGGAGCTCCAGATCGGCGGGCGTGGGCGGCCGGACGTAATCCATGAAGCCGTCGATGGTGATCTCGCCATCGGGCGTGCGCAGCGTGCTCAGCGCCTCCACCAAGCGCCAGGCCGCGTTCGGATAGAGGCTGCCGTTGCCGGAGTGGGCGTCGATGTTGGCCGTACGGGCGCGAAGCTCCACGGCCAGGATGCCGCGCAACCCTAAACTGATGACGGGACGTCCGCTCTCATCCCGGTACCCGGCCTCCCACAGGCAGCCATCCATGCCCTGAAAGAGGTCCGAATGAGCATGGGCGAACGCTTCGATATGCTTGCTGCCGATCTCCTCCTCTCCCTCGACGATGAACTGGACCCGCACAGGCAATGGGCCGATCACCTGTTGGTAAGCCTCAACGGCGCACAGCCGGGCGACCAGATTCCCCTTGTTATCGGCCACGCCGCGAGCGTAGATATGGCCGTCCCGGATCGCGGGCTCGAAGGGCGGCGATTTCCATTCGTCTAAGGGGTCGGGGGGCTGTACATCGTAGTGGTTGTAGATCATCAGACCGCGCTCGCCCTCCCCGCCCTGCGCGACCACGAAGGGAGCGCTATCCTCAACGGCGATCTGGCGGGCTTGCAAGCCGATCTCCTGGGCCATGTGGGTGACCCAGTCGGCGGCCTCTTGAAGTCCCGTACCCTGTGCGGCTACGCTCGGGATGCGGAGGATCTCCTTCAGCCGATCCAGATATAAGTCCACGTGTGACTCGACATAACGATCGAACTCGGTGAAATCCGTCATGGCTCCTCCTTAGTCCAACGTGTTACCAGCGCGGGCGTAGTGGTAAGTAGTTGGGGTCGCGTCGGCGCATGGCAGCCGTATCATCCCGCATCCGCTCCTGGCTTTTGAGATAACGCTCATGGAATCGCGCCAGCTTATCGCGATCCAGCCGTACGCCCAGCCCTGGCGCGGTGGGGACGCGCAACATGCCCTCTTCAAACCGGAACATGTCGCCGACGATGATGTCTTCCTGCAGCCACATGTAATGAGTATCGCAGGCCGTGATCAGGTTAGGCGTGATCGCAGCGGCGTGGATCATGGCGGCCATGGAGAGCCCTAAATGTGTGTTGGAGTGCATGCTCATGCCTAGGCTAAAGGTGGCGCAGACGTGCCCCAGACGTTGGAAGGCGGTCAGCCCGCCCCAGCTATGATGGTCCCCAAGGATCACATTGACCGCGCTCGCGCGCACAGCCTGCGGGATATCCTCAAATCGGGTCACGCACATGTTGGTAGCCAGCGGGATCGCGGTGCGACGCGCCACCTCGGCCATGCCGGCGATGCCCCACGTGGGATCCTCCAGGTACTCCAGATCGTATGGCTCCAGTTGCTGTGCCACCCGGATGGACGTCTCCACCGACCAGATCGCGTTGGGGTCGAGGCGAAGCTGGTACTCCGGGCCGAACCGCTCTCGCAGCAGGCGGATGGTCTCCACCTCCTCGGCCGGCGGGAGCACGCCGCCCTTGAGCTTAAGGGTACGGAAGCCGTACCGTTCAACGAACATCTCGGCCTCCCGTACCATGGCCTCGGGCGTGTTAACCTCACCCCAGGGATCATCGCCGTCGTACTTAAAGAACAGATAGGCGGCAAAGAGGACGCGATCCCGCACGGCGCCGCCCAGAAGATCGCAGATCGGCTTACCTACCGCCTGACCGATGATGTCCAGACAGGCGATCTCCACCGCTTGATAGACGCGTGGAGAGGGAATAAGAATGCGGATACGGTTGAGATGATACGGGTCCATGCCGATGAGGACACGTCGGGCGGCCGCGAAGGGCCCCTGTCCCGGCTCGCTCTCCGACGAGAGGACGGAGCCGACGCTGGCACCATATGTCTCGGCGATACCGGTGATCCCCTCGTCCGTGGTGAGCTCGACGATGGTGCGGAAGGCCAGCGGGGCGTGTACGCCCCAGGCGTTGCGCAACGGGGGGTCAGGAAAGGCCACAGGCGTCGTCTTTAAGTCAGTGATGCGCACGGAACACTCTCTTCTTGCAGGCTCTGGCGCACTCATTATATCCGGATCAGCGAAAAGGGCGAATCATGGCGGGCATTTCGTGCCATGCCTCCTGGAAGCCGATCGCTTGCTCACGGCCCATCCATGTGCTATCATCAGCCCACCACACCACTCAGGGAGGATGACCATGGCTTTGCCGACCCGGGAGGAAGCGTGGAACCTCGTCTGTGAATGGGTTTCCTCGGACAGCCTGCGGAAACATCTGCTGGCCGTGGAGGCCGCCATGCGCGCTTATGCCCGGAAGTACGGTGAAGATGAGGACCTGTGGGGGATCACGGGGTTGGTCCATGATCTGGACTTTGAGAGATACCCGGACATGAACGATCCGGAGAACGGGCATCCCCGCGCGGCACTACGGGTCCTCCGGGGGCTCCAGTGGCCCCAGGAGCTCATCCACGCGGTGGAGGCCCACGCGGAGCATCTGGGGGTCCCACGGGAGAGCCGGCTGGACAAGGCGCTGATGGCCGTGGATGAGCTCACAGGGTTGATCATGGCGGTGGGATACGTCCGCCCCAGCAAGGATTTGCGCGATGTCACGGTGAAGTCCGTGCGCAAGAAGTGGAAGAGCAAGGCGTTCGCGGCGGCCATCAACCGCCAGGATATCGAGCGCTTCACCGCCGAGCTGGGCGAGGACCTCAATGACCATATCGCCCTGGTGCTGGAGGCCATGCAGGGCATCGCCTCTGAGTTGGGACTGGATGGACAGCAGGCGTAGGGTGACGCTGTGCGATGTAGCGAGTTCATGCGGGCGCTCCCTGACACGGTGGAGCGTTATCTACCCCCTGAACGGCGGCATCTCCACCATCGCGTCTGGACCTTTGGTTGCCAACTTTACGAAGAGAACCCGCGCCTGCATTACGAGATCGTCCGTACCAGCCTGCGGTTCGGCGATCGCCTGGAGCTTGGCCTGCACTTTGAGAGCCGTTCGCCGCGAGTCAATCAGGCCCTTTTGGCCTTTTTTCAAGCTCACTTGGTGGAGATCAAGGCGACGCTGGGGCCGGGCTTCGAGGCCGAGCCGTGGGATCGGGGATGGACGAAGGTATACGAGACGGTCCCGCTGGAGCCTTAT
This sequence comes from Caldilineae bacterium, assembly GCA_011176545.1. Classification (GTDB taxonomy): domain Bacteria; phylum Chloroflexota; class Anaerolineae; order DUEN01; family DUEN01; genus DUEN01. The sequence goes on along the minus strand of DUEN01000124.1, from coordinate 20,431 downwards.
AACAGGGATTTCCTGGAGCGGGTGGGGAGGCGGATGGCGGAGATCATCATCGTGCTGCATCCTATGTTCATCACCGCTTGTCAGTCGCTCTAGCGGGAGCGCGGCGGGATCTGGCCCCATACGCGTAAAGTTAAGCAAATGGGTGGAGTGAGCTGTTGGGGCGACCGGCTGGTCGCCCCAAAGGACGCCCTTCGCTTTGTTGAGTTGTAAATTCGTCCAATTTATGCTATATTAAAATCGCCATATTACATGTAATGATTCGCCTACCTTTGTATCTAAAACTGCTATGAAGGGAGATGAGCCGATGTCTGTTCCACAGCCTTTTCGGGGTATGCGAAGCTGCATGTATATGAGCCTGCTTGGCCTCCTGATGCTGAGCCTGCTCTTTACCCCTATCGCCGCCGCTCAGGAGACGACGATCATCCATGTGGTCCGCCCGGGTGAGAACCTCTACCTCATCGCCGATCGATACGGCGTGACCATCAGGGACATCATGTTGGCCAACAGGCTCCGCAATCCGAACGTGATCTACGTGGGGCAAGAGTTGAAGATCCCGGTGAAGGAAGGGGAGGTGCCCCCGGTGACGCCCGCTCCCGAGTTTGAGCTGCGGACGCATATCGTCCGGCCAGGAGAGACCCTGTATTTCATCGCCCTGCGGTATAACGTCACCGTGGGCGAGCTCATGCGAGCTAACAACCTGCGGAATCCTCACCTGATCTACGTGGGGCAGAAGCTCGTCATCCCTGGCGTGCCCGCGCCGACCGCGGTGCCTCCGGCGGCTGCGCAACCCACGCCATCGCCGACGTCTACACCGACACCGACGATCGAGGCCACTCCTGTGGTGACCGCTACGCCCGCGGTGGAGCCGACGGCCACACCTACACCGACGCCGTCCCTGCGGCCCGCGGCCCCCACGACGGGCCCCATCGCCGCGCCCCCCGCGGGTCCCTGTGCGTGCGATGAGGTGATCGTCATCTCCAGTCCTGCTCAGAATCAAACCGTCGTCAGCCCGGTGGTGGTCACCGGGTTCGCCTCCGCCTTTGAGCAGCAGGTGACCGTGCGCATCCTGGACGAGGCTGGGAACGAGGTAGGGTTGGGCGTGGGCTTCATCGATGCGGATCTGGGGGAGCGAGGTCCCTTTACCGCGACAGTGCCCTTCATCGTGCCGTTGACCACGCAGTTCGGGCGTATCCAGGTGTACACCGTCAGCCCGCGGGATGGCGCCGTGGAGCATCTCAACTCGGTGACGGTGCGGCTGCAGGGGTTGGATCTGGACCCGATGGTGGAACTACTGAAAGAGGCCATCGAGAGCAAGAACTACGATGACCTGCGCAATTTCATGCCGCCGGATGGCTTCTCCATCGCCCAATATCAATCGGAAGGCCAGGTGTTAACGCCAGACGAGGCTATCCAGCAGCTTAAAGAGGAATATCTCGGCCCGGGCGACGTCACCGTGGATCCCTCCGTGGACGCTCAAAGCCTCCTCGAAGGGCGGGTGACCTTCCCGGCCGATGTCCGACTGGTTGTGTACTCCACCGGCTGGGGGCCGGAAGGCGATGCGGATGCCTTCCTGGTGATCGTCGAGCGCGAGGGGCGAGCCTTCTGGGGCGGTCTCCTGTACGTCCCAGCCGATATGATCGACTACCGTTGATGGCTATGATTATCCTCTCGACGCGAGGGGAGCCCCCATGGAGGGCTCCCCTTTTTTCGTTCGCTCATGGGGCGCAACGCCGCTGCGCTCCATATACTGGAATAGACAGCACAATCCTCAGTAGGGGCGACCGGCCGGCCGCCCCTACATTATGTAAAAGCCTGGCTACCGGACACTTTTGTCCGATACCGTTTGCCTGGGCTGGAAGTCCCAGGCTCAGCAAGCTCAAGTGCGCTTAATGCGCACTCCTTCATACGGCACCTTGGAAATCCAGTCGGCTTCCAGCCGATTTCAATGGTTTGGCCCGCAATTTATTCTTCTTGCATTCAAGGCTCGCCACGCCAGCCGTATCCGCTTGAGCGTCCACGTGATGCCGGATACCCAATAGGGCGTTCTGCGCTCACCGAAGATGCGCCCGTGTCTGAGGCGCTCCAGGAACTCCTGGGGCGAATGGAAGGTCTCTACCTCGACCCAGGCGCGCCCATACTCGAAGGCGAAATGGGCATCGCTGCCGGCCCCGATGGCCTTCCCGTGCGCCAGGGCTAGCGCTCGTGCCCGATGGTTATCCGTGGCGAGGGGGACCCGCGCGTTGAACCCCTCGATGATGTCCACATCGGGCAGGATCTCTAACAGGACGGGCCACCGGATCCGGGGAGGGACCCCTCGAGCTACCGGGTGCGGGATATAGACCAGGCCGCCCTGCGCTTTGATGCGCGAGACTGTCTCCCGCGCGGGGAGGCCAGAGGGGATCCGCTCCTTCAGAAACAGGCCGATGATCTCTCCATCACGCGTCGCGATCTCCTCGCCGGGGATCACGTAGAGATCATCGTCCTTCAAAGCCTCCGCCAGCCGTAGCGCTCCCTCGATCTCGTTGTGATCCGTGAGGGCGATGCCATCCAATCCAGCGCGACGGGCGGCTTCAACGATTCGCTCCGGAGGCACCAGGCAGTCAACAGAGTAGTGGGAGTGAAGATGCAAGTCAAAACGGAGCGTCATGTCCCTGCTTCGGCTTCGTATTCCTCCCGGGTGATCAGCGTGCCGCCGCGCGCGACCTGGGAGACGGGCCGCTTGCTCGCATCAAACTCAATCTCGACCTCGACCTGCTGATAACAGCGTCGGGCACCCGTCCCCGTGAGCAGCTTACGCACATAATACCCCCGCGGGCGTTCATCCTCGCCGTATTCCACGCTCAGATCGTTCGCCAAGTTGATGCGCGTGGCGATCACCTCTCCACAGCGGTTGCAGCGCACATAGACCCAATGTACGTTGTCATCATCCCCGCCAAACCCGGTCCCTCCCAGAAGCGAAGCCAGCTTCTTCAACAACCCCATGCCGATCCCCTCCGCTTAAAGAGAATCCATCCCATTATATACTGGGTCACGCGGATCTGCCCAATGCGAGAACAAGACACGTCCTTTATTGAATCGCCTTTGCGCCCTTTGTGGTTAAGTTATCCAAAGTCCAATTCATTCAAGGATGACCATTTCCAGGGCCATGCCGTCGGCTGATCGTATGAGCCGGAGATGGGCGTATCGAGCGCTGGGCGCGATCACGGCCGCATTCCGCTGATCGACGGACTGGATGTGCCGTTCCACCTCCTCGGCTGATTTCCCGCCGCGCAGATGGCGCTCCCGCAGGTTGCGCAACCGGGCCTCTTCAGGCGTCTCCACGAACAGCCGCACATCGAACAGCTCGCGCACCTGGGGCCAGGGCGGTTGATCCAGGAACAGATAATTCCCCTCGAACACCACGATCCGATGCGATGGGGTGACCTCCACCGCGTTGGGGATGGGATCGTGCAGCTTGCGACTGTAGATCGGGAAGGGAACCGTCCCCTCGCCTTGTCGTACCCGTCTCAGCAGGCGGGCAGCCGCCTCTGCGTCGAAGGTGCAGGGTGCGCCTTTGATGCGTCGCAGGGGGACGACGTTTCCATCATAGTCCAGGCCGGTGTGGGCCTCCAGCCAGGCGTTCGAGAAGTGAAAGCCATCCAGGCTCAGGTGGATGGCCCGATCGCCATGTTCGCGGCCGAGGATGTCGAGGATGCGAGCCAGCGTAGCCGCTGTGACCGTCTTGCCGCTTCCCGGGAGCCCGCTGATCCCCACCAACAGCCGTCGATCCAGCGCGCGCTGCCGATCCCACAATCGTCGGGCCAGCGGCAGGTATCCTTCCCGAACCTCCTCCGCTGTGATGCTCAGCGGCCGATCGAACCCATCGATGTAGATGGGTTCGCTTTGGAGAGCCTGCCATAAGGCCTCGAAATCCATCTCTAACCCTCGCGATGGAAAAGCGGGAGTCTCTCCAACGGTGCGGGATAGTCTCTCAGGGTGGTTGGGCCGTCGAGCCGCTCATCCGTCCAGTGATCACGCCATACGCCTGGCGGCAGCAAGACATCTCGTGAGCGAGCCCCTGGGATGACCACTGGGGCGACGCAACATGCATCGCCCAACAGGAATTGATCCGCACAGGCATACGCGGCTTCGTCATCCCAGCGCCAGCATAGGGGGCGTATAATCGGCGCGCCGGTCTTCAGCGTCTCCTGTATGGCCTGATCGAACGCGGGGGCCAGCTCCACATGCAGCTCGGCGTATCTCCTGCAGATCGCCACCGCCTCTTGATCGAAGCTCCAGGGAGGGATGGAGAACTGCATGGCCGGCAGCGCCGCGCACAGCTCCGTCCACCGAATGAGCAGCTCTTTATCGGCCTTTCGATCCCCGTAGTTATTCCCACCGATCATGTCGGCGAAGACGAACGGGTAGCCCGCGAGCCCTAAGTGTAGCGTCTGCGGGATGATGGCGCGTAGCCCGTTCTCCTCGCCCCAGTGGCTGTCCTTATCCCACAGCCGGAAGAGCAAGGGAGCGCGCTGTGAACGCCAGCCGGTACGCACCTCGCACCACTTGAAGTGTTGTGCCACCCAGGCGACATACGCGTCGCTGTAGCCGTTCTGCCCTATGTCCCCCGCACTGAGGGCATCCCGCGGGACGAAGTTCCCCTCACCCGCGTCGAACTTGAACCCATCAACGCCGTATCGATCCTGAAGCGCGTGGAGCTTACCCAGCCACCATTTGGCTGCCTCTGGGTTGCTGAAGTCCACCAGGGCTCCTTCACCTCGCCACCAGCGGACCAGATAGGGCTCATCGTCTCCCGAGCGACGCAGGAAATACCCGTGCCGACGGCCTTCTTGAAAGTTCTCGGCGTCGGGGTTCACGAAGGGGGTGATCCACAGCGTCACCAGGAATCCCATGTCCTGGAGCGTGGCGATGAGCTCATAGGGGTTTGGAAAGCGTTCTCGGTCGAACTCCGTGTCGCCGTAGCGGGCCTGCCACCGGTCGTCGATGCCGAACAGGCCGGCGGGAAACCCGTGATCCAGGATCTCCCGGGCGAATTTCAGGACGACCTCCTGGTTGATCTGGTCTTTGAACCAGGCCCAGGTGGTCCATTGAGGCGTGCGGAGCAGCTCGGCGGCCGGCTGAGCTTTCGGGAGGCCCAACCGCCGGGCGTGGCGCATGCACACGTCCGCCATATCCCGCCCGATGGTGATGCGATACGCCAGATGGTCCTGATGGCGCGCAGTGATGGACCAGAGCCCGTCACCCTCGTTGTCTGCGTCAACCAGTGGACGGGGACCGCCGGACGCCGCCGATGCTGCTTGCGGGCGGTTTAGGCCGATGGCGATGTCCCGATCGTTCTCCAGGATGATCCCGATCCCCTTGCTGGTGACCCAGACGCCCGCCTGGATGCACAGGAGGCCGTCTGGGCCATTGTCATACGTGATGAAGGGATCCGCGTGGATCAGCCCACGCTCCAGTGGGTACACGCCCCTGAAGAGCTCTCCCTGGCCGTACCAGTGTCCGGCCGGCGTCAAATGGGCCGTATCCCGCCACTCATCCGGCGTACGGACGGCATGCCAGCGGACCGTGACGCCCTGCTCATCGACGGCCAGGATCAGATGCCGCGCCTCGTCCCCACCCGCGTCCCGCGCGACCATACGCACGCCCTCGCCGGTGAGCTCCACCTCCTCCAGCGAGTGCGGCGTCAGCCACGTATCGCCATAGCGGGCGTGGCCGAACACCGGCCCGCTCCGCCATATCTCTTCCTCCTCGCGCCAGATAGTGAGCGAGGGCAGGCGGCGATCCAACACCACGCGAAAGATGTCACCTTCCACCGTGATGCGATCATCGGTGATATGGAAGCTGGGCATAGGCCCCTCCTTCCATCAAGACAGCACGGCAGGCCTCAGGCTCCAGCTTTGCAAGCGCGTGTGTAAGGCCAGTCGATCCAACACCAAGTCAGGCGGATGAGGCGGCCAGCCAGGTAATCGGCGGTAGATCCCCTCCTCCGCTAGCCGGGCGGCGATATCCGGCTCCTCCGGGCCAGGTGATATGATGACTTGGTCTGGCTTTCGGCCGCGGTCCAGATCGAGGAAAAGCACGGCCAGGGTACGAAGTAGTGGCCCGGGTCCCACCGGGGTATCCTGCGCAATGAGCCTTGTGGGTAAATGTCCCGTGGTATCCACGTGATCGACCAGTTCACGCGCGAGGGCCACCATCACCTGAAGGGGGACCTTGATCGGGCTTTCTAAGGCGGGCGGCGAGTTAATTGGCCCGAGCACCTCCCGCAGGGCGAGAGTGTCTGGAATTGAGGTGTCTCCTGCTAAGTACAGGCTCGCCCGGGCGAGGACATCCAGTGCCTGGGCGGGTGATGCCTGCGGATTGTCCGCGCAGAAGGCGTCGCTCTCGGCGATGCGTTGGGCCAATGGGCGGATCTCCTCCCAGTGGATATGATCCGCGGGCGGGAGGATGCGATTGTTCAGGGATCGGACAGATATGAGCTCCACCCCGGGCAGGTCACGGACGGCGTGGATCATGCGACGCAGGTTACGAAGCCCCCTTTCGTATGTGGCATCATCCTTGCGAGGCGCGAAGCGATAGCTTTCCGGGGGCGTATTTTGCCCATGTGCGAAGTTCAACGCGTCCCAGAAGACAGTGTAGCGGAGCCGTGTGGGATGCGCGGCGAACAGCCCCAGGCAGGCACCTCCCTGGCGTTGAAAGTCGCTGATCCGCTGAAGCAGCGTGGGGAGGGCTGCTTCGAAGGCCGCGTCGTCGCCGCACGCGTCCTCACCACCGGGTAGGCTCATATAGTCGGAGTAGCAGAGCTGTCCCGCGAACCAGCAGGCGCCGGTCTCTCCGGAGCGGGCATGGGAATAGATGTTGGAGGGGATCCCCAGGCGTCGGGTAGCGGCGGGGATCTGAGGCCCCCAGCTGGAACCGGGGGTACCCCAGGTCGATGGCGCCGCGCCGAGGATACGCGACAGGTCCTGCACGCCCGGTCCCTCCTGGCGCATGGCCTCCGCCACGCCGTCCTCCCATCCCTTGTCGGCCAGATACTCCGCGACGGCAGGATGGACCGAGTGGCGGTTCGTGTGCAACCCTACGTCGTGCCGCCTCACCGCATCGATCACATCGTCGCGGCCGCGGCGTTCCCATAACCGCGCCTTTTCGCCGACCACGCACATCATCGCGGTGATCTCATCGGCGGCCAGCATCTCGGCGATGTCTCGCGCGACATCGTCCGAGTCCGGGTGGACGAGATCCTCCACATCGAAGCAGACGTAGACGTACATGGCGCCTCCTTGCCTGAAGCGATTTTACAGCCGCCCACCCATGGTGAGCGCCATGAGGGCCTTCTGAACGTGGAGCCGATTCTCCGCCTGATCGTAGATCACCGACTGTGGGCCGTCGATGACCTCATCATCCACCTCGTGGCCGCGATCCACCGGCATACAGTGCATGTAGATCGCGTCCCTGTGCGCCAGCGCCATCCGGGCCGCGGTCGCGCGCCAGTCTTTGTATCGGGCGGCCATGGCCTCCACCTCGGCGGGGTCCTCGGTCGTCATCAAAGGGCCCCACGACTTCGGATAGACTACATGAGCATCGCGAAAGGCCTCGTCCATATCATCCACGATGCGCAGCGAGCCGCCTCCCGCCTCGGCGTTACGCTGAGCGATCTCTAGTACCTCCGGCATCAGCTCATATCCCTTGGGATGGGCGAGCGTCACGTTCATCCCAAAGCGGGGCATCAGCATGACCAGCGCCTGGGGAACCGACATCGGCCGAACGTACTTGGGCGCGTAAGTCCAGGAGATGGTGAAATGGAGGCCGTGTAGATTACGCCCAAATTTCTCCTGAATCGTCATCAGGTCCGCCATGGCCTGGCAGGGATGATCCACATCGTCCTGCATGGAGAACACTGGCACGTCAGCCCAGCGGGCCACCTCATAGAGGTGTCTCCGCCCGATGCCCTTGCGGCAATCCCGGATGGCGATGCCATGTCCATAGCGAGAGAGGACGATAGCCGTATCTTTAATGCTCTCCCCATGGCCCAGCTGGGTGACCTTGGGGGTCAGAAAGATGGCATGGCCTCCCAACTGGGTCATGCCCGTCTCGAAAGAGTTTCGCGTCCGGGTGGATTCCTCAAAAAAGAGCATGTACAGCGTCTTGGCCCGCAGGATATGGTCGTGCGGCATCCCTATGGCGAACTCCGCCTTGAGCCGATAGGCCACCTCCAGGGCAGTCTCCAGCTCCTCCCGCGTCCAATCTTGCGTGGTGATGAAGTCCTTGCCCGAAAGTCGAGTGATCATAGGCTGTCTCCTTGCAAGCGAATACCCTTGATGTGTTCGTGTCCGATGCGCTCCCGTTGAGGGGATCGGCACCTCATAAAGCAAGGCCGGGGGATCCCCCGGCCTTGGTCACGTCATGGCCCTTCAGCGGACAACCATGTTCAGCGGATCGCTCGCTGGAAGGTGAGGTAGAAGCTGGTATGGATCTTCCATGTTCGACGCTCGATGTCGCCCAGCCCCATACCGGTAACGGTGTCGCTGGGCAGCCCTTCGACCGAGACGTCATAGGAGTTACCCGCCGCGTACATCTGGAAGTTGTAGGAGTATTCCGTCGGTGGCTTACCCTCCGTCTTGCCGATGACGGAGCCATCGCGCCAGGAGACACGGATCGGCTGACCGATGATGCGCTTTCCGTTCTCGTCCAGGACATTCACGAAGATGTGATGTCGGCCCTCGGATTCTCGCTCATCAGCCCACCGCGCCTCGATAAGCCGCCAGTACGGCTGTCCCGGAGCGACGTTGGCGGGCCGCAGGCCCACGCCCAGCAGGTCCAGACGGCTATCCCACGAGATCGCGGCTGCCACCGCACGCGGCTTGGGCGTCGGCGTCGGCCGCGGGCGCGGCCGAGTGGGACGCGGCGTCGGCGTGTTCGTCGGTATGGGCGTCGGCGTTGGCGTCGGCGTGTCCGTCGGCGTGGGTGTCGGCGTCGGCGTGTCCGTCGGTATGGGCGTATCGGTGGGCAAAGGCGTGTATGTTGGCGTAGGCCCTATTTGCTGAACGGGCGTGATGACCATCGCCAACGCCAGCGGCTCCTCTTCGGTCTCATCGCCGCCCGCGCCCATCACATAGCCGATGCTTCCCAGCACCGTATTGGCGTAGCTCACCGAGTTGATTAAGGCGAAGGGCGCCGCCACGCCCAACAGCCACGCCAGCAGGAGCAGTATTGCCGCCAGCCGGATCTTCGCCGCCAGGCTCAGCGACTGGAACCAGGCCGCCAGGCCGTCGAGCCCTATGCCTTCCCTGGCGCGAGGGCGCGGCCTCGCACGGGTGGGCCGTGCCATCGGACGAGGCTCCGGCGCTGGCTGCGGAGGAGCCATCGCCTCTGCGGACGGAGGCGCGGGCGACGGCGTCGCCGGAGGCGTCCAGGCCGCGGGGGCTGCCGTCGAAGGTTCCAGCTCCCTAATGGCGCTCTCGCGCAGCCGGGGGGCGAGACCCCGTCCCAGGTTGAGCGCCAGCTTGGGATACCGCTCGGTCAGCGCCTCGAAATCGCCCGGCTGTAACAACCATACGTCCACATCCGTCAGCGCCCGCGCGGTGGCCACCCGCGGCTCTCCGGTGAGGACGGCCGACTCGCCGAAGAAGTCACCGGCGTCCAGCGTGGCCACGGGCGTCTCTGTGCCGTCCATCTCTACCACCAGGGCGACGCGACCTGACTCGATGAGATACAGATAGTCGGAGGGATCTCCCTGACGATAGATGATCTCCTCCTGGCGGTAACGCATGGGGTGGAGATACTCGGCGATATCGCGCAGCGCGTCCTGTCCCAATCCCTGGAACAGCCGGATGTGACGGAGATGCCGTTCGATGTGGGCGCCCTCGGCCTCGGATAGCCGCTCGGAGAGCCCGCGGCTGACCGCGGTGGCGATAGCTGGCTGCTGGATGAGCAGATCTTCGAACTCGTTGCGATAGAGCACCCACAGGTTCGTGGGCTGGGTGGCGATGGCCGTGGCCGACCGGGGCCGTCCCGTGATCAACGCCATCTCGCCGAAGAAGCCTCCCGGGCCGATACGGGCGAGCACCTCCTGGCGACGGCCGCGAGATTGCCTGAGCTCGACCTCGCCTGACTCCACCAGGTACATGGCGTCGGCGCGGGCCCCCTCGGAGAAGATGACCTCGTTGGCTGGCATGTGGAGCAGCAGGAGCCGGCTGGCGATGGTGGCCAGCACGTCATCGGGCAGCCCTTCGAACAAGGGCATACGCGCCAGGGCTTCCGCGGCGGCCGCTTGGTCCTCTGAGCTGAGGGGGGCATGGAGGCCCTTGCTCAGCGCCCTGGCCAGCCCAGGATGCCGGTGGATCAACGTCTGGAACTCGTCCCGGCCCAGCTTCCATAGCAGCGCGTCCGTGGCCGCCTGCGCGCCGTAGAAATGGGGCTTGTTAGTGAGCAGCGCCATCTCACCGAACATCTGCCCCTCTCTCAGGTCCTTTGGCTCACCGCCATGCTCGCCGGGCAGCAGCGTGATCTGGCCTGACTCGATGATGTACATGGCCTCCGGGCGATCCCCAGCCTGGAAGAGCACCTGACCGCGAGGCACCTCGACAGGCTCTAGGAAGCGCGCGACCGCGGCCAGGTCCTCCGCTCTGGCGTCCTTCAGCCCTGGCACATGGCGCAGACGGTGGACCAGATAGGTCTCCATCTGGGCCACATGGCCTCCGAAGGCCCGGCTTAGCGCGATCCCCAAGGCGGGACGCTCCATGATCAGCTCGGTCAGATCGTCCCCGCGCAGCTCCCATAGTTCCACCGGCGTCGCCGCGACGGCGCTGGTGGCGCGCGGATGGCCGCGGAAGAGATCCGCTTCGCCCACCACGCTGCCCGGCCCTAAGCTGGCCAGCACATCACCGCCGACCGAGGCCAGGCGAACCCAGCCGGACCGGACGATGTAGAGGGCTGTTGCCTCATCGCCGATGTTGAAGAGGCGTTCGCCCTGCGCTAGCTCACGAGGAATCAAACGCTCGGCGATCTGCTCTCGATCGATATCGGAAAGGAGGGAGAAAAGAGGCGTTTCTTTAAGGATACGAGCATTCACTATGGAAACCACCTCCCGATCCACATGATCGCGTGTGACAGTCCCACCTCGTCCTGTAGGGGAGACTCTCCATCGCTAAGGATAACCGATCGCCGTTCAAAAACCACGGCGTTTACCTGGCGTTTAGCCTACCGTTCGCTGTCCATCCTGACGGCTCATGAGGGGCGTCCGATCACCAGGTGCGCTGGAAGACGACCTCCCAGGAATAATGATACCGGCACAGGCGGTTCTCATTGATCAGGCGCCTGCACTCAGTCTCGTTGGGGCAATATCCGGCCGCGATGAGCTCGGGGATGGGGATCTTCTCATCCTCCACCTCCAGCGGCCGGGTCGTCTCGCTCGTGTAGTCGAGGACGCGCACCTGATCGCCATGCTTGAATAGGTCAAAGACCGCCTTCCCAGGGCCCTTGTTGTCGGCTCCCGTTACCTTGACGTCCTCAGGGACCCATACGCGTCCTACACGTATGCCATCCAGGGGAGCCCCCGCGGCGTCGAGGACGGTGACGAAGATGTTATGCATCCCCACGCAGCCACCGTTTTCCTGGATGCTGAGCAGCCGGATACTTACCACCCGGAAGTCTACCTGCGGTTGGGGTACAGGCGTGGGCGTCGGTGGCAACGGCGTCGGCGTGGGGGGCGGCGGTGGGATGTCCACGATCACCGGCACGACGTTCACCATGCCCTGAGCTTCCACCAGGGGGCCGTAGACCCATCCCCGTTTCGCGTTCGCATAGCGTATCTGCCACCAGGTGTCGCCCTCGTTCCGGCCGATGATGTCTACCGTCTCGCCCGCGTTGAGGCGCCCCACGACCGGGTAATCTGTGCTGGGGCCGGCACGCACGTTCAGCACATCCGCCTGCACCACCGCCTGTGGCCTGGGAGTGGGCGTAAGGGTGGGCGTGTAGGTCGGTGTGGGGGTGGAAGTAGGCATCAGTGGTGTCGACGTAGGCGTCGGTGTGAGCTCCAAGACCCTTTGAGGCGTTGGCGTGGCCCGGGCCCTCATGTAGCGCTCCATGGCCACCGTTCTCATCCCCAGCGCTGCGGAGAGCTGGACCAGATGATCGGCCGCGTCCTCATCCGCGCCCTCGGCGATATAGCGTTCTGTTAACAGGGCCAACCACTGCTCCGGGTTGGGCACATCCAGCGCATGTAACCGGGCCTGTGCACGCTCCAGATCGCCATCCCGGGCATAGTCCGCCGCGATCTGAAGGGCCTGAGCCTCTTTCTCGGCTATGGGTGTATTGGCCTCAGCCCCCGCGCGCTGACACGCGGTCATCGCGAGCAGGCTGAACAAGAGAAAGAGGAACGAGACAGCTTGTTGGATCTGACGCGACGGATGGGTCATATCGGCCATAGCTGAAAAGGTCGGCAAACAATAACAGGGGGCAGGAACACTCTCTCGCTCCATGCCCCCTGCCTCATATGCACCTAGCGTGATACGAGATCCTCCAGGAGGGTTTTAGCCACCTTTTTCGTTCCCTGGTATAATGACGCTGAAAGGAGCATCACATTTCACACCAGGTGCCGAAGGTGGGAGTCGAACCCACACGGGATAACCCCACACGATTTTGAGTCGTGCGCGTCTGCCAGTTCCGCCACTTCGGCACTGCTTTCAAATTGAGTATAGCCGAATCCCGTTAAAACGTCAAATAGGGTGACGCTGTGCTGTTATCCGAGGCGGTTGGTCGCCTGTCTCTCCCCGTCGCGCGGGTTTGAGGTTATCGCTTGGCAATGGATGAAGAGGCGCTTATCCAGGCCGCACAGGGTGGTGAACTGTCGGCCTTTAACCAGCTGGTGTTGCGTTATCAGGAGCTGGCGTACAACGTCGCCTACCGGCTGTTGGGAGACCCTGATGCCGCGGCGGATGCCACGCAGGATGGGTTCCTGAAGGCTTATCGCGCCCTAAACGGCTTCCGGGGTGGGTCCTTCAAATCCTGGCTCCTCCGTATCGTGACCAACACCTGTTACGATCAGATGCGCGCGCGGAAGCGTCGCCCCACCAGCTCCCTGGAGAATATGGCGGTCGATCCCGAACATGCCTCGCGCCTCGTGCATGATGGGGAGGGGCCGGAGGAATACGTCCTGCGCGAGGAACTGGGGCGGGTGATCCAGCAGGGGATCCAGACCCTGCCGGAGGATCAGCGCGTCACGTTGATCCTGGCCGATATCGAGGGGTTCTCCTATCAGGAGATCGCGGAGATCACTGGCGTGCAGTTGGGCACGGTGAAGTCGCGGTTAAGTCGCGGCCGGGCCCGCCTGCGAGATTACCTGTTGGAACATCAGGAACTTCTACCACAGCGCTATCGTCTTAAGTAAAGATCATTCTTTGGAGACGATGGTTCAGTGAGGGATAAGAAGCAGGGCCAGGGGACGGAGCGTCCCCGACATGAGGCGCATGCCATCCAGGTGACAGACGAGCTCTTATCCGCCTATATCGATGGCGAGGTGACGCCTGAGGAGCGGGCGGCGGTGGAGCGAGCCGTCGCGCGCGATCCGGATGTGGCCTTTCGCCTACGCACGCTCCAGCAGACGGTCTCGCTGCTGGCTGGATTGCCCCGAGCTCCGGTGCCCCGGCCCTTCACCCTGAGCGAAGCGGATGTGGCTCCCCTTCGTCGTGGGCCTTTCTGGCGCCGATGGCGTGGTCCCACCCTCTCCATGTATTTGCGTGGAGCCACAGCCCTGGCCGCCCTTTTACTGGTTGTCCTGCTGGCAGGGGATCTCTGGCTCGCCGGACAGCTCGCGATGGAGTGGGCACCCGCCCGGCCGGCGCCGGTGGAACAGCCCCTCGCGGCGGTGGAAGAGGCCGCGGCCCCGGCCAGCGAGGTACCTGCAACCCCGCCAGAGAAGCCTGCCACCTTGACTGAGGAGCAACCGCTTGTGCCTCAGGAAGTTGCCAAAGCGCCTCCACCGGCGACGCCTACGCCGGCGGAGAAGATGAAGGCCGCGGCGGCGCCCGAGCGCGCGCCGAGAGCCTTTGGTGCGGCCCCTTCAACGGATGAGGAGGTCGCGAGGAAGCCGCCAGCTGAGGAAGCTCCCACTGTGGCGCAGCCGTTGGGCGAGGCCGCTCCGACTGCTGAGCCTACCGAGGTGCCTGAAGTTCCCTCGCCGACCATGGAAACGGCCATGGCAGCCGGTCAGCCACCCGCGTCTCTAACCATGGCTCCGGCGGGGGCAGCCGAGGTGGTGACCGAGGCCTGGCCGGCAGAGGCGGAAAGCCCCACCCCCGTGCCGCCGACACCCGAACCCGTTTCCACGCCGACGCCAGCTCCGCCCGTGGCTGTGCGCCGGGCGCCTCTGACCACGGCCCCGACGGAGATAGTCGAGATGCAGCCGATGGAAGCGGAGAGCCCCACCCCCGCGCCGACGCCTACGCCCCTCCCCACATCGACGCCTGTGCAGGCCACGGCCGCGCCAGTGCCGCCGACTCCAACGCCCGCCCCTCTCGCCATGGCTCCCGAGAGCGCGTCGGAGGCCGCCTCGGAGGAGGCTCCCGAGTTTCCGCAGCGTTCCCCAACGGACCTTCTGGGTCTGCCTCTGGCATGGTTCCGCGCTCTCGAGGTGGCTTTGGGCGTCATCGTGATCGTCCTGGGGGTGGCGAGCTGGTTGACGCGCGCTCGATAACGAGGTAGACTCGGTGCCCGAGCTCCCCGAGGTTGAGACCACTGCCCGCGAGCTACGCCCTCACCTCATCGGGCGACGGATCACGGAGGCCATCATCTACTGGCCGGGCGCCATCGCCCATCCCTCCGCCGAGCAATTCTCGGAGCTCATTCGCGGCCGACGGATCCTCAACGTCACGCGACGCGGTAAGTACCTGCTATTCCCCCTGAGCGGCGATCGGACGCTTCTCATCCACCTGCGGATGACGGGCGGCCTGAGCGTCGAGTCCGCACATCGTCCCGCGGGGCGGCATACGCGCGTCGTCCTGCTCTTAGACGACGCCCAGGCGCTCCACTTCACAGACCAGCGCAAGTTTGGGCGTCTATGGCTGGTGGATGACCCGGAAACGATCTTGGGAAAGCTGGGGCCGGAACCCCTGGATGCCGCGTTCACAGCCCAGGTGCTGGCTGAGCGCTTGAGAGGGCATCGGGCACCTATCAAAGCGATGTTGTTGGATCAGCGCTGCATCGCCGGGTTGGGCAACATATACGCCGACGAAGCCCTGTTCGCGGCCCGCATCGATCCCCGGCGGCCGGCGGAGAGCCTCAATGAGAGCGAGATCCGGCGCCTCCATGTGGCCATCCGTTCCGTGTTGGCCGAGGCGATCCGCGCCAAGGGGAGCACGCTACGGGACTATCGTCCCCCGATGGCGGAGAGCGGCCGATTTCAAGAGCGATTACAGGTCTTCCGGCGCGCTGGCGTCCCCTGCCCGATATGCGGCACCCCCATCGCGCGCGTTCGGATCGCCCAGCGTTCCACCCATTTCTGCCCTCGCTGCCAGCGATGACGCGGTCGGGGCGCGGCGAAACACAAGTTCGATCCATGCGTTGCCTCGCCCGGCCTGGTTAGACAATTGAGGCCCCCCCGGTATAATGGCGCTGATAAGGATAAGGAACCGCAAAGGGCGCAAAGAGTGCTGAGATTTTCAAGCCATTTCTTGAGATTTTCGACATTATGAGCAATTTTTAAGGCCTTTGCGCCCTTTGCGGTTAGGGAAGTATGAAACAGCAGCAGAGGAGGATCGATGACCACGTTGTGGGGAGGGCGGTTCAGCCAGAGGCCGGACCCGCTGGCGGCTCGCTTCACTCATTCCATCGGCTTCGACCAGCGGCTGTGGGATGCCGACATCACGGGGTCTATCGCGTGGGCGCGGGCCATCTGTCGCGCTGGCCTCCTTACCGAGGCGGAACGGGATCGCCTGATCGAGGGGCTGGAGGCCGTGCGCGCGGAGTGGGCGTCTGGCACCTTCGTCATCCATCCCGATGATGAGGACATTCACACCGCCAACGAGAGGCGGCTGGGCGAGATCATCGGTAAGGACCTGGCGGGCAAGCTCCACACCGGCCGATCACGGAACGATCAGGTGGTGACGGACGTCCGGTTGTGGCTCCGCGACGTCAGCAGGCGGCTGCGCGACGCGCTGATCGACCTGCAGAAGGCGGCTATCGAGCGGGCGGAGGCCGGGATGGACGTGTTGATGCCCGGCTACACGCATTTACAGCGCGCACAGCCCGTGCGTTTCGCCTTGTGGATGATGGCCTATTTCTGGATGTGGCAACGCGACCGGGAGCGCCTGGACGATCTCATGCGGCGGGCCGACCTGTGTCCGCTGGGGGCGGGGGCCCTGGCCGGGAATCCCTTCAGCGTGGATCGCCATGCTCTGGCGGAGGACCTGGGCTTCCCCGATATCACGCAGAACGCCATGGATACGGTGTCCGATCGCGACTTCATCCTGGAATTTCTCAGTTGGGCTGCCATCTTAGGCGTTCACCTCAGCCGGCTGGCGGCCGATCTGACACTGTGGTGCACGGCCGAATTTGGCTTCGTCACCCTGTCGGATAAGCATAGCACCGGCTCCAGCCTCATGCCTCAGAAGAAGAATCCGGATACGTTGGAGCTCCTGCGGGGCAAGGCAGGGCGTCTGATCGGCGACCTGACCGCGTTGCTCACCGTGGTGAAGGGCCTGCCGCTGACCTACAATTCCGATCTGCAGGAGGACAAGGAGCGCCTGTTCGACGCGGCCGACACTCTGATGGCGGCCCTGCCGCTGGCCGCGGCTGTGCTGCGTGAGATGACGATCCATCCCGATCGCATGGCGGCTGCCCTCTCCGATGATCTGTTGGCCACCGACCTGGCCGATTATCTGGTTCGCAAGGGGATGCCGTTCCGGGAGAGTCACCACGTGGTCGGCCGCGTGGTCCGCCGGGCCGAGGAGCTGGGGATTCCCCTCAGCCAACTTCCGCTCTCCGAGTTGCAGGCCATCTCTCCCCTGTTCGACCAAGACGTGAAGGATGTATGGGATTTCGAACGCTCTGTGGAGCGACGTCGAAGTGCTGGGGGGACCGCCCGCGCCGCCATTGAGGTGCAGATCGCGCAGGCGCGAAAGCTGGTGGAGGAATAGACGATGGACGGAGGACGAAAGGCTTCTCCTGTCCTCCGGTTTTTCGTCCATCGTCTTGTTCAAGACGGGCTCGCAGCTCTATACTGAGACGCCCCCGCGGAGGCAGCCGTGTTCGCGATGGAATTGGGCCTGTTTCTCCTGGCCGCGGCCGCGCTGCTGCTGGAGATCGCTCTGACGCGCATCTTCGCTGTCACCCAGTTCTACCACTTCGCCTTCATGACGGTGAGCGTGGCCCTGCTGGGATATGGCGCCAGCGGCACGGCCCTCAGCCTTATCTCCCGATGGCGTCACCCTCCCGTCGCGAGGCGCTTGGCCGCGGTGGCGCTCCTCTTCGGCGGGGCCGCCCTGAGCGGCTACCTCCTCGCCAACTGGCTCCCCTTCGACTCGTATACCATCGCCTGGGACCGTCGCCAGCTCATTTACCTGGCGATCTACTTCCTCTCCCTGTCCGGGCCCTTCTTCTGCGCGGGGTTGGGCACCGCTCTGGCCCTGGCCGCGGAGCCGACGCGAGCGCATCGCGCTTATGCGGCCAACCTCCTGGGCTCTGCGGCCGGTGGCATCGCCGCGCCCCTCGTGTTGGGCGCATTTGGGGGGCCGCGCGCGATCCCTATCGCGGCTGGGATCGGTTGCCTGGCGGCCAGCGGGTTCGGCTGGCGGCATCGCTTCATCCGATGGTCGGGCCTCGCCCTGGCCCTGATCTTCGTCCTCCTGGCTTGGCGGTTCCCAGGCTGGCTGGACCTTCAACTCTCGCCGTATAAGGGACTCAGCCTGGTGTTGAACTTCCCCGACGCCTGCGTGGTCTTCCATGCGGAGAACGCTCAGGGACGCGTGGACGTCGTGGAGAGCGGTGCCATTCGCTCGCTGCCGGGGCTGAGCTACGCCTACCGGGGTCCCATCCCGCCCCAGCGGGGGTTGTTCATCGACGGCGACGGCCTGGCCCCCATCCTCCTGGCGGACCAGATCACCGACTGGTCCTTCGTGGAGTATCTTCCCACCGCTATCGCTTACCAGCTTCGGCCAGACGCGCGGGCGATCATCCTTCGCCCACGAGGCGGGCTGGAGGTATGGACCGCGCTTCGCCTGGGCGCGTCATCAGTGGTGGCTGTGGAGCCAAACCCCCTCATCACCCGCGCGGTGGACGCGACCGCTGGCCGATCCCCATATACCGAGCTGGGCGTCGTGACAGTGCATGAGGAGGCGCGGACCTATCTGCACCGGACCGCGGAGCGCTTCCACTTGATCGTCCTGGCCTTGTCCGAGCCGTATCGGCCGGTCACGTCAGGCGCGTATAGCCTGGCTGAGAGTTATGATCTGACGGTGGAGGCCTTCCAGGCGTATCTCTCCCGCCTGACCCCAGGGGGCATCCTGGTGGTGACCCGCTGGCTGCAGACGCCGCCCAGTGAGTGGATACGGGCGGCCGCGCTGGCCGTGGAAGCCCTGAATCGCGAGGGATACGGCCAGCCGACCGATCACTTGGTCGCCTTCCGGGGCATCCAGACGGGCACCTTGCTGGTGTTCCGCTCCCCGCTGACCGAGGAAGAGATGGCCGCCATACGGCGCTTCGCCGCCAGTCGCCGCTTCGATCTGGTAGCGGGGCCGGGCGTGCGTCCCGATGAGATGAATCGCGTCAACCGGCTGCCGGAGCCATATTACGAGCGCGCCTTCGCTCGGATCCTGGCTGGTGATCGCGCTGGTTTCTATCGGGAGTATGATTTCGCCGTGTGGCCGCCGACGGACGATCGCCCCTTCTTCTTCCATTTCTTCAAGTGGGCACAGACGCCTGCCATCCTACGCACATTAGGACAGCGCTGGCAGCCATTCGGCGGCTCGGGGTACTTCGTCCTGGTGGCGTTGCTTATCCTCGCCGCGCTGGCCTCCACCATCCTCATCTTGCTGCCCGTCGTGGTGGGGCGGCGCGGCGGGATACCCATTACAGGCCGCGGCTCACGGGCCTTCGTCTGGCTCTACTTCAGCGGATTGGGGCTGGGGTTCCTGTTGGTGGAGATTCCCCTCGTGCAGCGGTTTATCCTGTTTCTGGGGCATCCCACGTTGGCGCTGGCGGCCGTGTTGGCGGGGCTTCTGTTCTTCTCAGGGATGGGAAGCGCGATGGCCCCCAAGGCGCGGTTATCGGTCATACTGGTCATCCTGATCCTGACCATCCTGATCTGGCCGATGGTCTTGAACGTCGCCTTTGAGGCCTCCCTCGGATGGCCGCTATGGGCCCGATTGATGGTCACGGTGGGGCTGCTCGCCCCCGTCGGCGTGTTGCTCGGGATCCCGTTCCCTGCCGGATTGGCCAGGGTAGAGGCGACGATGCCCGGCGTCACCGCGTGGGCCTGGGCGGTGAACGGGTGCCTCTCCGTGATCAGCGCCGTGTTGGCCGCGCTGCTGGCGCTGGACCTGGGGTTCAACGCGGTGCTATGGCTGGGCGCGGCCAGCTATGCACTCGCCCTATGGGCCATCACCCGCGTGGTCCGCTGATCACGGGGTTGTGCCGAAGATCCCGCCGGATTTCCCTCGCTTCTGCGCCGCGCCTGTCATCGGTACGAACAGCACGCCCGCGATGTTGTTCGCCTCCAGCTCATCGCCCCGTTTGACGATCTGCCAGAGCGTCTGGTATCCGCCTGGTGGGCCGATGGGGATCACCAGCCGTCCCCTATCCTTCAGTTGCTGGACCAATGGCTGGGGGACGTGATCCGGGGCGGCGGTGACGATGATGGCGTCGAAAGGGGCTTCCTCCGGCCAGCCGAAGTAGCCATCGCCCTGGCGTACGTGGACGTTATCGTATCCGAGACGCCGCAGCCGCTCCGCAGCCGATTGAGCCAGCTCCGGGATGATCTCGATGGTGTATACCTCGTCCACCAGCTCGGCCAGAACGGCTGCCTGATAACCGGAGCCTGTGCCGATCTCCAGCACCTTGTCGTCGGGCTCCAGTTGCAGCAGTTGGGTCATCAGCGCCACGATATAGGGCTGGGAGATCGTCTGCCCAAAGCCGATGGGCAATGGGCGATCGGCGTAGGCCTGGTCCAGATATTGGGGCAACACAAACTCGTGGCGTGGGACTTTCTCCATGACCGCCAGCACCCGCTCATCCGTGATGTCCCGGGCGCGCATCGTCTTCTCGACCATCTCATGACGCAGGCGGGCATAAGGATCTTCCTCCTCCACGGGAGGCGTGACCGTGGAAGGCGTGGCCGTGGGCAGGGCGCGCGTGGCGGATGGCGGGGGACCAGGCGACGTGCACGCCGTCCATCCCAGAGCGAGGCTCGTCGCCAAGATGAGGAGAAGCAAACGATGGA
>DUEN01000123.1 GCA_011176545.1 Caldilineae bacterium | reverse complement strand
TCCGGATATTGAGGTACGTACCCTACGAACCTGGCCAGCTCATGCGTGCTCGTCCGCCGGGTGTCCAAGCCAGCAACCATGACCTGCCCACGATCCGGCTTGAGCAGCCCCATCAGATGTTTGAGCAGCGTGGTCTTCCCAGAGCCGTTGCGCCCCATGATGGCCACGAACTCGCCCGACCGCACATCTAGGGACACATCCGCCAGCGCGGGGACATCGTCATAGCCATACCAGACGCGCTCAACCCGGACGATGGGTTCGCCCTGGCGACGCGACCTGGGGACGGCCGGAGGGAGATGCGCCCCCAGGTCGCCCAGGTGGCGAGCGAATCGTCGCCCACTCTTGATAGTCAACGGTAAGGGCGTCCATCCTAACGCCTTCCCCAAGGTCACCAGTGGCGGCGTCAGATCCACCTGGGCCAGCACGGCGGCGGGCTCGTCCAAGATAGGCGGACGGCCATCGCCTGGGAGGTACAGCACCCGATCGGCATATTGCACCACCCGCTCCAGCCGGTGTTCCGAGAGCACCACGGTGAGGCCCAGGTCCTCATTCAACTGACGCACCGCGATGAGGACCTCCTCGGCCGCCTGAGGATCTAGCTGGGACGTGGGCTCGTCCAGCACCAGGACGCGGGGTTGCAGGGTCAATACAGCCGCGATGGCCACCCGCTGCTTCTCGCCGCCGGAGAGGGTATCGATCCGCCGATGCCGTAACCCGGCGATATCCAGTTGATCCAGCGCCTCCTCCACCCGCTTACGCATGAGATGCTGAGACAGGGCGAAGTTCTCCATGGCGAAGGCCAGCTCGTCCTCCACCGTGTCCACCACGAATTGGGCCTCCGGGTCCTGAAAGACGAAGCCCACCAGGTCGCTCATGCCGCGCGGCCCCACGGCCACCGGATCACGCCCGGCCACGCGCACCTGTCCATTGAAGCGGCCGCCGTAAAAATGGGGCACCAGGCCGTTGATGCAGCGCAGGAACGTGGATTTCCCCGCCCCTGAGGGCCCGATCACCAGCAGGAACTCCCCCTCCTCAACCTGCAGGGAGAGCTCGCCCAGGACCGGATGGGCCGTATCGGGGTATTGATAAGTCACCGAACGAAAGGTGATCATGTCGTCCCTCAGCCGAGCCTGAGATGTGCCCGCCCGCCGCGAGGCGCCTTGGCGGGCTCATGAGCCTGAGCGGGATAAGAAGGGCTCGCCAGAGAGGTCTTCCATCGCGGCAACCCTCTCAGCCGCACAGCGAGGAGAGCGGGCAGGGCCGGGACCGTCATCAGCACCAGGAGCCAAGGCCGGACCTGGGGCATCAGCCCAAAGGGTGGGTACGGATAATAGATCAACGCTGTACGATCCAGAAGCCAAGCTCCTAAGATGCCCATTGTCGCCAGCGCGCCGACGGCCGTAACCCAGGCATCACGCGGCCGCCACAGCCAGCGGCGATATCGCGTCCGTGGGCTTTGACGGCCGATCGCCCACAGGATGCCTATCAAGCCGCCCAGCGCGACGGAGATCGCCATCCCGGCCTCCAGGCGATAGGAGCGCCAGTAACCGTACGCGAACAGCCCCACCGCCAGCCATCCCAGCAGGATCAGGGTGAGCGCCTGCAACCATATCGAGCTCCCCCGACGCGATACTGGCGCGCCGCCGAAGCCGCGCGCCTCCATGGACTCCGCCAGCTGGATGGCCCTCTCTAATGAAAGCGTCAGCAGGGGGACGAAGAGCGGCAAAAGATCACGCAGGCCGCGGAAGCGGTGTCCCCGGATCTCCTGCGCCTCCCTGATCTCCTGCAACGCGCGCATCATCTGGGGCACGAACGTCACGGCGATGACCGTGATGATGCCCGCCTGATACAAGGACGCGGGCACCAGACGCAACAGCCGCCCCGGATCGAGCGCCATGTTAAACGTGACGAAGATAAGCAGGATGGCCAACAGCCCCAGGCCGCTCACCAGGCCATATACCGCGGCCTCCACCGTGATGGCCCCTCCAATCACCGGCCAGGTCGCGGGCAATCGCAGGATGACGATCTCGCCGACGTGCACGGTCAAAGCGTTGAAGGGAATCGTCAGCAGGGAGAGAAGCACCCCCAGGCGGATGAAAGTCTGCCACCCGCGCGCGTCCGATCGCTCCCGGGCGAGGACGCGATAGGTCAGCCCCGCCGCCAACAAAAGCACGCTGAGATAAATAGGATTACGCGTGAGCAACGCGGGCGTGGCGGCGGCCGCCAGCCAGGCCAGCCAGGCATACGGATGCAAAGTCAACGATCGCGAGGATGTCCTGGTCTCGTTCAACGTATTCGTGTCCTCCCTGGCTTGAGATGAGCCCAGGCGACCGGCGCTCTTACGAGAGCCCGCCACCTGGCCGATCTGACCCGTCTTCACCGCCATGATCAGCCCCTCTTCGCCACAAGAACATGCTGATAGCGCCTAAAGCGATCGCGCTGGCCGCGCTCACCAGGCCGAAGGCGAGCAGCCGGATCAGCTCTGGACGCCCGGCCAACAGGCGGGATACGGGCCGCTGCCCCTCTGCCTCCCCGCCCGCGGGCGTTACACGCGGGATAGCAACTCGCGTGGGAATCCCCTTCGCAGCCACAGGCGTGGCCGGCGGCGGCGAGGCCCTCGCTTCAGCGACCTCCTGCGACGTGGGCGTGACTTCTGGTGCCGTCGCGATGAAGGGCGTGGGGGTCGCCGTGGGGGTCGCGGTAGGCGTGGATGTCGGCGTAAACGTCGGCGTCAGCGTGGGCGTCGGCATGTGGATCACAACCCCAGGCGTCGGCGTTGAGGTCGGCCGCGTTGATGGCCGCGTTGGCGTGGATGTCGGCGTAGACGTTGGCGTCGGCGTCGCAGGCCTCGGCTCGACAGCCACGCTCACCAAGCGCTCCAGGGCCCCAGCCGCGTACGAGATCTCCAGACGATAGCTGGTGCTGACCGCCGGACAGACCTCTCGGCTGCCTGAGGGATCCACCGGCTCACCATCCAGAGAAACCGTCGAAGCCCCCTCTACCTGCCATCGGAGGTGCGTGCACTCGCCCTCCTTGATCTTCGCCTCATCGACGGTGAACGCGACCTTCAAGGGGATGGGCGTATCCGTCGGCGTCGCGGTGGGCGTGGGCGGAAGGCACAACTCCTCGAACGTGTACACCGGAGGCGGATCAGCCGTCAGGTTCAACTGCCCTTGGCTCCAACGCCATCCCTCGACATCGCCATCGCGCACGAAATAGCTGCTGGCCCCGAGTTCGGAATACTCCCATTGACCATCTCGAAGATGCCAATAGGACCAATAGAAGCAGCTCTCCCCTCCCAGGCACTGGCAGAAGCAATCCTCTACTGGAAAGGTACATCCCACCCCATTGATGCTGCAGATCGCGGTCCCCAGGCCGGACGAGACGTCGATGTTCAGTTCCAGGCCAGCTCGGCGCAACACCTCATATCCCGAGATCTGATCCTCGCTGAAGGTGACGCAGGTGGTCACCGTGCGATCGGGAAACTGGACCACCAGGCCGACCCGGTGAGGGCCTTCCTGCATCGCGGCCGGCCTGGTGGTGATTAGGATCGAAATCGCCACAAGGAGCGCGATGGCGCCTATCCTGTTCACGCTAGGTTGAAACATCGCCCTTCGATGAGGCACGATCACGCTCCCTATAACTTAGTCAACGTTGGCTCCGGCGCCGGGCGTATCCCGCCAACCCCACTAATCCACTCCCCATCAGCAGCAGCGTCATCGGCTCGGGGATCTGCACGGGCGCCTGGCTCATCGCCAACAGCTCCTCAAACGTGTACACGGGCGGCTCCACCAGGGGATTGAAGTTCGCGTCGAAGTCCGTCCACGCGAACCCTTCCACATCACCATCCTGGGGCACATAGCCGCCCACGCCCACCATGGAGCTTTCCCACCCGGATCCATCCGGCTTCAGATGCCAGTAGCCCCAGAAGTGCGCGGGATCGCAGAAGCAGTTATCAGCCGGGCAGCCATCGTTTCCGATCTTGCATATGGCCGGCCCGAAGCCCATGTCCGTCCATACCATCTCGATGTGGGCGGCCTGGAGCACATCGAACGTGGTGGCGTCCTCCGGGACGGTGACGACCTCGGTATGCACGGAGCCATCGCTATAGCGGATGACAAGGCCGACGCGCTTGGTCCCCCCGGCCGCGCCGACGGACAGGCTCCCCAGGACGAGCAACAGGACAACCAGACTGACGATGATGTAGAGGCGATGATAATGTGACCGCATGGATATTCCCTCCTGATAAGATTTATAGCGAGCGCTCGCTCATTCCCACGAGAGCGTTCCCATATAGACATTGGGCAAGAAGCCCCTGATAGGAAGCGCGTGATCCCCCGGCCACGCCGGGCTGAGCGCCGGGATGATGTCCAACGTGGCCATCAGGTTATCCTCCGGGCGGTCAGGCAAATAGGCGAAGGCGCCGGACGGCTGTTGCAGGTCCAGGATGAAACCCAGGGCCGTGGGCTCCCGATCGGCGAACGGCGGCGCCAGCGGGTCGACGTCCGCCGCGATGAGCCCCGCCAACGCCAGCGCGGTGGCATTCCCGTCGCTGCTTCCCGCCGCCTCGCCCCACGCCCAGCCGCCATCGGCCCGCTGCCGGGCCGCCAGGAAGGCCACTGCCTTGACCATCGCCGGGTGGTTGGGGGATATCCCCGCCGCGCGCAGGGCGCGCATCACCTGCCCGGTGGTATCTACGTCACTGGCCGATTCGGGCTGGCCGAACGCCCATCCCCAGCCGCCGTCGGCCTTCTGACGGACCAACAACGCGTCGATGGCCTTCGACGGCACGGACGCGCCGACGCGCGCCAGCCCTTCCACGGCCAGCGCGTGATAAAATCCCTGCGTGGGGCTATAGAGGCCGGTCGCGGGATCATAGAACGTATCCAGCTTCGCCACTAAAGCCGCGACGGTGGGATCGGCAGTGGTATACCCCGCCACCCCCAACGCGCGCAGGGCCTTACCCACGCGACCGGCGTTCGTCGCCTGCGTCTGGGAGAGCTCCCGCAGCGCGTCCAGCAGGCTGCGGGGGCCTGGGGTCCACGACGGGCCGTCAGGATCCTCCCCGGCCAACGCGGCGGCGTACACGACATCGGCCGTCGTGGTCAGCACCCCGCCGAACGAGCCGTCATCACGCTGTTGGGCGTGAAGCCAGCCCAGCGCCCGCGCCACGGCAAACCGGCGCGGCGCGGCCGTCGTGCGCGGCGTCCCCCCATCGGCACCGATCGCTGACGGCCATCCCGAGATGCCGATCAGGAGGACGGCCAACCCTATCAGGTAGCCTATGAATCCATGTCTAGAGGATCTCATCGCTTCCTCGGGACCTCCTGCCCCATAAAAAAGCTCCTCCACCTCTCGCGGCGGAGGAGCTTTCAAGTCATTAAAAACCCCTTGCCGGAGACGACAAGGGGTTTGGAAAATACGACTTTCGTCGCTCTCCCGTCCCCCTTTCGCTCGAAGGTGGGCCGAGAAACTTAGCAGAGGCGGGCGACCTGGCTCTCCTGTGCCCTGAGGGCGCAGGATTACAGTTGCGGGACAGCGCCGGACTCTCACCGGCTTCCCCCCTTAGACCCTAGCATCCGGGCGTCGGGTACCTCTGCCGTCCCTATTCAGTTGACGCAAGTATAACACCGGCGCGCCAGGATGTCAACCACGATCAACACGATGATTACCCACAGATAGAGGCGAGGCATGCCTCGTCCCTACGAGACGGCCGGGTATGTGGTAGAGACGCACGGCCGTGCGCCCCTGTTGCCATTCCAAATCCCGCGGGCTCTGCTACGTCTCCGCGGTGAAATAAAGGTCATCACCGCCGATCACACGAGATCGCGGTTGAGCGTCGCCAAGAACTCGCGGTTGTTGCGCGTGCGCGCCAGCCGCTCCAGCACGGGGATGATGGGCTCCTCACCGGCCTGCCGCAGCGCGTCCAACATGCGGCGCAGCGTCCACACCCGCTGCAACGTCTCCGGCTCCAGCAGGAGCTCCTCGCGGCGCGTGCCGGAACGTTCGATATCGATGGCCGGGAAGATGCGGCGCTCCGCCAGCCGGCGGCTCAGATGGAGCTCCATGTTGCCGGTACCTTTGAACTCCTCATAGATGACGTCATCCATGCGGCTGCCGGTGTCCACCAGACAGGTAGCGATGATCGTCAGGCTGCCGCCTTCCTCAAGATTCCGCGCAGCGCCGAAGAATCGCTTTGGCGGGTACAACGCCGCGGGGTCGATACCGCCCGATAGCGTACGGCCGCTGGGCGGCTCGATCAGGTTGTAAGCACGCGCCAGGCGGGTGATGGAGTCCAGCAAGATGACCACATCACGCTTGATCTCCACCAGGCGCTTGGCGCGCTCCAGGGCCATCTCCGCCACCCGGACATGATTCTGGACCGGCTCGTCGAACGTGGAGCTGATCACCTCGGCCTGCACCGAGCGATCCATGTCCGTGACCTCCTCCGGGCGCTCGCCGATGAGGACCACCATCAAATGGACGTCATCGTAGTTCTCCGTGATGCCGTTGGCAATGCGCTTGAGGATGGTGGTCTTGCCGGCCTTAGGAGGCGAGACGATCAGGCCGCGTTGCCCCCGACCGATCGGCGCGATCAAGTCGATCAGGCGGGTGGCCAGGATGTTCGGCTTCGTTTCCAGCTTGAACTGCTTGTTGGGAAAGATGGGGGTCAGGCGCTCAAACCACGGACGATCCTTAGACGCCTCCGGATCAAGCCCATTGACCGCTTCGACCTTCAACAACCCGTAATATTTCTCCGTCTCCTTAGGAGGTCGCACCTGCCCCACGACGAAATCGCCCGTGCGTAGGCCGAAGCGCCGGATCTGCGACTGGGAGACATATACATCCTCAGGCCCGGGCAGGAGATGATCGGAGCGCAGGAAGCCGATGCCGTCGGAGACGATCTCCAATACCCCGCCTCCGAAGATGTAGCCTTGCTGCTCCGCGTTGGCGCGCAGCAGGCGCATGATCAGGTCATACTTCTTCATGCGGGTGTACCCGGTGATGCCCATCTCCCGCGCGAGCTCTCTTAACTCATCCAGCGTCCGGGTTTCCAGTTCTGCGA
Organism: Caldilineae bacterium; assembly: GCA_011176545.1. Classification (GTDB taxonomy): domain Bacteria; phylum Chloroflexota; class Anaerolineae; order DUEN01; family DUEN01; genus DUEN01. The sequence goes on along the minus strand of DUEN01000123.1, from coordinate 11,961 downwards.
TATCCACTTCTACTCTCCCTACACACCAGGTCTGGATTTAGCCATTTCGTGGCACTCTCCCTTCCCGCAGACAGGCAAACGCGCCCACCTAACCCTGTCTGCCAGGAAGTGTCACATCGTTTCTCGATTATCCCTTGTGACTGACACGGTAGAGATATGGCTTTAGGACCATATCTCAGGTCAGAGATACACAACCAAGTTAAATCATTTTGGGAATAACGCCATTAGAGGGGAGCTTAGTCCGGCGAGGTCGGAGCGAAAGTGGCAAGGGGCAAATCTCTTCAATACACGCCCCGGCTCGCACACGCCAAATTTTGTGGGACACCTATGCGGGGCCCGTGGGCAACCCGCTCCCCAGGTGGACTCTACGTCATTATAGCACCTAGACCTGGGATCGTCAAATATTTCAAGAGAGGGAAAGGTCACGCACCAGAAACAGGACGGGGCCGCAGACGCGCGTGTCTCCCTCAGGACATGGGACATCCAGGAACCCACAGGCTCGGAATCCAGCCTTCAAATAGGCGCCGATGCCCACATTCCCCGGGTCCACCTCGGCCAGCAGGCTATGCACTCCCCGTTCACGGACGAACGCCACGGCTTGCTCAATCAGGCGCGTGCCGATCCCCCAACGGCGATGGTTGGGCAATACGAAGACCTGGCGCAGCCACGCTTGGTGCCCTGGTTGTTTCACCACCACATGCGCAAAGCCCACCACCTCGTCCCCGTCCAGGGCCGCGACGAGCACTTCGTCAGGGGTCTCCCCTCCGACGACCAGCTCGCGCTCCGGAAGCCCATATGCCTGGCTCATTTCCTCGATAGCGGCGATTTGTTCCGGCGCGGCCGCCACGTAGCGGATGGCCCGGGCTCGGCGCCAATCCCGTAGCGCCTGTCGATGCGTCCAGAAGGCGATCTCCTCTTCCGGCGGCAGGGCATCGGGCGCGAACCAGGCGACCTCCGTCGCATCATCCCCGGCCCGCGGTTCCCCGCCCACGACGTGCGCTGCATACAGGATCAACACGCCGCGCGATCCAGTATCCTGGCCGAAGGAATACACTCCGATCAGGCCATCCAACGCCACATCCAGGCCGCATTCCTCACGCGTCTCCCGGATGGCGGCCTCCTCGGCGCTCTCGTCCGCCTCCACGTATCCAGCGGGCAGGCCCCACAACCCCTTGCCCGGCTCCACGCCGCGGCGGATCAGCAGGACACGCCCCGCCTGCTCGACCAGAGCCCCCGCGGCGACCACGGGGTTCAGGTAATAGATAAAGCCGCAGGCCGGGCAGACGGGCCGTACCCGATCGCCGACATCGCGGCGCTCTAAAGGAGCACCACACTGAGGACAGAAGTTCACCGCCTGCATGAGTCCCTCCACCCTCATTGTCGCGCCGGATGGACGCTATGACAAGCGCCTCGGCGGAGATGCACATCCTGGCAAACCGCCAGGGGATATGGTATGATGCCATCACACGACGGCGGAGGACCATTATGCGCGTTCTGATCCTATCGGACATCCACGCCAATCTGGCCGCGCTGGAAGCCGTGCTGGACGACGCCCAGGAGCTTGGTTTCGAGGAGACGTGGTGTCTGGGGGACATCGTCGGATATGGCCCCGATCCCAACGAGTGCATCGACCGGTTGCGCCAGCTCCCCGGCAAGCTGCTCGCGGTCGCAGGCAACCACGACTGGGCCGCCCTGGGACGTCTGAGCATAGAGGATTTCAACCCGGAGGCCCGGCGCGCGGTGGAATGGACGCGCGAGAAACTCACCCCCCGCCATCGGGTCTGGCTGGAGGAGTTGGCGGATCAGCCCATAGAACTCGGCCGATATACCATCACCCATGGGAGCCCCCGGTACCCTATTTGGGAGTACATCCTCACCCCCAGCATCGCGCAGAGCAATTTCGAGCACTTCTCCACACCCTATTGCCTCGTCGGGCATACGCATGTGCCCATCATCTACCGTCTGGCTGAGGATCAAGGGAGCGATCGGCGCTGCCGGGCGCTGCTCCCCGTGCAGGACCGTTTCATCGAATTGAAAGGGGCTCATCGCCTGATCCTGAACCCCGGCAGCGTAGGCCAACCCCGGGACAGCGATCCACGGGCCAGCTACGCCATACTGGACACCGATCAGGACCTCTGGCTCTACCGCCGGCTGCCTTACCCTATCGAGCTCACTCAAGCGAAGATGCGCGAGGCAGGGTTACCTGAGCGATTGATCGCTCGCCTGTCCTATGGTTGGTGAGGGAACCTTTGTCCTGATCAATACGTCCCAAGGTTGTCAGCTAGAGATGTAAGATCATAGCGAGCCAGCGCGTTAGCTCGTCGCCTATATCGTATCGCAGATGCCCTCTACAGCGAGGAGAGAGGACAATGAAAGCCCTGTCCGTGCTGTTGACTCTGACCGCCCTCATGCTGAGCGCCTGCGCATCGCCGCGCCAGGCCTTTGAGATCGGCGCGCCCGCCGCTCAGCCCGCGCCCGCGCCCTCAACGTCGATGGAGATCGCCATGGAGAAGGCCGTGCTGGACGAGGGGCTGGGCCCCGCGCCACGTATGATCGTGCGACGGGCGAGCCTGACCCTGGTCGTCGAGGACACGATGGCGGCCGTCGATGCGATCCGGCAGATCGCCGAGGCCACCGAAGGATACATCGCCGAATCGAACGCCTACCGCGTGGGCGAGCAGATGCAGGCGACCGTGACCATTCGCGTGCCGGCGGAGGAGATGGATCGCATCCTGAAAGAGCTCAAAGACATGGCCATACGCGTAGACCGGGAGAACATCTCCACCGAGGACGTGACGGAGGAGTACACGGATATCGAGAGCCGGCTGCGCAACCTGGAGGCTACGGAGCAGGAGCTGCTGGCGCTACTACGCGAGGTCCGGGCGCGCCCCAACGCCACGGCGGAGGACATCCTAAACGTGCACCGCCGGATCACCGAGGTGCGTGAGGAGATCGAGCGGCTCAAGGGTCGCCAACAATATCTGGACAATCTGGTCGCCCTGGCCACGATCACCATCGAGCTCATCCCAGACGAGCTAACGCGTCCGGTGATCGAACCCGGATGGCGTCCGCTCCAGACCCTGCGCAGCGCCTTTCGGGCGCTCGTCAGGGCGCTGCAGAAGCTGATCGACCTAGCCATCTGGCTCACGGTGTTCGTCCTGCCGATCCTGATCCTGATAGCAATCCCGTTTACGCTGCTGCTCCTGGTGATCCGGTGGATACGAGGCCGTCGCGTCCGTCAGGATTAGATTCTCTCATTGCGTGGCCCTCATCCCCCCATCCCCAGCGAAGCGGATTGGGGAGGGGGGTGGGGCCTGAGATCGTGTGGGCCCTATGGGGCCAACTTTGCGTCGCATGACGCGACACCGTGCTCCTACTAGAGGCAAGAGTTCCGCTATTAGTGGATTTATAGAGACTCTCTCAGAGCGAGGGACGCGAAGGCCAAGCGTCATCCTGCCTGCTCGCGATGCAGGCGATCGTACATCTCAAACCAGGCCGCGATCTCCGATTGCCGTTGAGCGTGCTCGCGCGCGGCTTGCCGGGCCCGGAACGCCTCCACACGCCGCATGATCTCGGCCTGGACCTCGCGAGGATTTGCCACGAAGTCGAAGGTGAAGATCCCTGTCTCCGCGGCCGTCTCGATCCTCACATTGCCGTAGCTGAAGATGTAGGCCACCGGGTTCGGGATGTGAGAGGTGACGTTTTGGATCATGCCTAGGCTGGCTTCCCGTCGATCCTCGGCGAAGAAGAGCGGCTTCCGCTCGATATCGATGATGCGATCTGGAGTCACGATGTAGAGATCATTGCGCCAGTCGTCGTATTCCCACAACAGCCAGCTCAGGGCGATCAGGCCCAGCAGGATGACCCCCATCCACAGGCCCGCGACGGGCCATCCGAGGGTTCGCAAGGCCCCCTGATATTGCCCAAGCGCCACCATCGCCAGGATGATCAGGATGAGGAGCGCTAACGGTCCCGCAGTCCGCGATAACAAGTTCAGAGGGTGTTTGCGCCAGATGATCTGATCCCCATCCTCGATGCGCACGGCGAAGAGGGTAAACCGAGGCCGTCGCCGCTGGGGCGGCTGTGGGTTCTGAGCGGAGGACGAAGCCTGTTCCTCTGGGACAGCAGAAGATGGTGGCATAGGAGACACCCCCAGTCCCAAACGTTCTTCTAACACCCGCCGGATACGTTTGCGCTCTATGGCCCTCGCGCCGGCGAGCACCCGGGCCCGTTGCTGCTGGATCAGCTCGCTGACTCTATCGGGGTCCGGCGTGTAGCGGAACTCGATCCGACCGGCCGGTCCAGCCGTCTGGATGACGAGATGCCCATATCCCAACATGCTAGCCCACAGATAGCGAATCACATGGACATCCTGGATCTTCTCCAGCGGCGCCCGGATGCGCCGCTCCGAGATCAGCACGACCCGCTCTCTGTGAATGATCTGCCGGGTTGTGATGATGAGCCAGTCATTGCACCAATCCATGACCACCCAGGCGATGTAGAGGGCGACGCCGAGGGCCAAAAGGCTGATCAACAAGTCGAATGCCGCCGAGGCGCGCACGCCCAACGCGATGCCGAGGACGACCATGACGGTAAATAAAATACTCGAGGGCACAGCGATACGAGCGAAGAGCGGCCACCAATGTCGCCGCGTTCGATACACAAGCGTCTCAACCTGCTCTCCCCTCGCCTCGGCACGATGGCGCAGCTTCTGCAGCGTCTCCTCGCGCAGGCTCAGCCTCTGCCACGCCTCCGGATAGCTCCGCAGGAAGCGCATGAAATCATCGTGATAAAGAACGAGCCAATCCGTCGGGATGATGGCCTCCACAGTCGCGTCACGCGCGTCCTTCAGGATCAAGGAGGTCTCACCGAACGCGTCGCCCGCAACCAGGTAATCCCGTAATCGCTCCTGGCCTTCCACATCCGCCACTCGCAGAATGGCCTCGCCGCGATCCAGGATATAGAAGGCATCCCCTGGCTCGCCTTGTTGGGTCACGGTCCTGTTAGCAGGGTAGTGCTCCCAGCAAACATACCCGGCCAGAGCCTCCAACTCCTCAGAGGTCAACTCGCTGAACAATCGCGTGCTCTGAAGGCGTCCGATGATATCAGGGGGATCTTCTATAAGCGCCTGGATGTCTGGGAACGCTGAGAGCAACCAGTCTAGATCCGAAGCCCGCAGACAATAGAGGGTCACCTGGGTCACCGCGTAAGCGCTCACGGCCCGTCGGATCCCTAATGCCAGGTGGCGACCAAAGTAATGCCCGGCGGTCAGGACCATGTGTCCCCCGACCCGGCTATGGACGATCACTTGGCCGCGATCGATAAGGCATACGGCCATCTCGGACGTATCGTCCGAGGCAGCGGAGCGATCAGAATCGCCATTGCGGTGGTGGAGAGGAGAGATGATCGGCTCGTCTGGCTGAACCTCACACCGCTCAAAGAGGTCCACTATCCACCACAACTGCTCATCCGTGAGGCTCCCCAGGAAGGGCATGGCCCGGAGGCGACGGACGACCTCCGGTTGCAAGAGGCACCGCTCCAGCTCCGGATACTTCCCCTGTAATCGGGTGAAATCACGAGCTGGCAGGAAAAGCAGTCGGCTGGGAACCCGGGTCTCCGCTGAAGAGAGGCGCACGGTCCCCTTTAGGAGGCTCCGAAAGCCCAGGGCCTGTCCCGTGCGCACGGTGCGGCGAAAGATCTCCTCGCCTACCCTGTTGACCCGCCATTCGACGATCTCCCCCTCCAGCAGGATAAAGGCCCCCTCGGCCGCCTGACCTTGATCAAAGAGACGCGCACCGGTGGGGTACTCCCTCAACTTCCCCACCGCGGCGATCTCCTGCACCGCCTCCTCCGGTAACTCCTGGAAGAGACGGAACGATCTCAATTGTTCCAGGATGCGCTCTGAAGGCATACACAGGTCCCTGGAAGGACAACCATGGCAGAAGGCCGGGCGACAAACAATGCCTATTACCGTCAAGATTGTACCATAAAACAGGGGAAGGCGGAAGGGCCCGATGCAGCGGCGATGCTCCATATCTCATCGCTGAGACGCGGAGAAAGAGAAAAATGCGAGTAAGGGCTGCCGCTTGCCACTCCTCACCATTCAGGAGGCAGCGCGTCTCAAAGGGTCTCGCTCATATTGGAATAGGCAACACTATTCCCGTAAAAGCGTACTTTGTGGGGACGCAGCGACCGAGCGGTAGCTCCACACTTAACCCTGGTTATTGGAAAAGCGCCACGTCTGTATGGTTAAAGACACAACATGTAGGGTCGGTTTCCATACCGGCCACAAGATGGCGGGTAAGAAACCCGCCCTACATGCTCTCCACGATTTAATGTGATGCTACCCGGCCGTGCGCTCCTACAGATGAAAACGAGCGCGCGTTCATCTGCTGCCCCACATACGACGCGTCAAGACGCCAATTAAGGCCAGGAGCCATGCTATCGGGAGGACGAACAGGGGAATCGACCACAATTGTGTCAGCCCCCATAGATGCCAGAACGCCAGAGTGACATCGGGGATGTGCCAGGAGACGGCGGCACCATGCTGCCAGTAGCCAATGGCTACGGGCCACGCCCATATCCACATCATCGCCCAGGCCATGCCCAGCACGTCGATGGCTATATTCGGCGCGCCGCGCGGGCGTCGCCACACCCGCCATATCACCAGAAGAGCGATCGCCACGAGGGCCCCCAACCCGGCCTGCCATAGCGTCGCCATCAGGAACTCCTCCACCCGGGCCACGCTGGACAGCGAATAACAGCCTCCGCCGATCCAGAAGGCCAGGTGGACGACCAGGATGCCCAGCCCCGCGGCTACGGCGGTGAGCCAAGCGCGACGTCGCTGCCATATTCCCCAGAGGATCCCGGCCAGCACGAGGCCGATCATAGCGAGGACAAAGCGCGGCCCTCGCTCTCGAGACAACGCCGCCTGCCTGGCCTCTCGCATCAAGGCGTTGACCTCGTGCAATACCGCGTTGGCCGTTTGCCAGGCCGCCTCGGCATCGCCGGATTGGAACGTCCTCTCCGCCTGGGCAACACGGTCGGACAGATCCGCCAGGCCCCCCATCCCAAAGCCTAGGTTCGCCAGGTAGACCTCGGCCAGGCGAAGCCTTTGAGCGGCCATGCGTAGATGACGCCCTGTCTGCCATGGGCCATCGCCGGCCAACATGTCATACCGCACATGTCCCACGGCCAGCGGGGGCGCCGGCAACCCGATGAGCGCGGCCAGCGTAGGCGCGACGTCCACGTCGCGAATCGTCCCGTACCCTCCGGGGATCACGCCAGGCCCTACCAGGAAGAAGGGCACCTGGGTGGATCCCAGATCGGCGCCGCCGAATCCGCCGCTATCGCTCAGCCCATGGCCGGAGACCACGGCTATGGTGGCCTCATCGGCCAGAGCGGGTTCCGCCACCTGGCGGATCATATCGTCCAGGGCTCGGGCGGCCTGAAGATAGCGCGTGCTGGTAGCCCCATACGCCCTCCCCGCTCGCGCCAAGTGGCGGAAGTGCACCAACATCAACGCTGGTCGCCCCTGCTCCATGTCGCGGGCGCCAGCGGCCACCTGAGCGTCGGCCGTCGCGTCGTCGCCCGGCACGAACAGCCGAGCGGCACACCCATCCTGATAGTATCCCTCCCAGGCGGCATGGTCGGCTACAGCACAGGCTCGCCCCGCCGCGGCCGCCAGCCCTACCAATGATCCCGCGGGCAGACGGGGCCCTGGCCACTCAGGCGCCGGGAGCAGGGGGAGTCCCAACATCTCGGGCGTGGCCCCGGTGAGAAGTGTGGCCCACCCCGCCGCGTCGTAGGTCGGCGGCGTCAAATGGAGCATCGCGCTGGCTCCCCTGGCCCATAGCTCATCGGTGAACGGCATCACCGACAGGGCATCCGTGCGCCATCCATCGACGATGATGACCACTAGCCGCTCCGTCAAAGGCGGCCCGTTCTCGCCCGGGTCGGGCTCGGGATTGACTAGCGCCGGACGAGACGCGTAAGCGGACGCCAGGAACCGGTCGGTGGCGAGATAGGCGCCGGCCGCCACACCCCCCAGTATCAACGTTATGACAAGTACAGCGACGACGCTTCGCACGAATCCCTCACTCCTTCTTTCTGCCGCATTGTAGGGGCGAGACGCTGCCTCGCTCCCGCCCATATCGTGTACTTCAATTCGCTCATTTTCGGCATATTAAGGTAGGGCCGCATTTGTGCGTCTAGGTGACCGGCACTTTCGGAAGTGCCGGTCACCTAATATTGGAGCCTCCGGGCGCGTTAGGCTATAATGCGATCATCCTGTCACTGGGGGACCCCATGAGCGATCTGAGAGTCGATCCTTCCAATGCATCACTGCGCCGTTTCGATGCCCTGTTATTGGCCGTGTTGCTGATCGCGCGCGTACGCATCGATACGCTGGCCGACTTAGTGCTTCCCACCCGTCACCAAGATGTAGCTCGCCATCCTATCCTGGGACACATCCTCTCTCCCAAAGGGATGGAACTCCTGGCCGACTGGCTCACCGATCCGCTGGCGCTGGTCCTGATCAGCCTGGCCTTCACTGGGTTGGTCATCTACCTGATCGTGGACGCGGTGGCCGATCGCCTGCGGCCAGGGACGGTCTATCGGATCAAGCTGGCGTTGATCTGGGCGATCATTCTGATCATCGTCTTCGCGCCCACTTTCAAGCTTATCCTCCTGCGTCAGCAATCCGGCCCCGCCAGCTACACCCATGACGGCGGCGTGATCCAGACGGAGGCCGTCATCCAGTTCTTCCTTGAGGGGAAGAATCCCTACGTGGAGGACTACCTGAACACGCCCATGGCCGAATGGGGGATCGATTTCCGTACGGCGCTATATCACTTCCCCTACCTGCCATGGACCTTCATCTTCTCCACGCCATTCTATCTGATCAGCCAGGCGGTACTGGGATGGTATGACCAGCGGTTCGTGTACCTTCTGTTGTTCGCCCTAACGCTGGCGATGGCGCCACGGCTGACCCGGCGGCCTGAACACCGGCTGATGTTGGTCATGCTGTTGGGGCTGAACCCGATCATGGCCTCGGATGTGATCTTCGGCCAGAACGATTCCTTCATCCTGTTCTGGATCGTGCTCAGCCTCTGGCTATGGCAGCGCGGCCGCCAGGCCTCATCGACGCGTCGATGGTGGTGGGCCGGATCGGCGGTGGCGTATGGGCTGGCGTGCGCCTCCAAGCCCACCGCCTGGTTCATGGCACCATTCTACGCGCTGCTCCTGACCGATCGCGCATCGTTGAGCTGGCGAGATCTACAAAAGATGCTTATCCCCCTCACACGGCGGGCCATCCCGGTGATCGTCGTCTTCCTGCTGCTCGTGCTCCCTTATGTCATCTGGGACCTCGACGCGCTGATCGACGACGTATGGCGCTGGTCCAGCGGGACGGCCGAGATCCCCTATCAGATTCGAGGGTGGGGATTGGCGAACTTCGTCCTGGCCCTGGGGCTGGTCGAGGATCGTCTGAGCTACTGGCCCTTCTGGATCCCCGAGCTCCTGATAGCCCTCCCCCTCCTGCTGGTAACTATCTCACGACAGATGCGCCACAACGGGGTCAACGCGGCCTGCTGGGGATACGGGCTGCTCCTCTTTGGGTTCCTTTTCACGTCGCGGTTCCTTAACGAAAATTACCTGGGGTATATCCTGGCGTTCCTCGCCCTGGGAGCCCTCGCCGCTCCCATCGAGGAGCCATCATAACACCGGCCCCCTGGACAGTCAAAGGAACTCGCGGTGGTGACTGTTCACCGTTGGGGTAAGGGAATCGCTCATATAAGCAACACCCGCTTCAAGACAATCCCTGTGACCAACCTGGTCTAAAAGTAAGGAAGCAGATCCTTCTGTAGGGGCGACCGGCCGGTCGCCCCTACAGTTTGCAAAGTCAACTCGTGCGTTGTCTATCCTCTTATGCCGACACGAGCGAAATGCTTAAGTTGATGCCTACGGGCCGATGCTTGGTATGTCTCCGAGCTCGATGGTATAATCGGCCTGCTTTGATCCGGTTACCATCCATTCGCAGGAGAGCGTTTTGCACACGACAAGTCGACGCAAGCTCATCCCTCTGTTACAAGGCCTGACCGCTCACCAGACGGATCTGTTGCTGGTAGGCATGGTGTTCGTATGGGGGGCCAACTTCAGCGTCATGAAGGTGACGTTGGCCTTTTTATCTCCTCTCGTCTTCAACGCTTTGCGTTTCACTGTGGCGACTATCCTGCTCGTGATTATCCTGCGCTGGCAGAGGCATCCCTTAGGCGTCGCCCGCGCCGACGTGTGGAAAGTGCTCGCTATCGGCGTGATCGGACACGGGATTTACCAGATCATCTTCATCGAGGGGCTCTCCCACACCACTGTGGCCAACTCCTCCCTCCTCATGGGTACTGTCCCTATCTTCGTGGCCCTGCTCAGCGCGGCCCTGCGGATCGAGCGTGTGACATTGCAACGCTGGGTAGGCATCCTGCTCTCCTTCGCGGGGATCGTGTTGGTGATCCTGGGCGGCGGTGGGAGGCTGCAATTCGACACATCCCACCTCACCGGCGATCTCCTGATGCTGAGCGCGGCGATCACCTGGGCGTCGTATACGGTCGCCAGCAAGCCTCTGCTGAGGCGGTACACCCCCTTGCATCTCAACGCGATCACGATGATCCCGGGCACGTTGATCCTGATCCTGGTTGCGCTTCCGGACTTCATCCGCCAGCGATGGCTATCCGTGCCCTCCGTCGCCTGGGCCGGGTTAGCTTATGCGACCATCTTCTCTCTCGTCATCGCTTACCTGATCTGGTTCACGGCGGTGCAACGGATCGGCAACGCCCGCACCGCCGTCTACTCTAACGGCATCCCGGTGGTCGCCAGCCTGCTGGCGTGGCTGGTCCTGCGAGAGCCGTTCGGCGTGCTGCAGGCCATAGGTGGCGTCATTATCCTGACCGGCGTCACCATCGCGCAGCGCGATGGACGTTCACGAAACGCTCACGACGTGTGAGCCAGACCATCGGGCTATCATAAGGGACGGAGAACTGGGTGGGATTCCGAAGTCGCCTGCTCAAGCTGGCTTATCAACTCCATCGGCACGAGTTCAGCGGCCGCGCGCTCGATCGATGGCTGGGGATCATCCTGGCGGTGATCGCCCTGGTATGGGCCTGGGGCTGGCTGCCTGGGGGCTGGTGGGTCACGGCGGTGGCCGCTATCCTGCTGGTGCTGCTCATCGCCTTTGAGCTCTGGGCCAGGCGAGCGGCCTACGTGCACTTCGCGCCCCAGGATGCGGCGATCCTGGCCCCCCAGCCGGAGAAGGAGCCCCTCAAGCCGGAGGACAAGATCGCGATTCGAGCCACCGGGCATTTCGAGGTCGAGGGGCGGCGGCAGTTCTTCGCCGATCTGCAGGCCTTTTTCCGCACGTTCGCCACCCGAGAGCATGCGGTGATCGCCTACGTGCCGCGCTCACGCTTCCTGGGGTTAGGCCAGTGGCCCAGCGAAGAGGTGGGGATGTGGTATATCTTCTTCCTGCCTCAGCAGGTCATCGCCCTGGAACCGGGGACGCTCGCCTTCGGAGGACAACAGCGCCCGGCGCTGCGCATCGCCTATCAGGGCGCGAAGCGGCTGGAGACAGTCTACCTCACCTTCGACAGCGAGGACGACCGCCAGCGCGTCCAGGATGACATCCTATGGGATGCGGAGCCCTCCTCCTCACGCTGACCGGAGGGACGGCGCAAGACTTCCTTCTCTAACCCTCATCATCCGAACCAGCTTCGCAGGTTGTATCCTCTCATCTCTGGCCGGAGCTTCACCAATTTCAGTCGATAAGTATCGGCATACACGACAAATAGAGGCACAGCGTGCTGTGCCCTCTTTCGCGGACGAGACATGCCTCGTCCCAACCGTCTTTACCGATTTGCGATGAGCATGCTATACTAGCAGTGTATCATGAAGAAACACCCCATTGAGCTATGG
>DUEN01000122.1 GCA_011176545.1 Caldilineae bacterium | reverse complement strand
TCGGTGCGCTCCTGGTGGTCTTCCTCTCGCCGCACTCACCACCACCTGCAGAAGCGAAGAAGGATCTTCGGACCAGCGCGGCTGGCTCAGGTCAAGTTCAGCCGGCCCGCGAGCACCATACAAGTCCGTAAAACGATTCCACGCCTGTAAGAATGCCTCCCCCCCTGGTAACTCGGCAGCCTGGGCCAGGCGCGTCTTGGCGTCAATGTGCGTTTGTCCGAGGTGCGATAGGAGCGCCTGGGAGGCGCGGGCTGCATCGGCCAAGTCGCCTACGGCCAGATCCATTTCGGTTTCGATGTTTCCAACCAGGCCCCGTCCTAAGGCAGCCAGAACCTCATCGTCCACCCTGTTGCCCATGAGCCCGTGGAGCAACTGGGTGGCGATGATGCCGGCCGCCAGGTGCGGCGCCCAGGCAAGCGCCGGCGGCAGGACGCGACGCATCTCGGACACGGCGATGTCCAGCCTTTCCCGCACATCCCGGGCAGCATCCAACCTGGCCTTCACTGTGGCGAGATGCGCGTTGATCAACGCCAGGGCTTCATCGGTGACACCCTCGGAGTTTTCCCAGAACAGGCTGCGCAGCACTTTGGGAATATAGGGCAGGGCCGCAGGCAGCAGTCACAACGGATTGAACCGTTCCCCGCGGGAGAGGAATTCGGGGCGTTTGGCGAGCGCAGCAAGGGCGTTCAGCGCCAGCGGATCAACATGCTCAATCAGCCTTAGAACGATGCGCCGCCCCACGGAATGACGCAAGGGAAGTGATGGGACGGGACTGAAGAATGTAGAAGGTGCCGTTCTCCAGGGCCCATTCGATGTCCTGGGGGCGGACAAAGTGCGCTTCAATCTGAACCCCGAGTCTGGCAAGAGCGATGACCTGTTCATCGGTGAGGGCGGGCCGGCCGCGTTCCGCCTCAGGCAGTTCGACCTGTTCGGTGCCCCCTTCCGCTAAAGGACGAATAGCGACTTCCTTGGAGCCGATGTGCCGGGTGACGATGTGAAAGGTTTTCTTATGGACTTTGTACAAATCTGCGGAGACCAGGCCGGACACCAGGGCTTCGCCCAGACCAAAGCTTGCGTCGATGGACACCACATTCCGGTTGCCCGAAATGGGGTCCGCCGTGAATATAATCCCGGAAACATCCGGTTGCACCATCCGCTGAACGACCACCGCGAGGGCGACCTGGCGATGGTCGAACCCGTTTTGGATACGATACAAAATGGCCCGGTCGGTAAACAGGGAAATGAAGCACGCCTTGACCCTGTCCAATAATGCCTCTTCGCCGCGTACATTCAGGTAGGTGTCATGTTGCCCTGCAAAGGAAGCGTAGGGCAAGTCCTCTGCGGTTGCGGAAGAACGCACCGCGTAGGTATGTTCTTCCCCCACTTCACGCCAGGCGGCCACCACCGCGTCGGCAATATCCTGGGGCAGGGGAATCCGTTGCAAATGCTCTCGCACCTCTCGGCCAACCTGCCGTAATCGCTCTATGTCGTCTGGAGTAATGCTTTCGAGCGCGGCATAAATGTCCATATCCTGTGTTGCTTTCGCCATAAAGAGCCGAAAAGCACCGGTAGTGACGCAGAAGCCCGGCGGGACGTTGAAGCCGGCCCGGGTCAGTTCTCCCAGATTCGCCCCTTTTCCGCCAACTCTTGGAAGATCGGCCGCGCTGATAGCGTTGAAGGGCAAGACGAGGAACGCCATAGTGGATTACCTCTGCAGATTGTTCAAGAATATGGTGACGATCAGATTGCTCGCGTGCTCAAGCGATTCGACCTCGATACCATAGTGCGATGGACCGATGATGGCGAAAGCGAGGATGAGGCCGATCAAAGCAAGAGCAAGTTCAGCAGGCTCGCCCACGTTTTGCAATCGTCCCGCATCCAGTTGCCTGCGGAAATAGTTGGTCAGGAGGCTCAGGAGGGTATCCGAACCCTGGCCTAAGTTCTGCAAGTAACGCCGTTCGGTCTCGTTGCCCATGAAGACAAGCCGTAGAATATCGCGATGTTCATAGAAAAACGCCATGATCAACCGTACGATTTCCTCCAGGTCATGGGCGACATCGTCTGTAGGATGAAGGGCAAGGGCACGGATGGTCGTCTTAGGCCCCACTTCTTCTAAGAAGGCCCGGATCAGGTTTTCTTTATCCCCGAAGTGCCGGTAGACCGTGGCCACGCCTACGCCAGCCTTCTTGGCGATCTGCTCCATGGTGGCAGCGGCCAGTCCCTCCCGGCCAAAGACAACACGTGCAGCTTTTAGAATCCTGAGCCTTGTGTCTAACTGCTCGAATGTTTCCCCACGTTCATGAGATAAACGCTTGAGGAGCATTTCCTTATTGCCCACACGCCGGTATATGGTCGCTCTGGATACGTTGGCTTTTGCCGCAAGTTGTTCCATGGTGAAGTCTCGCTCGCCCTCTGACAGGAGGGACCGGGCTGCATCCAATATGTATCGGTCGATGGATCCACTCTTTGTCATAATCCACCTCTCTTGTGCAACACCATGATAGCATGACCTATCACGCGTGTCAAATGTGCCTTGCCTCTCCGGGCTTGTTGTGTATCGATTGGCCAACGTATTCTCTGATGAATTTCCGAAGCACCGTACTACTCGTCGTGTATTTTGGGCCGGGAAGCATTGCAAAGGAACTTTTGAGGGTGTATCATATGCACAATCTAGCTGGTGTACGCCTGACATCCGCTGCAGCCGACCCGCCTCCGCTGGCGCTCCGGCGGACGGCTGAGCTGGACCGCTAGGACGGGCGCTCGCTACGCTCGGGGTTCCGCTCATCTCACGTACCATTGGGCGGGGCGGAAAGATCGTTCTCAACTATTGGAACATACCCACAAGTCTGAAAGTGAGTCAACGGTTCAAAGAGAGAATCGATTGTGAAGTGATCATGATTGTCAAACATGCCAAAGATGTGGCTCGACAGTGGGTGATTGAGGAGGCCAGTAAAGTACCAGGCTTTTATGGCGCCTTCTACCACGGTTCGATGAATTGGCTCCCCGATGATGCCATCCTTCCTGCAACTTCCGATGTGGATGTAATGGTCGTATTTGCCGATCCCGCCCCACCGGATAAGCTTGGGAAGTTCATCTATCAGGACGTTATTCTCGAAGTATCCTACCTGTCAAGTGATCAGCTTCAGTCACCTGACCTGATCTTGGGTGACTACCGCATGGCTGGCAGTTTTAGGATACCGAGCATCATTTTGGATCCATCAGGCCAGTTGACCAGACTTCAGGCGGCTGTGTCCAAAGATTATGCCAAACGGCAGTGGGTCTGTAAGCGGTGCGAACACGCTAGAAACAACGTTCTGAAAAACCTCCAGTCGTTGAACGAATCAGAGCCCTTCCACGATCAGGTTACTGCCTGGCTATTCGCGACGGGCGTGACGACTCATGTCCTGCTCGTGGCCGGTCTGAAGAACCCAACTGTGCGGCGGAGGTATATGGCGGCGCAAGAACTCCTGGCGGAGTATGGTCACTTGGATTTTTACGAGACCCTACTGGAGATGTTAGGGTGTGCCCAGATGAGCCGGGTGCGAGTTGAGCATCACCTTGCCGTGCTCACCGACGTGTTCGATGTAGCCAAAGCGGTGGTCAAGACGCCCTTCTTTTTCGCTTCAGACATTAGCGATATTGCCCGCCCGATCGCGATTGACGGAAGCCGGGAGCTGATCGAGCGTGGCTACCATCGAGAGGCCATATTCTGGATGGTTGCCACCTACTCCAGGTGTCAGAAGGTGCTCTACCATGATGCGCCAGTGGAGATGCGGGATAAGTTTAGTCCCGGCTATCGGCAACTGCTCGGTGATCTTGGAATAACTTCGTTCGCTGATCTTCGGCAGCGCAATGAACAGGGCAAGGGATTCCTTTCCCGTGTTTGGGAGGTGGCGGAAGCCATTATGGCGGCTAATCCGGGAATTGAAGATTAGCCAAACACGACGGTTTGAGCGATCTCGAAGGTGAGGAGGTAACCACCATGCCCCGAGAACTACTGCTGACCGCCCCGCGGGAGCTAACATTACGTTCGTATGAGGAAGCCCCCCTCAAGCCCAACGAGATACGAGCGCAGGCTATCCTCAGCGGCATCAGCCACGGCACGGAGCTCAACCTATACCGCGGCACGTCACCGTTCCACGACAAACGGTTCGATCCTCAGTTGCGGTTATTCGTGCCTTCGATGGAAAAACCCGCTTATCCCATGCGGCTGGGGTACGAGTGGGTCGGCCGGGTCATTGAGGTAGGTAAGGCGGTGACGCGCTTCCGGCCGGGCGATCTGGTCCATCTGCCATTCCCCCATCGGGAGACCCACACCTTCACCGAGGACCAGCAGACGAGCCTGGGCTCCATCGAGCCGTTGCCGCCAGGAGTGACGCCGGAGCAGGCGGCGTTCCTGGCGCTGGCAGGGGTGGCGCTCCAGGCCGTGCACGACGCTTATATCAAGGTGGGGGATCGCGTCGCGGTCTTCGGGCTGGGCGTCATCGGGCTGCTGACGGTGCAACTGGCCCGGTTGAACGGCGCAGCCTGGATCGACGCGGTGGATCCCATCGCCCGGCGACGGGAACTGGCGGAGGCACTGGGAGCGAATCGTACGCTGGATCCCAGCACGTGCGACGTCGGGCGGGAGATCAAGACGGCCAGCCCACATCGAGGGGCCGACGTGGCCATCGAGGTATCCGGGCATTACGTGGCGTTACACGAGGCCATCCGCAGCGTGCGCATGGCGGGGCGGGTGGTGGCGGCCGGATATTACCAGGGTGAGGCCTCCGCGCTGCGCCTGGGCGAGGAGTGGCACCACAACCGGATCACGATGGTCTCCAGCATGGGCGTGTGGAACTGCCCTCATCGGGAATACCCACTGTGGGACCGCGGACGCATCCATGCTACGGTGACGGAGCTGCTGGCATCGGGGCGACTGAGCGTAGATGGATTCATCACCCATCGCATCCGATTCGAACAAGCCACCGAGGCGTATGCGCTGATCGACCGGCGGCCAGAAGAAGTGGTGAAGGTGGTGCTGACGTATTGAGGCCTCCTCCATTTCCAGCCCCAAGGTGCGACGCACTTCCAAAGTGCGTCGCACCTTACGCTTTCAGCCCCTCCAATAGCTGTACCCGGATCCACGAGTTTAGCAGGGGATCGCCGGTCTCCTCCATCCACGCCACCAGCCGGCGCCGCAGCCGGGCTAGCTCGTCCCGATACGCCGGGTCCGCGGCCAAGTTGTGCAGCTCGCCCGGGTCTGATTCCAGATCGTACAACTCGTCCTCGGCCGTCGCGTTCCAGACGTACTTCCACCGTCTGTCCCGCACCATGCGCTGACTGTATAGCCCGAACTGATTGCCATGATACGTGGCGAAGATGTCCTGCCGGCCGTTGTCCGGCTCGCCGGCCATGAGTGGTAGCAGGCTCAAACCCTGGAACGTCTCCGGTACCGACACCCTGGCGACCTCACAGAAGGTCGTTGCCAGGTCGATGCTGTGGGCCACGAAGGCATCGCACCGGCTACCCGGTACGATGTGCCCCGGCCAGCGCATGATGAGCGGGACGCGCACTACGTCGTCGTACATGATGAAGTGCTTGTCTATCATCCCGTGCCCGCCGCACAAGTCGCCGTGGTCCGTGGTGTAGATCACCAGCGTGTTCTCCGCCAATCCCAGCCGATCCAGCGCGTCGAGGACGCGGCCGATCTGCGCGTCCATGAGGGTGATCTCGCCCAGGTAGCGGCTCACCACCGGCGCCCAATCGTCCCACGTCCATCCATCGACCTTCCAGGTGCGCCGTTGCTGTGCCTGGATGTAGGGCTTGCCGATGAGGGGATCCGGAAAACTGGGCCAGGGCGGGATCTCCGCTGGCGGATACATGGAGCCATAGGGCTCAGGCACCACGTTGGGCAGGTGCGGCTCGCTGGGATCCCATCGGATGAAGAAGGGCGCGCCCGAGGCTGCGCACGCCTCCAACAGCCGGATCGTGTGATCCGCTCCCCAGGCCAGCCGGGACGCCTCAGGCGGGATATGCGGATCGATCTCGCCGAACCAGCCGTTCGTGCGCGGGCGGGGCGGATATCCCGCGGCAGTGCGCCACTCATCGTAAGTCTCCTCGGGTACGTACTCGTGGAACCCATATGCCCGCGCGTCCTTCTCGGGGTGGACGTGCCACTTACCGACGTAGCCGAGGAAGTATCCCGCGTCGCGTAACGCCTGGCTGAACGTGGGCAGTCCCTCGCGGGGCGGGCGCGGCGCCTCCGTATCCCAGTTAGCGATGGAGAGGTGCTGCGTCGCCCATCGCCCGTGCAACAGCGAGTTGCGAACGGGGATGCATAACGGGATCGGGCAAAAGGCGTGGGTGAAGATCATTCCCTCGGCAGCCAGCCGATCCAAATGGGGCGTCTTCAGGATCGGGTGTCCCGTGACGCCGAGGCAGTCGTAGCGATGTTGATCGGAATGGATGAGGAGGATATTGGGCCGACTCATGATCCAACACTCGCTCAACCGGCGATCTTACGCTCGAAGTAAGCCAGCATGCGTTGCCGGTGATCGTCATCAGGATCGGGGACGTTGGGCTGGTCGATGCAGGGAGCCCGCTCGTCGAGATAAGTTGGGGGCACCGCGTCGAACATCAACCACCGGGCCAATGCCTCACAGTGCTCTCGGATGAGGGGCTGATACGTCGGGTCCTGGAAGTGATCCGTCAACTCCAGCGGGTCCCGATCCAAATCGAAGAAGAGGCATTGGTCGGGATCATGAGACAGGATCAGCTTATGCGTGCGCGAGCGTGCCATATACACCTGACCACGGCGGTTCTCGGCGAAGATCATGGGGCGATCAGCCGTTGGATCAGCCAGGTCAAGCCCCCTCATGCATGCAGGCGGCTCGATATGAGCCTGCCGTAAGATCGTCGGGGCCAGGTCGATGAGGCTCACCAGCGTATCGCGGGTCGTGCCGGCTCCCTGATTGCCGGGGAACTTGATCAGCAATGGGACCCGCATTAATGGATCATACATGTGGCCGCCCTTTAGGATCATATGGTGAAAGCCCATGTAATCGCCGTGATCGCTGGTGAAGATGATCATCGTGTCGTCGTATAGCCCTTTCCGCTTCAATAGCTCGATCATGCGACCGATGTGGTGGTCGATATGGCTGATGGTGGCATAGTAATAAGCCGTGATGCGCCGGATCGTCGCCTCGGTCAGCTCGTGATTGGGGAAATAGCCGGCATGATAGGCCCGATCACGCTCGGGCTCGACGTCCAACCAGCCGGGCAGCGGATCGATCTCCTTTGGATCGTACATCCGTATCCACGGTTCCGGCGGATCGAACGGGTGGTGGGGCTTGATGAAGCCGACCATCAGCAGATTGCCTGAGTCGGTCCACTCCTCTAGCGCTCGCATGGCCCGGTCGGCGATCCACGTCGTCGAATGCCACTCCTCGGGCAGGTCTGACGGCTGAGCGCCGAAGGTCTCCCAATACGAAGCCGGAGCCCGTCGGCGGAACTCAGCGCGCTGGTCGATGAGATCGATGGCGTCAATGAGCCCATGAGCCATAAGCTCGCGATGGTAATCATCATCCAGGCGGCCATCCCCATCCTGCTCGGCCAGCTCCATCTCCTCGAAACCGACGTCCAGGTAGGTGGGCGTGAAGTGCATTTTGCCCACCGCCTTCGTCCGATAGCCTGCCTGCCGCAGGAGCCGGGGGAACGTCTCGAATCCTGGCGCCAGCGTGCTGTGGTTCGTCCATCCCAGATGCTGACGCACATAGAGCCCTGTCAATAATGAGTAGCGAGACGGCGTGCAGACGGGGTAAGGGCAGAAGCAGTTATCGAAACGCACCGCGTCAGCGGCCAGCCGGTCCAGATGCGGCGTGCGGATCTGAGAGTTGCCGTAGGGTCCCAGACAGTCCCAACGGTGCTCGTCCGTGTGGATCAACAGGATGTTCGGATGCGTAGAAGGGGAGGTCATATGAGCCTCCTGGGGGTTAGATATCATCTCTCCGTGGAAACAGTATGGCCATTGTACTCAGCTTCAGCTCAAAGGTAAAGCCTTTGACGTCCACCCCAGGAGACAAAGCGATCGCGTTAGGAAGTCCCTTGCTCTATGCCAGTGGGGACATTATAATCGATCGGAATCGCCCCTCATGGACTCGAGGCGGGGATCCGCTCGATCGCTGTTATGGGAGCAGAGCGTTGGTGGAAACTTGGCGGGCTAAGCTGATTGCCCTTGACGCATGGAGGACGGAGCCTGGCTTATGGGTCTTGTCCTCCTGGATCCTCTATGTGCTGGGAGCGCAGATCTCGGCTCGTTACGGAGGACTTCCCAGGGGGCTGTGGTGGGCTATACGCCTGACGTATCTGATCGGCATCCCTTATGCGGCTTTATTGATAGGCGCCGCCTCACCAAGGCTCATGGGGCTGAACGGCCTGGACTGGGTGCGCACGCTGGGGATAGGAGTGCCGCTCGCCATCGCCGTCTGGCTAATGATCATGATGAGCTGGCGTCGGGGGATCCGCGACAGCGTCT
>DUEN01000121.1 GCA_011176545.1 Caldilineae bacterium | reverse complement strand
TGGCAGATCGCCAACGTCGCGGTAGCGCCAGCGTACCGCGGTCGTGGCATCGGCCGCGCGCTGATGGAAGCCGCGCTGGATCACATCCGCCTGCGCGGCGGGACGTGGGCTGTGCTCCAGGTGCGGGCCGATAATGAGATCGCCCGCAGGCTCTATGAGCGATTGGGATTTGAGGCGATCACGGGTACCAGCGAGCTTCAAAGGCCAGAGCCCCCCTCGGAGCTCCTGCCGTTACCTGCCTCCCCGCCATTGAAGTCACTATCCGCCGGGGCCTGGAGGGAGATCTACGAGCTGGCGACGATCGCTCTGCCGCCGTTAGCCCAATGGTGGCAACCAGTGCGCCCTCATCGATTTTGTGTGTCCCCTGATCAGCGCCTGGGAGAGTGGCTGAACCGGCTCATCGGCATGGAGAGGGTGTGGAGGCTGGGAGTATACCAGCAGGAACGGCTGGTCGCCGCCATGATCGTCCGGGGCTCGCGCTGGCATCCCCCTCATCAGCTTGAGATATGGGTGCACCCGGAACGTCGTGGAAAGTGGGAGGACGCACTCGTCGCCCGGGCGCTCAACCTGCTAGTCGGCTATCCCGGCTGGGAGATCGAGACGCGGGTGAACACCGAGCATCCCCAGCTCATCGAGGCGCTACAGGAAGCCGGCTTCATCGTACGGCGCACCCTTATCACCATGCGTCGTAGGGTCATCCCCGAGGAGGATGCATGATCTTGGCCTGTAGTAAAAGGAGGACGTCGTGAATCGTCTCGTCATCCGGCTTGTGATCAACGCTGCGGCGTTGTGGGCCGCGACCCGCATCGTGCCAGGTATTCACGCCGACACCAGCGTAGAGACCTTGGTCGCGGTCGCATTGATCTTCGGCCTCGTGAAC
This sequence comes from Caldilineae bacterium, assembly GCA_011176545.1. GTDB lineage: Bacteria > Chloroflexota > Anaerolineae > DUEN01 > DUEN01 > DUEN01. Next base: position 6,123 of record DUEN01000121.1, on the reverse strand, counting down.
ACGTTCCTTCGCCCCATCCTGAAACTGCTCACCTGCCCGTTACGGATGATCACCCTGGGGCTCTTCACCTGGGTGATCAACGCCCTGATGCTGTGGTTGACCTCAGCCATCGCGGGTCGACTTGGCCTGGAGTTCACCGTCGAGGGCTTCATGCCTGCGCTCCTCGGCAGCCTGGTGGTGAGCGCGGTGAGCATCGTCCTAGCCATCTTCCTGCGGGACCGGAACGGAGATAAGAAATAAAAACGTTCAGACGTGAGGTAGGCGGCATCATCCTTTCGCCGGGACGCATGACTGTGCATCTCGACATCTTCCCTGCGGGGGCAACGCATGCGTTGCCCCTATGTTTTTGTCGTTATGCCCATATGAGCGTAGCGCTGAGCTAGGTGTGAGTTCCCCTCTCTTCTACACGTTAATCTAGGCTTAATGAAAATCAAACATAAATCTAATCATCCACGTGTATGTTTGCAGTGTTGTGCCTTCTCTGGGCACGGGAGGGCCGCGTTGTGGCTTGAATGACGGCAGGCCGACCTCACGATCGGGATATGTCTGGGCTGCCCCCGTCCTGCGAATGCTCCATATACCTGCGAGCGCCCTTTTCGCCTTCCTGACCATCCTATCCGACGGAGGTAGATCATGCGACGGATCTGGACGGTTGCCCTGATCGCGAGCCTGGTGTTGCTCAGCGTACCATGGATCCCGGCCTTCGCTCAGGAGGGGACGACACCTCAACTCTTGATCTTCACGCGTTATCCCTCTCAGACAGCCGAGGTAGGCGAGACCATCAATCTGTCCCTGACTCTACGGAGTTCAAACCTGCCGCCGCAGATCGTCCGCCTGGATATGGCGGAGGTCCCCGAGGGATGGACGGCGGTCTTCCGAGGCGGCGGGCGGGTTGTGAAGTCCGCGTTTGTACAGCCTGACCAGGATGTCTCCGTGAGCCTGCGACTGCAACCTCCTGAAGATGTCTCCCCTGGTACATATCGCTTCGTAGCGGTGGCCCGGGGTAAGGGTGTTGAGGCGAGGCTGCCCATCGAGCTGATCGTTCAGGAGAAGCTCCCTCCCAAGCTCTCCCTGGAGGTGGAGCTGCCAGTGTTGAGGGGCTCGCCTACGACGACCTTCCGGTTTGAGGGGAAGCTCAAGAACGAGGGCGATGAGGACATGACCGTCAACCTGGAGGCCGAAGCCCCCGAAGGGTTCCAGGTCACCTTCAAGTCCTCCTATGGCACCCAGGAAGTGACGAGTCTCCCCTTGAAGGCCAATGAGTCCAAGCGCCTCACCATCGAGGTCCGAGCGCCGCGAGGGACGCCCGCGGGTGAGTATCCGATCATCGTCACGGCGCGCGGCAGTGAGGCTCAAACCAGGGTCGAGCTGACCGCGCAGGTCACGGGCCGGCCAAGCCTGTCCGTCACGGCGCCCGATGCGCGCCTCTCTGGAGAGGCGTACGCCGGTAAAGAGTCGCCGCTTACCATCGTCGTCCGTAACACCGGAAGCGCCCCGGCGCGTAACGTGTCGATGAGCGCTACCAAGCCCAGTGGCTGGTCCATCGAGTTCGACCCCAAGGAGATCGATGAGATTCCCGCCGGCGACCAGGCGGAGGTCACGGCCAAGATCCGGCCTGCCGCGAAGGCGGTCGCGGGGGACTATATGGTGACCATCCGGGCCAGCGCGGAGGGCGGCACCTCCGATTCAACGGACTTCCGCATCACCGTGCTCACATCGACGTTGTGGGGAGTCGTCGGTATCGCTTTGATCGCTGTAGCTGTTGGTGTGGTCGCTCTGGCCGTGCTCCGCTTCGGGCGTCGATGATCCCGAAGGAGGTGAGCGATGGCCGAACTCGTCATCGAGACGCATGGCCTCACCAAGCATTATGACGGCATCGTCGCCGTGGAGGACCTAAACCTGACGGTGCGCAAGGGTGAGGTTTTCGGCATGCTCGGCCCCAATGGCTCGGGCAAGACGACGACCATCCTGATGCTCTTGGGGCTCACTGAGCCCACGGCTGGCACCGTTCAGGTGCTGGGCTTCGATCCCGCGCGCGAGCCGTTGAGCGTGAAGGCCCGTGTGGGCTATCTGCCCGATCAGGTTGGGTTCTATAACAATATGACCGCTCGCGAGAACTTGATCTACATCGCCAAGCTGAACGGCCTGCGCCGCGACGAGGCGTATAGGCGTATCGACCAGGCGCTGGAGCAGATGGGCTTGAGCGATGTGGCGGATCGCCTTGTGGGCACGTTCTCGCGGGGGATGGTCCAGCGGCTCGGTGTGGCGGAGCTCCTCATCAAGCAGCCGCAGCTCGTCATCCTCGACGAGCCGACGCAGGGGCTGGATCCCGAGGCCGCGCGGGAGTTCCTGGACATCATCCGCGGCCTGAAGGCTGAAGGGATCACCGTACTGCTGGCCTCGCATCTGCTATACCAGGTCCAGGCGGTCTGTGATCGCGTGGGGCTGTTCAATCAAGGACGTATGGTGCTGGAGGGCTCCGTGAGGGAGCTCGCCCAGCGCGTACTCGGTAGCGAGTATCGGATCCATCTCGAGGCGGAAGGCCCCGCGTCGGCTATGGAGGAAGCGCTGCAAGCCCTTCCCGAGGTCAAGAAAGTGCGACGATCCGACGGGGATACTTACGAGATCACGGCGCGGCGCGATATACGTCGGGAGGTCGCTCGCGCTGTCGTCGAGGCGGGAGGGCTGCTGCGCTCGCTGGAGCTGGAGGAGCCCAATCTGGAGGAGATCTACGCCCGATACTTCCAGGAGGTGAGTCATGTCCCTGCAGGGGACTCGGCGTGAGCGCGTGCGAGAAGGCTCGCCGTGGACTGGCCTGTGGGCGGTGGTCGCCAAGGAGATGGCGGATCACCTCACCAGCGCGAGGATGCGCATCCTGGAGTTGCTCATCGTGCTGACGGCGTTGGGCACCGTCTATGGAGCCCTGCAGAACTTGCGGACGACGGTGGGGCAGGATCCGTTCCTGTTCCTCAGGCTCTTCACGACGGCCCGGGACCCCCTGCCCGCGTTCGTAGGCTTCCTGGGCTTCCTGGTGCCGCTGGTGGCCATCGCCCTGGGGTTCGACGCGGTAAACGGCGAGTTTAATCAGAGGACCCTGTCGCGCGTGTTGGCGCAGCCTATTTATCGGGATGCCCTGCTTCTGGGCAAGTTCCTGGCCGGGCTCTTCACCCTGGCCTTGGTCTTGACGGCCATCTGGCTGTTGATCATGGGGATGGGGCTGCTTCGGCTGGGCGTGCCCCCTGGCGAGGAGGAGGTCGCCCGCAGCCTGTGGTTCCTGCTGGCCACGATCTTCTATGGCGGCATCTGGCTGGGGCTGGCCATGGTGTTCTCGATCACCTTCCGCCAACCGGCGACGGCAGCGCTGGCCTCCATCGCCGTGTGGTTGTTCTTCACCGTCTTTTGGGGGACGCTCGCCAGCCTGTTGGCTCAGGCGTTGCAGCCGATCCGATTCGGATTCGTCGAGGAGATCCTGGCCCAGGCGAAGCTGGAGCTGGCGCTGACGCGGCTGTCGCCCAATACGCTTTATACCGAGGCTACGTTGGCGCTGTTGCATCCCACGGTGCGTGCCTTCGGCCTAGTGCTCCCTATCCAGCTGCAGGGAGCCATCCTGGGCACGCCGCTGCCTCTCAGCCAGAGCGTCCTGCTCATCTGGCCGCATCTCACCGGCCTCATCGCGGCGACGATCCTCCTCTTCGCCCTGGGTTACGTGCTATTCCAGCGGCAGGAGATCCGGGCGTAATCGAGGCGGAGGGCGTCGCTGTCTGGACAGCAGGCTCCACAGGTTACGGCCGGGGACACAACGATGTTGTGCCCTTACATCCTAGGAGCGATCAGCAGGTGACCGGCACTTTCGTGGAAGTGCCGGTCACCTTTATCCCAGTTGCGCTCCCAGGATGGCGCGCTGCCCGCGCAGGAAATCCGAGATGGGCATGGCCCGCCGCCCGGCCAGTTGCACCTCGTCCAATACGAGCAGGCCGTCTCCAGTGCCCACGGCTGCCCCTTCTTCCCAGGGGATGACCTCGCCTGGCGCCGCGGATCCCCCCGCGACGTGAGCGCGCACGATCTTGAACAGCCGCCCCTCCCAGAAGGTGAAGGCCCCCGGCCAGGGGTGATAGGCTCGCACCATCCGCTCGATCTCGACGGCCGGCCGCGTCCAATCGATGCGCCCCTGCTCCTTGCGGATGGGACGGCATACCGTCGCCCCCTCCTCAGGTTGAGGCTGCGGGGTGATCTCCCCCGCCAGCCACATAGGGAGCGTGGCGGCCAGGAGCTCCGCGCCTTGGCGAGCCAGCCGCTCGCCCAGAGTGCCGGCCGTATCGTCGGGCCGTACCTCCATGGTGGCCTGTGCCAGGATCGGCCCAGTATCCATCCCCTCATCCATCAACATGATCGTCGTGCCGGTGATCGCGTCGCCCGCCAGGATGGCCGCGGCGATGGGGGAGGCCCCCCGGTGACGGGGCAGCAGGGACGCGTGGACGTTGATGCATCCTTTGGGAGGGATCGACAACACCTTTGGTGGCAGGATCTTACCATAGGCGGCGACCACGATCACATCCGGCCGCAGCGCGGCCAGTTCCGCCACGACCTCGGGCTTGCGCAGGGTATCGGGTTGGAGCACCTGAAGCCCGTGCGAGAGCGCGAATTGCTTGACCGGCGATTGGGTCACCTTCCGACCGCGGCCGGCCGGGCGGTCGGGCTGGGTGACCACGCCCACCACGTCGTAGCCTTCTTCGACCAACATGGCCAGGGTGGGGACCGAAAACTCGGGCGTCCCCATGAAGATCACCCTGGTCTTTCCAAGTTCGCTCATGCAGCCCTCCCTCCTGCGATGTACGGTGATTGTAACATAGCCTCGCCGCGCGCCAAATCGATGCTGGAGAGAGGCGTGCCACACCTCGGACAGGGGGAAGTGTCAGGCTCCGGTCGGCTCACGGTCAAGCATCGCGGCGAACCTTATGCGATGATCCAGGCAGGAGGGCCACATCGTGATGTCCGCGTATGAAACTTATACTGTGGCTCTCACGTATTAAACAAGGGAAGCTCACCTCAATGAGCGATACGGGGATGCCCCGTATGGCGAGCATCCTCGTGGAAGCCCTTTGAGAAAGCTCGACGGATCATCCGATCAAAAGCCTGTTGGGAGGGAGTCAACTATGGAAGAGAAGCGCAATTTGAACGCATCGGAGTCAGAGGAGTCGCGGGACGAGAAGGAGATGATGGAGGCAGGCGCGACGCCCGAGGCTGAGCAGGTCGAGGAGTCCCCGGAGGTGCAGGGAGCAACGGAGGCCTCCGAACCGGAAGAGCCACAGGCGAAAGGTGAGGAAGCGCCGACGAGGGAGGAAGGCGAGCCAGCGGTCACGGAGCCAGCTCCGCCGTCCGGCCCGAAGGTCGTGACGGGGGAGATCGACTTGGAGGCTTCAGATGATGATCGCCTCATGGCCGCCCTGGCCTGGCTGGGCCTGGTCATCCTCCAGATCCCGCTGGTTTCGCTGGTGTTGCTTATCGCCGAGGAGAACAAACGTCGGCCGTTTCAGCGATTCCACGCCATCAATTCCATCCTGTTCTGGGTCGCTGGTTTCGTATACGAGATCATCGCGATCATCGTGTACCTCGTGCTCACGCTGATCACCTTGGGATGCCTGGGGCTCTTCCTGTGGGTCATCTTCTTCCTGCCACACGTGGTAGGGCTCTATTACGCTTACCAGGCGTATCAGGGCAAGCGCAGCGAGATCCCCTTCATTACGGAGTTCGCCCGCAGCCAGGGCTGGCTGTGAGCGCAGAGGCCGGGCCGTCGATGGCCCGGCCTTCTTCTTTGTTTGTCATCCTCCCATGGTTACATCCCCATAAGCACGGCCTTATAGTGGCACACCGGCGCTGTGTCAACCTCCCATAATGAGCGCAGCACTACTGCTACATTGCCTCTTCCCATCGGCTGGGCTATAATGCGGCTGCCTCGTACAATCGAGGGCTATGCGGTGATGACTTATAAGTGTTATATGCGTGTTTAACCACGCTCTTTCTTACCGCAGAGAGATGCCGAGGACGCGGAGATCCACTTTTGATTTTTCTTCCTCCTCTGCGCTCTCTGCGTCTCCGCGGTGAGATGTGGTAATCACTGCAGGG
>DUEN01000120.1 GCA_011176545.1 Caldilineae bacterium | reverse complement strand
GGCGAGATGCGCAGCCAGACCTTCAACACGATTCCCCGCGCCGCGGCCAGCCGCTCCAGGCGCTCGACCTCCCCCTCGTGATCCAGGACGACGCGCCCGATGTCGGCCTCCAGAGCCATCTCCAGATCGGCGTCCGTCTTGTAGTTGCCGTGGAAGTGGATGCGCTCCGGTGGGAAGCCCGCTCGCAGGGCGATGGCCAGCTCCCCGCCCGAGACCACGTCCAGCCCCAGGCCGCGTGACGAGGCCCATTGGGCCATCGCGGTGCACCAGAAGGCCTTGGCCGCGTAGGCGATCTCCCAGGGGCCCGGGTAATGTCGGCGGAGGGCCGAAGCATAAGCCTCCACCGAGGCGTCCAGGGTGGCGGCGTCGTAGATGTACAGCGGCGTGCCATATATATCGGACAGCGCTGTCAGATCGCAGCCTGCCACCCACAGCCGGCCGTTCACCACTTCCGCTGTCACAGGCAAGACGTGACGAAGAGAGGATGGCTCACGCATCATCCGAATTCTGTTGCTTTGAGGAGCGGCAGAACGAGCAAGCCGCCTGCGCCATGGTGTAGGCGGCTACCGCCAGCATGATCGCGCCGACGATCGTTTGATGGAAGGCCAACAGGATCAGGCCGATGGACCAGAGGATCCCGAACAGGCCGATGAACGCGAGGAGGATCGGAGCCGCCTCGTAGAATCGGCCCTCTCGTAGCATCTTAACGATCTCGCCGAAGCTCACTTCATACCCACCGGAGACGCTCGGGGCCTTGCCCTGGAAGACTGTGGGCTCGACGAGGGTGTCGGCGTCGATCTCCTCTGACATCAGCGTGGGGACCGCCTGGTCATCGCGTTGCCATCTGGCCCGGCCGACCATGATCCACACGAAGCCGATGATCAGGCACAGGCCTGAGAAGACGATCGCCGCGATCGAGGCGAGCTGAAATCCTGTCATGTCTCCCTCCCCTGCTCACACGATAACGAACGCGATGCCGATGAGCGTCACGATCGCGCCGATGATGGCGTTCAGGCTGGGGATCTCGTGAAGCAGAAGGATCCCCAGGATCACACCCCCGGTTACCTCCTGGGTGGCGATCAGGTTGACGTAGGTGGCATGGACGCGACGGAGCGCGGCGTTGTACAGCGTATGTCCCAACCCCAGAGGGAGCACCCCTAGCGATAAGAGGGACCCCGCCTGGCGCCATCCGTAACCCGAGGGCGTAAACGTCAGCGCCGCGATGGGCAGCATCCACAGGGCGGCCAGCCCATACACCGCGCCCGCATAAGTAAACAGGGGATACTGTGTCCGCTGCGATCGACCAGCCACCGAGTACAGCCCGAACATGACCGCCGATCCGATCGCCAACAAGTCCCCCACGATCATACGCCCGGTCATTTGGGGTTCAAAACCGGTCAGGATGGCGATGCCGATGATGGCCACGATCACGCCCAGCCACTTACGTCGTGGGATAGGCTCGTGCAGAAACCAGGCCGAGGCGATCGTGACGAAGATGGGGGCGGTATACACCAGCGCCAGCGAGTGAGCAATGGTCGTAAAGTTCAGGGACGCGATATAGAAAAGGAAGTGCAGCGCGGTGATCAATCCGAAGCCGAGGAAGCGACGCAGATCCCTCCGTGGCGGGCCCAGTGGCTGGCGCTTAAGGCGAGCCAGGCTCATCACGACCAACGCGGCCACCCCAAGGCGCCATGCCGTGATCTCGTAAGGGGAGAGGGGAGCCGCCCAACGGATCAGGACGGGAGAAGTAGAGAAGAGCCCTACGGCCAGGGCGACGAGAAGGAGGCCAAGACGTTCGTCCCGGGTCAATGGTATCCACCGGATTCGTCAAATATCGATGCTTACGGCGTCACGATCATAGGCGTTGGCGTCGGCGTAGGTGGCGGCGGTGGCGGCGAGCCGACCAGCACGTAAGCCAGGATCATGCTTAACACGACCAGCAGGCTGATCCCCCAGAAGAGCCACTGCTGCCAACGGGTCCCTTTGCTCCGGCGACCTCGCTTCGCCATACATCCTCTCCCATATGATGGTGGCGCGATTATAGCATACGCCCATACCACGGGCAAAGGGGCGAGCTCAACTTGCTCCCCGCCTGCTCCCGTGGTATCCTGCCGACACCTCGCCCTTTGGAGAACTCCCATGCGTGTGATGAGCCTGAACATCTGGAATTACAACGCCCCCTGGCCGCGGCGGCGCGAGCTCATCATCGAGGCCGTGCGCGCCGCTGACTCTGATGTGGTGGCCTTTCAGGAGATCCGCAGCGATCCCGATCGAGACGAGTTGGACGCCGACGGTCGGCGCCTCAATCAGGCTCAGCAGATTGCCATGCGACTGCCCGACTACCCGCACCTGATCTTCCGCCCCGCCATGCACTATCGTGGCGGGGTGTGGGAAGGGTTGGCCATCCTCTCCCGTCTGCCGATTGCGGACCAGGGTTGGGTCCCGCTCACCCAGGATCTGACCGACCCGGACGATCGACACCAGCGGATCGTGTTGCACGCCCGCTTCGATCTGCCGGACGTCTCGTTTCATCTCTTCAACACGCACCTGTCCCTCAGCCGGGCGGCCCGCCTGCGCACGGTGCCGGAAGTTCTGACCTACATGGATCGCTTTCGTGGCCCCCGCCTGCTGGTAGGCGACCTAAACGAGCATCCCGACCAGGCCCCGATGGAGATCTTGCGCGAGGCCGGGTGGACCGACGTATGGGCCGCTCTGCATCCCGGCGAACCGGGCTATACCTCTCGTTCGGACGAGCCGTGGCAGCGCATCGACTACGCGTGGGCCAGCCCGGAGCTCGTGCCGTATCTGGAGGCCATCGAGCTGGTGGCGGATCAGCCGGACGAGGACGGGGTGTTCCCGTCGGATCATATCGGGTTGGTGGTGACGATAAACGTGGAGTGGGGAACGTAAAACGTGAAGCGGGGGGCGGAGGGCAATTACGCCTTACGTTTTACGCTTTACGTTTTACTCCTTGGATAGAGTGAGGAGTAAAGCGCAAAACGTAATACGTAAACTAGCTACCGGACACTTTTGAGTGGGCGATGGCCCCTGTCCTCTGATATGCTGATTACCAAATCCACCAGCGTTAGAGGGACAGGATGGCCATCACCCACCTATATCATACCGTATTGGACAGG
>DUEN01000012.1 GCA_011176545.1 Caldilineae bacterium | reverse complement strand
CGTCAGGCTGTTTAGATCACAGAACGCACGACTTCGCTTAACTTGACGCGTATGGGGCGCACAGCCGTGCGCCCCTACATCCATGCCATTTACCAGAACTGGGGCAGATATTCTTTATAGGTCTGGAGGTAGTCATCCAGGATCTTCTTCGCCACATCCAGATCAGTGATCACGGGATCCAGCAACAGGCACTGGAGGGCTGCCTGGCGATCGCCGTTCACCGCCGCATCGACGCACAGGCGGGCGACCGTGATCTCCCGACGACACAACTCGGCGACGGGCTCTGGCAGCGGGCCGACGCCGATCCCGTGCACGCCAGCCCCGTTGATGAAGCCGGGCACCTCCACGATGGCCCCCTCCGGGAGATTAGGGATGAACCCCTGGTTGGGGATGTTGACCGACATATGATAGTGACGCCCGGCCCCGGCGATGCTCTCAATGATGTCCAGCACGCCTTCCCCTTCGGCCTCGCGCAGCGGCTCAACGCTTAATTCCCCGCTGGACAACTGAGCGATCCGCTCATGCGTCTCATCCCGACGGCTGCCCCACAGATCCCAATCATACAGGCTGATATCGTACTTCTCCCACGGCTTGGTGATGGGATCGCTAACCCAAGGCAGATACTCGCACAGATGCTCATCGCCCGGGATGGGGAATATCCCCATGGCATCGTACACCCGCCGGGTCAGGGGCTCAAAGGAGGGATCGAGGGCGGCCCAACGTCGGGCGAACAGGGGATAGAGATCCTCGCCGGTGCGCTTATCCCGCACATCCAGCATCCAGGTGAAGTGGTTGAGCCCGGCCGCCGTGATGTCGATCCGCTCCGCGGCCTGCCGCGCCACCTGCATCAACCGCGGCCAGATGCGTGGATCGGCATGCGTGGATAAGGGGCCCTCGGGCACGGCGATGCCCAGGTCCTCCGCCAGGGCGAGGCCAACCATCCCATATCCGGCGTAGATCTGATGGCACAGGCCAACGACCTTGATCTTGCTGTAGCGGGCGACCGCGTCACAGATGCGGATCATAGGATTGGTGAAATTAATGAACCAGGCGTCAGGGCACGCCTGCTCCATGTCCCGCACGATCTCCATGACGGGGCCGATATTGCGAGCGGCGTGGGCGAAGCCACCAGGCCCCCCATTCTCCGCGTAAGGCTGTCGAACACCGTATTTGAGCGGGATCTCATAGTCGGACCGCCAGAGCCCCTCTCGCGGGGGCACCTCGATGGCGGAGATGACGAAAGCCGTGTCCGGCAGGGCATCGGCATGATGCGTATGCGTGGTGATCTTCATACCAGCGCCCCATTCCTCGTTGAGCCGATGAGCCAATCGAGCGACCAGATCGAGCGTCTCCGCGTTCCGGTCAACCAGGGCCAGCTGGCTGCCGTGGAGCTTCTGGCTGCGCATCAAGGCAGCCAGGGTGTTCAGCCCGAAAGCCGCGCTGCCCGCGCCGATGACCGTGATCTTCGTAGGTAGCATAAAGAGCCTCCTATCCGGAAAGAAGATGAAAAAATTAAGAGATGAGAAGCTATCCGCGGGTTTACCCCTTCACCGCGCCGCTGGTCAGCCCTTCTAACAGGTAGCGCTGGAAGATCAAGGCCAACAGAATGGGGGGGATCGATGCGATCACACCCACCGTAGTCATCAGCCCATAGTCGATTCGGAATCGGCCGATGAACTCGGCTAGGGCGACCGGCATCGTCTTCGAGGCGAGCGTGTTGGTCAGAGCCAGGGCGATCATGAACTCGTTCCACGCTCCCAGGAAGGCGAAGACTCCGGTGGCGAACAGCCCAGGCGTGGAGAGCGGGATGACCACCCGGAACAGCGCGCCGAGCATCGAACACCCATCGATCATGGCCGCATCTTCCAGATCCTTGGGGATGGTCTCGAAGTATCCCCGCATCATCCAGACGATGAAGGGCAGGGTGAAGGAACAATACACGATGATCAACGTGATACGACGATCCAGCAGATGCAGGCGATTGCTGATCATGAACAACGGGATGAGGATGGCGATGCCGGGCAGCATCTGCGTAAAGAGCAGGACGAAAACCAGCCGATCTTTAAAGGGCAGATCCAGCCGGGCGAACGCGTACGCGGCCATGGAGCCGACGGCCAGACAAAGCAGGGTGACCCCCAGGCTTACCACCAGGCTGTTCCAAAGCGCCACCTTGAACTGGTAATTGACGCCCGCGGTCTGAGGCGCGGCGGTGATGATCTCCCGGTAATTCTTGAAGGTGGGATGCCTCGGGATCCAGCGCAAAGGAATGGTGAGGAGCTCTGGCAGAGGGGTGATGCTGGAGATCACCAGCCAGACGATGGGCGCGATGGTATACAGCACGACGAGGATGACCAGGAGATAGATGATGAAAGCGCGCAACGGTTTACGGATATATCCTGGAAGATGTGGACGCATGGCGGTAAATGACGTCATCTCGGCGAATCCCCCTCATACGCCTGGAAGATGGAGCGTGACCAATCCCTCACAGGAGATCAGTACGAGACCTCCGTGCTCAACAGGCGATAGTAAATGAAAACCAGGACGAGGATGATCAGGGTCAGGATGTAGGACATCGCCGCGCCCGTACCGATGTCCAGGAACTTAAAGGAATTGTTGAAGATGTAATAACTCACGACCTGTGTGGAGTTGGCGGGCCCGCCGCCGGTGAGCACATAGACGATATCGAAGATCTTGAACGTGGCGATGGTCTTGAGCACCGCCATGACGAGCGTGATCGGCGTAAGCAAAGGCAGGGTGATGTTACGGAAGGACTGCCACGCACTGGCGCCGTCAACGGTAGCGGCCTCATAAAGGTCACGAGGGATCGTCTGTAATCCGGCCAGATAGAGCAGAATGGCAAAGGGCGTACCCTGCCATATGTTGGCCAGGATCAGCATATGCAACGCCAGCGTCGGGCGCGCCAGCCAGGGGATGTACTCGTCGATCAGCCCCAGCTGGTGAAGGAACGCGTTCAGCGACCCGTAATCCGCATCGTAGATCCACTTCCAGAGGAGCCCATTTACGGTCCCTGGCAGCACATAGGGCAACAGGATCAGAGCCCGTACCAGGCCGCGCCCACGGAAGTTCTGGTTCAGCAGCAAAGCGATGGCCAGCCCGAGCGGCATGCCTAAGAAGATATCGTAGAACACGAAGTAACTGGTGCGTAGGAAGGCCTGCCAGAACTCCTTATTGCGTATCACGTCGATGTAGTTGTCCAACCCCACGAACTGTGGCCCAAGCGCCGCCCGGGTCAGGTTCATATCGTGGAAGGTGATATAAATCGAGTAGGCGAGCGGGTAGACGAGCGTGACGAAGACGATGAGGAAGCTGGGCAATACAAGCAGAAGCCCAAACTGGCGCTTCGTCAGGCGAAAACCTCGTCGAGATGAACGACGACCGCGAGGCACGAACGTTCTCTCGGCCTCTCCCTGCATCGTACCCCCCATTTATCTAACGGGGATGATACTATTATCCCGAGTCGCGTGGCGAGGGTCTGGACGGAACCCACCATGCCAGACCCTCGCCGGGTATGCCGATATCGACAGCGGGGGACGGCTACGCCCTCTTGGCCTCGTATTCCGCTTTGATCTCCAGCGTCTTGGCGACGGCGTCGTCCAGGGCCTCCTGCGGGGACTTCTTCTGCGTCAAGGCGTTCTGCAGTTCCACCTGAAGTGTCGTGGAGAACTCATAGTACCACGGGACCCGCGGCCGGTTGACGACGTGCTTGGCCTGTTCCAGCATGAGATCCAGGTCGGGGATGGCCTCCAACACCTCGGGATCCTTGAACAGGGAGGCCCAACCCGGGACGATGCCGGCCCCGATGGCGTTGCGCTTGGCCCCCTCGCGCCCGGCCCGGAACTGTAGATAGGCCCAAGCGGCCTCCTTATGCTTCGAGCCGGAGGAGATGGCCAGCCCCATCGGGCCGGAGCAGGTCGCCGTATGCTGCCCATCGTAAGAGGGCAGAAGACCGATCCGGCATTGCCCGACGACCTTGGAGATCTCCGGGTTGTTGAGCGGGATCAAAGGCAGCCCCCACTTCAGGAAGTAGGAGATATCGCCCGCGTAGGCGGCGTTGTCCACCTCCGCCTCAGACCAGGTGAGGGAGGCCGGGTTGGTGATCTTGTACTCATAAATTGTGTCATGCATGAACTGGAGCGCCTTGACCGCGCCCTCGCCGTTGAACAGAGGGTTCTGCTCCTCGTCGAAGAACTCCCCGCCGAAGCTCACGGTGAGCGCGACGAAATCGCAGATGATGGCCTCGCCCTGGAGCCAGGACCAGGCCGTCGCGTACTTGGGCACCACGCCCTTCTCCTGAAGCGTCTGACAATCTTTGACGAACTGATCCCAGGTCTTGGCCAGCTCGCTGATGCCGGCCTTCTCCAGATGGGCCTCGTTGTAGACGAAGGACTTCCACTCCGAGATCCAGGGCAGCCCATACCACCGCCCCTTGTACATCATCCCGTCGGCGGCGAAGGGGAGCAGATCCTGCTTCATCTCATCGGTGACCCAGTCCGTGATGTCCAGCACCCAGCCGGCCTCCACGTACTCCGGGACCTCGATGCAGTCGATCACGAAGAAATCATACGCGGAGCCCCCCGCAGCGAAGGCGGTGATGAGCTTCTGCCGCTGCTCCCCATAGGGCACCGTGGTGACGTTGACCTTAGCCCCATAGAGCTCCTCGAAGAGAGCGTTCTCCTTGGCCTCCCACCCGGTGGGATCGGGCCCATGAAGGGTGTTGAGCGTGATCCCCTCAAACGGCTTCTTCTTCACCGCTGGAGCAGCGGGCGCCTCAGACGGAGCGGTAGGAGGCGCACAAGCGGCCAGATACACGGCTGCTACGCCAGCCCCCAACGCCTTCAGCACTTCACGACGGCTGACACGCTGATCTAACCGGACACTCATCACACCACCTCCTTACGCTATGATTAGGATGTCGGATGGAACCCTAATCCGCTCGGTACCGTTCTCACCCCCTTTATTCTCCGTCATCCGCACGCACAAAGCCGCGCTTGATGAGATAATCTAAGATCAAACGGGCGTTCTCCTCCGCGGTGTGATTCACCGTGTCCAGCCGTATCTCGGGATGGCGCGGCGGCTCATATGGGTCGTCGATGCCGGTGAAGCCCTTGATCTCGCCCCGCCGCGCTTTGGCGTACATACCCTTCGTATCCCGCTGCTCACACACCTCCAACGGCGTGTCCACGAACACCTCGATGAATCGATCCCGGCCGACCATGTTGCGCACCTCATTGCGGGTGGCCCGGTAGGGGCTCACCGCGGCACAGACGGCCACCCCGCCATGTCGCACGATCTCGGAGGCGACAAAGCCGATACGCCGGATGTTGGTGTCCCGATCCTCCTTGCTGAACCCTAGCCCCTTGGATAGGTGGGTACGCACCACGTCACCGTCCAGCAGTGTGACCTGACGACCATGCTCCAGCAGCAACACGGTCAGGATCTCGGCCGTGGTGGACTTGCCCGCGCCGCTCAGCCCGGTGAACCACACGCAGAAGCCCTGCCGATAGCGCGGGGGATAGGCCTCAGAGAGGATCTCGGCCACCTCAGGGCGAGTGAACCACTCCGGCAGCCTACGGCCGTTATTCAGGTACTCCTCGCGCACCTGAGTGCCCGAGATGGAGGCCGTACGGGCGTTGGCCGGGATCTTGGTGACCTCCTCGTATCGATCCTCATCCGGCAAATAGACCAGCTCCTGGAAGCAAAGCACGCCCACGCCTAACTCGTCGCTGAACCGCCGCACCAGCTCCTGTGCCTCATACGGGCCGTAGAAGGGCTTGCCGGTAGAGTCCTTCCCCGGGCTGGCGTGATCCCGGCCGACGATGAGGTAGTTGGCGCCGTAGTTGCGGCGGATCAGGGCATGCCACAAGGCCTCCCGAGGGCCCGCCAGCCGCATGGCCAATGGTAGCAACGCCAGCAGGATGCGTCCCGGCTCGTAGTATCGCTGCGCCAGCGCCTTATACGTGCGAACGCGGGTGTAGTGGTCCACGTCGCCCGGCTTCGTCATCCCGACCACCGGGTGCAACAGGAGGACGCCGTCCACCTGCTCGATGGCCCGTTTGGTCAGTTCCTCATGGACGCGATGCAGCGGGTTCCGGGTCTGAAAGGCCACGACGTTAGGGCGACCGAACGACTCCAGTCGGGCTCGCGTCTCGGCCGGCGTCAGCCGCAGATCCTGGAAATCATAGTGGCGCGGTAGCTGCAGAACCCGAAGCGGGCCAGAGATGAAGAGCGGCCCCCAGCTATGCATCTCCGCCACCAACGGATGGCGGAAGTCCTGGGTGCCGAACACCTTCTGGGCTGCCTCCTCGCGATCCCACTCGTAGATCTCCTCGATCCTCATGACAGCCAGCAGGTTGTTCTTGGCATCGCGCAGGGTGATCTCCTGATCCAAACGGATGGCCGGATCAGGTTCCACTGGAAGCGTCACGGGGATCGGGAAGATATGGCCGCTGGCCAGGCGCATCTCGTCGAGGACGCGCTGGTAATCCTCCCGCCCCATGAACCGATCCAGGGGGGAGAAAGCGCCGACGGCCAGCAACTCCAGATCGCACGTGGCCCGCGGTGAAAGCTGAATGGAGGGTAGGCGCGTGGCATATGCCTTCAGCTCCTCTACTTCCTCAGGGGGAACCCGCAAATCGATGAGCTGGCCGCCATAGGGTGGGATTAAGATGGACGTCTCCGATGAAGAAGGTGGAGAGACCGGTGTGGGCGTTCTTGTCACTGTCAAAGTAAACCTCCATGTCCGAAGGTGATAGTCGGTTGAATGAACTCTCAAATCATCGCCAATATTGCCATGCAGTGTTCCATTGTGTCAAGAATTCCATCAGCGGTGATGACCTAAGGGGCGTGGGGCCTGAATTCCATCATCGCTTGAGCTCGATGGCGTCCGTAGGGCACTGAAGGACACAGGCCCCGCAGGCGATACATCGCTGCGCGTGCTGGAACATGACAGCGCGCCTTTCGCGGTCGGGCATCCAGCAGCCTATGGGACAGACCTCATAGCACTGCCAGCATCCCCTGCAACGCTCCGAATGGAAGTGAATCCGCAGGCGCCGCAGCTCGCGAGCAAGACGAACATGCTCGCGCAGAGCGGTCCAAAGCCCCTGTTTCGCCTCCATCGGGCTATTTCCACCCCATGATCATAGGCACGCCCCAGTAAATGGCGGCCAGAGCGATCCCAATGATAGCTTCCCATCCCCAGTTGGCTTGCTCACCCCTCATCAGGGGGGACATGCCCTGTAGCTCAGCGCCGGTGAAGACGGACAGCGCCGCCATCCCTACCCCGCGCCTGAACAGCGTCGGCATCGACGCGGGATCCCACAGGGTCGAGTAGAGAAGCATCCCCAGGAGAGCTATGGCGGCGAGCGGGATGCTTTTCATCAGGCCATCGCGCCCCGGCAGCCAGGGATGCACCACGGCGTAGAAGTAAGAGAGCCCTGCCAGGCTCCAGACCAGTGGCCAGAACAGATGGCGCCAGAACAGCATGACCGGCAACAACAGGATCAGCCCATAGAAACCCAGCGTGACCGTGGTCATCTCCAAGCGATCCTTCAGGGGGAACCGCACCAGGCGCATGGCCGTCGTCTTCTCGCATCCGGCCCTCAGATACTCAGGGATGTCCGCGGCCCGCACAGGGCCCCAGAGGACCTCCCACCCCAGCTCACGGCGCAGCCTCCAGCCATCCACGCCGTTGGCGCATAACTGAGGCAGGATCAGCGTGCGATGATGGACCACCTCGTCCAGATGGGAGGATCTCACGGCGGCGATGATCTTATCGGTCGTGAAATAGCCGCCGCCAGCGCCGCACCAGACGTTGACGCCCGCCGAGTCCGCCACCAGAAGCCAGGCGTCAACCTTGCCATCCACTGCCCTCACAACCCGGCGCACGGTCAGGTCGAAGTTGCCCGTGACCAGGACAGGATCATCCGGCCCAGGATGCCCGATCAGGTAAAGTCCGGGGCGCACTTTAGGATATGGGGGGATGATACGGAAGAAAAGCGCCCACAAATCAATAAGCAGACTGCGTGGGGTGACCTTGTGACGCAGGCGACCGATCACATGGGGAGAGGGTCGGCTCTCCTCCCCGGCGGTAGCGGGCGTTAACTCGTACAGGACCAGGCTGCCGCCCAGATATGTCCTCACCGCGCGGGCGTGGAGTCCCTCCGGGAGCGATGTCTCCAGACCGTGCAATGGGCGCGTCGTGGCACGGGTGAGCAGCCAAGTCACCACGCGAAGCGGCCCGTGGATCAGGACGTAGGCCAAACGCCACAACGCGCGCTTTGGGACGACTTCATCCGCTATGAGCAGGCGTCCTCCAGGGGCCAAGAGGCGCGCGCAGGCCTCCAGCACATGACGCCGCTCGCCGGGAGAGAGCTCGCTGAAGACCAATACGGCGACGATCAGGTCGAAGCTGGAGGCAGGCAGCCGCTCGGCGATCGAGGTAGCGTCCATGTGCCTCAGGGCGACACGCTCGCTAACTCCTGAGGCGATGATCGTTCGCTCAGCCTCGGCCAGCATGGCGGGTGAGATATCGATGGCGGTGACATGCGCCCCGCGTGCAGCCATCCGGGCGGTGAGGACACCTGTGCCACATCCGATCTCCAGGATCCGCATGCCTGCCTTGACGAAGTCGCGGAGGATGGCCTCCCGGATCCGCCGTAGGCGTCCCAGCGTGAGGATGTGAATGCCCCGCTCGTAGTCCTGTGGCCTGGTCTCCAGCCACTTCATGAAAACGGTCGCCATCGGGCGTATCCTCCCGATTTCTTTGCAGCCAAGCCAGTATACGTCCAATGGTGTGCCATGTCAACGGAGATTACTGATGAAAATGATTGCTTCCGCATGGGAGTGTATGGTAGAATGCCTATTGTGAATTCGCTCATAGACGATAGAGGAGACGATGGACCGATTGTGGACACCCTGGCGCATGCCTTATCTCACCAGCGAGAAATCCAAAGATTGCATCTTCTGTCAGAAGGTGCAGGCCACGGATGATCGAGTGGCACATGTGCTGATGCGCGGCCAACACGGCTTCGTGACCTTGAACCTTTATCCGTATAATAACGGTCATCTGCTGGTGCTCCCCTACGCCCATGTGCCCAGCCTGGAGGATCTGCCGCCGGAGACGCTGACCGAGCTCATGTTGCTGGTGAACCGCAGCCTGACGATCCTGCGGTTTGCGTTTCGCCCTCATGGCTTCAACCTAGGGGTGAACCTGGGGAAGGTGGCTGGTGCTGGCATCGATGACCATGTGCATATCCACATCGTGCCTCGATGGGAGGCCGATACCAATTTCATGCCCATCATCGCCAAGACACGCGTGATCCCTGAGTGGATCGACGATACGTATGACCGCCTGGCGGAGGCGCAGCGAAAGCTGGTGGCCGATGGCCGCCTGCCGGCGCTCAATCGCGAGCCGCGGCAGGCGGAGACCACGGGGTAGCCCACAAGAGTAGGGCGCAGCAGTGTGCGCCCTTGCATCCTTCAACCCAAACGCTCAACACGACACACGTAGGGGCGAGGCATGCCTCGCCCCCATCAGAATGGCCGAACTGTAGGGGCGCACGGCCGTCGGTCCCTACGAAACATGCCTTTAAGGAAGCGGGTGTTGCCTATTCCAATATGAGCGAAATGGGCCGTAACTCCCCCGATCAATGGCGGTTATATGAGCAGGGAGCATCTTCAGAGTCCAAAGGGCGAGTCCCGAGCGCTTCATCGCCGGGATCGATTACATATCTACCCCAGTGATGGGCCATGGAACTCACTACAATACATCTGGCGACACGTTAACCCACTACGTGTGGTCAGGAACTTTCTGATCATCTATCTCTGCCGGTTCGTGCCCTGGCTGGGGCTGAAGAACCGGCTCTATCGTCTCACCGGGATGAAGGTGGGCGATCACACATCCATTGCCTTAATGGTGATGATGGATGTGTTTTTCCCGGAGGAGATATCCATCGGCTCAAATACGATTATCGGGTATAATACGACTATCTTGGGGCATGAATACCTGCTGAACGAGTGGCGGCGCGGCCCCGTGGTGATCGGCGACCATGTGACGATCGGGGCCAACTGCACGATCCTGCCGGGGGTGGTCATTGGGGATGGCGCGGTGATCTCGGCCATGAGCCTCGTCAATCGCGATGTGCCACCCGGCGCCTACGTCGGAGGGGTCCCAATCCGCCCCCTGAGCCGCCCTCCCGCGGGGGCATCGGAGTCTGGGCAGGAAGAGACGGAGACATGGAACGACGAGTCTGGGTTGGACGATTAATCCATGTTCTGCAGGATCTGCTCCGTCGCCCGGTGATCATGGGCCTCGTCCTCGCGGCGGACATGGCCGGATTCGTATGGGGCATCCTGTACTGGTACGGGCGACAACTGCCGGGCGCGCCCGCCTGGACATGGCCCTTCATCCCGGACTGTCCGTTGTTCGGGTTGGTGGGGGGGCTGGCGCTGCTCCTGGTCGTTACCCAGGCAGCATCTCAGAAGGCGCGCGGGCGCATACGCTCGGCGCTATGGGCGATAGCCCTGGCTTCGATGTCGCTGATGGGGGCCGCGTGGCTGGCGGGCGGTCGGGCTTCTTCATCGGCCCTGGCGCGCTGGATCGCCACGTATAATGGCATGTGGGCGTTGCTGGCGGCGCTATGCCTGATCACGGCGATCGTGTGGGATCGCGTTCCCAACTGGTGGCTGAGCATCGCGGCCATGGGCCAGATCAAATTCGGCCTGTGGACCGTATTCGCGTGGGTGGTCTTCTGGTGGAACACCCGCGGCCTCGTCACCTTTGAGAGCGTCTTCATGACGGCTACCCACATAGCCATGATCGCCCAGGGGCTGGTGCTCTTCACCTACTATCGCCCCTCCGTGGCCGGCACCGGGATAGCGGGCGCGTGGTTCCTGCTGAACGACTTCGTGGACTACGGGCTGGGACACTACCCGCGGCTGCCGCGTCAGGTGCCGGTCAGCATCATGCAGTGGCATACGATCGCGGTGACCTTCATTTTAACGGCCGCGTTCGGATGGCTATCCACGCGTCGCGACTGGCCCTGGGCCTGGATTCGCCCGGAGCAGTCGCCATCGACGAGCACAGCTTCTCGTCTCTCATAGTTCGCCATCATGAACGTCGCAAAGGAGGACGCATCTTGAGCGTCAACCCAAGGATTCAGCGCCTGCGTGAGCTGAAGGCCCAGGCGAAGCTGGGCGGCGGCCCGCAGCGCATCGAACAACAACACGCGAAAGGAAAGCTGACAGCCCGGGAGCGTCTGGATCTACTGCTGGACAAAGGGAGCTTCCGAGAGCTGGATGCCTTTGTCGTTCATCGCTGTCATGATTTCGGTCTGGATAAGCAGCGCTTCTTGGGCGACGGCGTCGTCACCGGCTATGGCACCATAGACGGCCGTCTCGTCTTCACATACGCGGACGATTTCACCGTCTTTGGGGGCTCTCTCTCGGAGGCCCACGCCGAGAAGATCTGCAAAGTCATGGACCTGGCGATGAAGAACGGCGCGCCGCTCATCGGCCTCAGCGATTCCGGCGGCGCCCGCATCCAGGAGGGGGTCGTCTCCCTGGCAGGCTACGCGGAGATCTTCCTGCGTAACACGCTGGCCTCGGGGGTTATCCCTCAAATCAGCGTCATCATGGGGCCGTGCGCCGGGGGCGCGGTCTACTCGCCGGCCCTGATGGACTTCATCATCATGGTCAAAGGTACCAGCTACATGTTCGTCACCGGGCCGGAGGTCGTCAAGGCAGTGACCCACGAGGAGGTCTCCTTCGAGGAGCTGGGTGGGGCGCATGTCCACGCGAGTACCAGCGGCGTGGCCCATTTCATCGCCGACAGCGAACAGGATGCCATCTTCCTGCTGCAAAAGCTCCTCAGCTTCCTACCTCAGAACAACCTGGAGGATCCGCCCTACATCCCCCCGGCCGATGATCCTCTACGCATGGACGAGGAGCTGAACGACATCATCCCGGAGGAGCCGAACCGGGCGTATGACATGAAGGAGATCATCCGCCGCGTCGTGGATGACGGCTATCTCCTGGAAGTCCAGGAGTACTTCGCCCAGAATATCATCATCGGCTTCGCTCGGCTGGGGGGTCACGTGGTGGGTATCGTGGCTCAGCAGCCGACGGTCCTGGCCGGCGTGTTGGATATCAACGCCAGCGTCAAGGCGGCGCGCTTCGTGCGCTTCTGCGACTGCTTCAACATCCCCATCGTGACCTTTGAGGATGTGCCCGGGTTTATGCCGGGGATCGCCCAGGAGCATGGCGGGATCATCCGCCATGGGGCGAAGCTGCTCTACGCGTACGCTGAGGCCACGGTGCCCAAGCTGACGGTGATCGTCCGCAAGTCCTATGGCGGCGCCTACTGCGTGATGTCGCCCAAGGCGCTGCGGGGGGATATCAACCTGGCCTGGCCTACGGCGGAGATCGCCGTGATGGGGCCAGAGGCGGCGGTCAACATCGTCTTCAAGCGGGAGATCGCGGCCGCTGAGGACCCGGAGGCGGAGCGAGCGCGGCTGGTGGCCAAGTATCGGGAGCGCTTCGCCAACCCTTATGTGGCCGCCGCCCGCGGCTACCTGGATGACGTCATCGAGCCGAAGGAGACGCGACCGCGCCTCATCAACGCGCTGGAGATGCTACAGAACAAGCGGGATAGCAACCCGCCGAAGAAGCACGGGAACATCCCCTTATAGGCGTGGAGAGGTCAGACGATGATCAACCTGGAAAGCCGGGTGCGAGCGATGCGTGCCTTCCTCTGGTTCTTCCGTGGGAGCACGCTGCTCTACGTGGCCATCGGCTGGCTCATCTACAGGCTCCTCGGCGGCCACGGGGGGTTGGTAAATCTGCCGAGATCCACCTATCTGCTGGTGCTGGTGGTCATGGCCCTCGCCGGGGCGGCGACGGTCGGGGTGCTGACCTTCTTCCTGCCCGCGCGGCTGACCAATCCCGAACGGCTGGCGCAGCTTCCCGGCATGAATCGACGCTCCGCCGTGGTCGCTCAGTTGCAGCGGGCGTTCATGATCGCGGTCAGCGGCGCCAATCTCGTAGCCATGTTGGGCTTGGTGCTCTTCCTTTTAAATGGACAAATGCCGCACCTGATCGCCTTCACGCTGGCCGCGCTGATCGTCCTCGGGATGACGACGCCTGAGCAGGAGCGCTGGGAGGAGACGGTGCGGGCTGTGCGCGCTCGCCGCTCGGATTGGGTGGACGTGTGGTAAAGGGGGGGCACATCTCTAGATGAGCCACCTGAAAGTGGGGACTTATGTTTCGTAAAGTGCTGATTGCCAATCGTGGCGAGATCGCCGTGCGTATCATCCGCGCCTGTGAAGAGCGCGGTTTACAGACAGTGGCGGTGTATTCCGACGCGGACCGACATGCGTTGCATGTGCGCCGCGCTAACGAAGCCTATCACATCGGCCCACCGCCAGCGTCGGAAAGCTATCTTCGCATCGATCGCATCCTGGATGTCGCCCACCGTTCCGGAGCGGAGGCGATCCATCCCGGGTATGGGTTCCTGGCCGAGAACCCCGCTTTCGCGCGAGCCTGTGAGGAAGCGGGTGTGGTCTTTGTGGGGCCGCCCGCGGAGGTGATCGCCGCCATGGGGGACAAGGTGGCGGCGCGGCGGCGAATGAAGGAGGCGGGTATCCCCGTAGTCCCCGGGACAGAATGCCTTCCCGATGAGGCATTGATCGCCGCCGCGGGCGATCTGGGATATCCCGTGATGGTGAAGGCCGCGGCTGGCGGCGGCGGCAAGGGGATGCGCCTGGTTCGGTGCCCCGAGGAGCTACCGTCCGCCCTGGAGGCCGCCCGTCGCGAGGCCAAGGCGGCCTTCGGCGATGATCGGATCTACCTGGAGAAGGTCATTCCAAACGCCCGCCACATCGAGATCCAGATCCTGGCGGACACCCATGGCAACATCGTGCATCTCGGCGAGCGCGAATGCTCCATCCAGCGCCGCCATCAGAAGCTGATCGAGGAGGCCCCCTCCATCGCCGTTGACGATGAATTGCGCCAGCGGATGGGCGAGGTGGCCATCCAGGCGGCGCGCGCCGTGGGTTATGTCAACGCGGGGACGGTCGAGTTCCTGCTGGATCGGGACGGGAACTTCTACTTCCTGGAGATGAACACCCGGCTCCAGGTGGAGCATCCGGTCACCGAGATGGTCACCGGGATCGATATCGTCAAGGAGCAATTGGCCATCGCCTCAGGGCGCCGGCTGCGCTATCGCCAGGAGGACATCGCGCCGAAGGGGTGGGCGATCGAGTGCCGCATCACCGCGGAGGATCCATACAACGGATTCCTCCCCTCCAGCGGCCGCGTGGTCGTGCTGCAGGAGCCGACGGGGCCGGGCGTGCGCGTGGAGAGCGGGATCTATGAGGGTTTCGAGGTCAGCTTCTACTACGACCCCATGATCGCCAAGCTCATCGTGTGGGGGGAGACGCGCGCCGAGGCCATCCTGCGGATGCGGCGCGCGTTGCGCGAGTACCGCATCGGGGGGATCCAGACCAGCATCCCCTTCCACCAGAAGATCATGGACCACACGGAGTTCATCTGGGGCACGTTCGACACGGAGTTCCTGGAGCGGCGCCTGGGGGGCGGCCTGGCGCCGCGGCCGGAGATGGAAGAGTGGCAGCGTGTGGCCGCCATCGCGGCCACCCTGGTGGCTCATGAGCGCGGCCGCCGCGCCATTATCCTGAGCCATGAACGCAACGGCCGCACTTCCCCTTGGAAACAGGCAGCCCGGATCGAGGCGTTACGACGATGAGATACATAGCCACCGTTAATGGACGTGAATTCATCATCGACCTAGAAGACGAGCGGCACATCGTCGTCGATGGACAGCCCATGGAAGTGGACATGCAGCGCATCGAGGCGTCTCAGATCTACTCCCTGCTCGTCGATCATGTCTCGCACGAGGTCGCCATCGAGGAGACGGGGCACCTGTTCCGGGTCATGCTCAACGGCGAGCTGTTCGAGGTGAAGGTTGAAGATGAGCGCATACGCCGGCTGGCCAGCGCCGGGCACCGGCTTCCGCCCCCCACCGGTGAGGTCCAGGTCAGAGCCCCGATCCCAGGGCTGATCACCCGCGTGCTGGTCAAGCGTGGGGACGCGGTCTCCGCGGGACAGCCAGTGGCCCTATTGGAAGCCATGAAGATGGAAAACGAGCTACGCGCCCCCCGTGAGGGCACGGTCGCGCATGTGGCCGTACAACCCGGCCAGGCTGTAGAGCAGGGTCAGGTGCTCGTCACGATCCATTGATGAAGCGCGTCTCCTGTATGAGGAAGGCGGATGAGCGAGATCTCAAAGCACAAAGAGACATGGGAGCAGACGACGCTTCGGCGCGCTTTAGAGCGCGCGCCGGAGCGGAAACCCTCCTTCGAAACCCCCTCCGGCATCCCCATCAAGCGCGTGTACACTCCCGACGACGTGGATCTCGATTACATGCGCGATCTGGGTTTCCCCGGCGAGTACCCGTTCACGCGAGGCGTCCAGCCGACCATGTATCGCGGCCGGCTCTGGACCATGCGTCAGTACGCGGGGTACGCCACGGCGGAGGAGTCGAATCGCCGCTACCGGTATCTGCTGGAACAGGGACAGACTGGGTTATCTGTGGCGTTCGATCTCCCCACTCAAATGGGGTATGACGCCGACCACCCGCTGGCCCAGGGGGAGGTCGGCAAGGTCGGCGTGGCCATCTCCTCCCTGGCCGACATGGAGACGCTCCTGGATGGGATCCCGTTGGATCGGGTCAGCATCTCCATGACCATCAACGCGCCCGCTCCCATCCTGCTGGCCATGGTCATCGCCGTGGCCAAGAAACAGGGCGTGCCCCTGGATCGCCTGCGCGGCACGGTGCAGAACGACATCCTCAAAGAGTACGTCGCCAGAGGCACATATATCTTCCCTCCCAAGCCCTCTCTACGTCTGACGGTGGATCTGTTCCGATACTGCGCRCAGCATCTGCCGCGCTGGAACACRATCTCCATCAGCGGATATCACATGAGGGAGGCGGGYTGYACGGCCGTGCAGGAGGTRGCCTTCACCCTGGCCAACGCGATCGARTACGTCCAGGCGGCCATCGACGCCGGGYTRGAYGTGGACGCCTTCGCGGGGMGRCTCTCCTTCTTCTTYAACGCGCAYAACAACTTCTTCGAGGAGATCGCTAARTTCCGCGCCGCGCGRCGCCTYTGGGCCCGGATCATGCGCGAGCGGTTYGGGGCSAAGAAYCCTCGCTCGTGGCAGTTGCGCTTYCATACTCAGACGGGCGGCTCCACCCTCACGGCTCAACAGGTGGACAACAACATCGTGCGCGTGACCCTYCAGGCGCTGGCCGCCGTGYTGGGRGGCACCCAATCCCTGCAYACGAACTCTAAGGATGAGGCGCTYTCCCTGCCTACGGAGGAGGCCGTTCAACTGGCGCTGCGCACACAACAGATCATTGCCTACGAGTCCGGGGTGGCTGACGTCGTAGATCCACTGGCTGGCTCTTATTTCGTGGAATATCTGACCCATGAGATCGAGAAGCGCGCCCAGGAATACATCGAGAAGATCGACGCGCTGGGGGGCGCGTTGCGGGCCATCGAGCAGGGATATATCCAACGGGAGATCCAGGAGGCGGCGTATCGCACGCAGCAAGCCATCGAGCGCGGGGAACAGATCGTCGTGGGCGTGAACCGCTTCGTCACGGAAGTCGAGCCGCCCGCCAAGATCCTGCGCGTGGATGAACGCGTGCAGGCGGAGCAGATCAAACGGGTTCAGCAGGTGCGCGCCAATCGAGATCCGGCCAAGGTATCAGAGCTGCTGGGGCGATTGGAGGCGGCCGCCCGCCAGCCCGACGCCGAGCTGATGCCGCTGTTCGTGGCCTGCGTTGAGCATTATGTCACGTTGGGGGAGATCTGCGATGTCCTGCGTCGCGTCTTCGGCGAATATCGTCCCGGGACGTGGGTATGAGCTAGCTCACCTTGTGCAACCTGATCATATAAGCCTGATCACATAAGGAAGTGAGAGGAGGGGGCGCGTGGATATCTCCCTGTTGGTCACGATCCTCATCATCTTCGTCGCCGCCCTGGTGGGCTCGTATCTGCGATCTCGCCAGCGGGATCGGTGCCTGAAGTCCTTCGACGGGTTCCACATCTTCGTGGAGATGAAGGACGGACGCGTCATCTGGGGCACCATGTCCCTCGAGTCCACGGGGATGGAGCTCCTGTATCGCGACAGCGTGCGCGATGGTCAGCATATCGAGACCAGCTATATCCTGTATAAAGAGGAGTATGGAAATATCCAGGCGATCTACCGCTACCTCGATCAATTGACGCCGGAGAACATCGAGCGGCGAAACCGGGACCTGGAGCGTAGCTTCCATCCCGGGCTATTGCGCCGCCTGGGACGCAAGATCCGCGATTTCATCAGCACAGCGGGGGATTCGCTCAACGACGCCTTGAACCTGGTCATGGGGCGCGTCCGCGCGCCGGCGGCTCAGGTCATCACGGACACCAGTCAGAAGTATCTGACGAAGGTTGGGAAGAACATCATCGGCTATGTCGGCACTCGCTACGATCCCCTTCTGGAGCGCTACGTGGGCAGCCGCGTGGTCGTCGAGGTGGTCGAACAGGGAACGGTGTACGAGTACGTGGGCGTCTTTAAAGAATACTCGGCCGATTTCCTGGAGGTGTTGGACGTTTTCCGTCCGGAACGCCATACGGTGACCGTCTCAGCGGAGGAGCCGGAAAAGGTTTACGAGGACATGAAGCTGCGGCTTCGCGACGGAGCCCTCACCCTGCACAACCGCCGCGTGCAACCGGTCCTGTTAGAGCAATTGGTGTGTGGGGACCACGAAAGGGTCCTGAACGTGGTCCTGGATCCCGATCAAGAGGTGACGTTCGAGCTGAGCACCAACGCGGAGAGCGCCCAGGTTCAATTCAAGGTCGTGCGACGGGTGGACATGATCGTGCCTCGGGCGCACGCGCTGGTGCGCCACCGGGCGGAGCGGGAGGAGCCCGGCACGTTGTTCGACATCGGCATCGCGCTGCAGTGGACGAATGAGGCCGCCCGACGTGAGCAGGAACTTCGCCGCCTGCTGAAGAGGGACCCGACGGACGCCCTGTCGGCCAACGCGCTGGCTGGGCTGCTCATTCAAAGAGGGGAGTGGGAGGAGGCCCGGCGCATACTGATGCAGGCGCTCACGTATCGGGACAAGCTCCCTGACCACGGGAAGTGGGCTCAGCAGCAACTGCAGCGCGTGGAGAAGGAGCTGCAGGTTTTGAGGCAGCCAGTTTAGAGAACTGGAAGATTAAGACTTCGAGATTGGAGATTAGGGGATGATCCGACGTATCGATCACGTGGCTATCGTCGTCAAGGATATTGAGGCCGCCCTGAAGGTGTATCGCGATGCTCTCGGCCTGAGCCTCGGCCACATCCAGACGATCCCCGAGCAAGATGTGAAGATAGCGTTCTTGCCCACCGGCGATTCGGAGATCGAGCTCCTGGAACCGATCAATCCCGACTCCGGCGTAGCGAAATTCCTGGCCAAGCGCGGCGAGGGAGTCCATCACATCTGCCTGGAGGTGGATGACCTGGAGACGACCCTGGCGGAGCTGGCCGCGAGCGGGGTCGAGCTGATCGACCGCGAGCCACGGCAGGGGGCCTATGGTCGCGTTGCCTTTATCCATCCGAAGGGAGCCCACGGGGTGCTCATCGAGCTGTTGGAGCGCACCTGAGCCTAAAAGCACGGCTCCTCCGATGAGCGTTGGGCGCCCGATAGGAGCATAGAGAAAGCGAGGGGGGTCCTATGATGCGCTCTCGGCTCATCGCTATCGCTCTGTTTCTGGCCCTGGCGTTGACGCTTGCCGGCTTCACCGTGGTGAGCGCCGCACCCAGCGCGGGCGAGGAACTGTACATCGAGTACACCGTCCGTCCGGGGGATACCCTGTACTCCATCGCGTGGAGGTACGGGGTCACCGTCCGCGATCTCGTGGCTATCAATCATATCCGTAACCCGAACCTGATCTACGTGGGACAGGTACTGCGCATCCCCAAGCAGCCCACGGCGACGCCGACGCCATCTCCCAGCCCGACGGCTACCCCGGGGCCCACCACCATCGTGACCTATCACGTGCATCCGGGCGACACCCTATACCGCATCGCGCTCGGGCATGACGTCTCCGTGTCCACCATCGTCCGGGCCAACCGTATCCGCAACCCGAACCTGATCTACGTGGAACAGGCGTTGGAGATCCCTAGTTCCCATCCCGGGATCGTGCTCAGCTCCCCAACCCAGGGGATGGACGTGAGCAGCCCGGTCACGGTGACGGGGCAGTCGGACACGTTCGAGGGCAACGTGGTCGTGGACGTGCTCGATCGAGGGTTCCGCCGGGTGGGCACGACGACGGCCATGGGCGGCGCGATGGGGACGTATGCTCCCTTCACAGCCACCGTCGCTTATGGTGGCGTCCGGTATCCGCAGTGGGGCTACGTCGAGGCGTATTGGCAGAGCCCCAAGGATGGCTCTAAACTGGACGCGGTGACCGTGCGTGTCCGCCTGAACCCGGCGGAGGGGACGCCTCCGGCCGAGCGGTACCACGTGGTCCGTTGGGGTGAGACCCTGTATGGCATCTCGCGGCGCTACGGGGTGACCATTCGGGAGATCGCGGCGGCCAACGGGATCCGCAACGTCAACCTGATCTACGCGGGACAGAGGTTGATCATCCCATGACGCTGATCCTCGGCATCGAGACATCCTGTGATGAAACGGCGGCGGCCGTGCTCGTCGATGGCCGCCGCCTCTTATCCAATATCGTGGCCTCCCAGATCGATCTGCACCGTCAGTACGGCGGGGTCTTCCCCGAGGTAGCCTCACGCCAGCACGTGCTGACTATCCGGCCCGTCATCGAGCAGGCGCTGAGAGAGGCCCAGGTGGATTGGGATGACCTCACCGCCGTGGCGGTGACGTATGGGCCCGGGCTGGCGGGCTCACTGCTGGTGGGCATGAACCTGGCCAAGGGCATCGCCCTGGCCCGCGGCCTCCCGTTAATCGGCGTCAATCATCTGGAAGGGCACATCTACTCCAACTGGCTGGATCCCGTCCGGCCGGGAGAGCCGCCGTATGAGGGGCCGCGCCTGAGTGAGGCCGACTTCCCCATCCTGGTGTTGGTCGTCTCCGGCGGCCACACCGAGCTTCTATTGATGCGTGGGCACGGCCAGTACGAGCGCCTGGGCGGCACCCTGGATGACGCGGCCGGGGAGGCTTTCGATAAGGTGGCCCGGCTGCTGGGGCTGCCGTACCCGGGCGGGCCGGCGATCCAGAAGGCTGCCGAACGAGGCGATGCTGAGCGGTTCCCATTGCCGCGCGCCCTGCTCAACGCGCCGGACCATCCCTTCGATTTCTCCTTCAGCGGGCTGAAAACGGCCGTCCTCCGCCTGGTGCGGGAGCTGGGCGATCCGGTGCCGGTGGCCGACGTGGCGGCCAGCTTCCAGGCCGCCGTGGTGGACGTCCTGGTCTCCAAGACGATCCACGCCGCCGAGGTCACTCGGGCGCGCCACGTATGCGTATGCGGCGGCGTCGCGGCAAACCGCGCTCTGCGCGAGGAGCTGACGCGACGGATGCCCCTCCCCTATTCCATCCCGCCGATCTGGCTATGCACCGATAACGCCGCTATGATCGCCTGCGCCGGCTACTATCGCTTCCTAGCCGGGGAGAAAGCCGACTGGGATCTGGACGTGGAAGCGTCAGCGCGGCTGGCGTGAAGACGTCCTCCTCAGATTGACTTCCACACCTTGGCCAGGCTCTCGCCGTAGACGCTTAGCTCCCATTCACAGAAATAGCCAAACGGGGTAATCCACACCTCATATCCTGTGGCGCGCAATCGCTCGGCGAGTTCTTCCAGGAAATCCCTCGCGAACTCCGGCGGGGCGTTGGCATCGGCCAGGTGGGTGAAAGAGTGCAACACGATATGGCGCAGGCCGCGCTTGTTAGCTAACCATTTCACGTTCTTGAGCGCACGTCGGAAGACGCGCGCGCGATCGGCCTCATCCGCGGGCTCCGCATGCACAAAGATCACAGCCGCGTCGCGCACCTCCTCCTCCACATCCTGGTCGGGGACATCGGGCAACGTCTTGGAGAACGATTTCCACCAAAAGCGACGCGCCTGGAACATGAGCAACTTCATGGGAGACCTCGCCTCACTTCCAGGTCACGCGAAATACACGCAGCCAGTTCTCGCCGAGGATCTTGCGGATGACCTCGGGGGGAAAGCCGCGCGCCGCGAGCCCCTCCGTGACCCGCGGCAGGCTCACCACGGATGTGATCCCCTCCGGCGGTGTCGCGTCGAACCCATCGAAGTCAGATCCCAGGGCGACATGATCCGCCCCCATCACCTCCACCATATGGGCGATGTGATCCAGGAAGCGATCCAGAGTGGCCTGCTCCGGGTCCTCACTGATGAACTGAGGGACGAAGGTAGCGCCGACGACGCCGCCTCGCTCGGCGATGCCCTGGAGCTGCTCATCGGTCAGGTTACGCGGGTGATCACACAGGGCGCGAGCGTTCGCGTGAGAGGCAACGATGGGGTGCGTCCCGATCTGAAGGACCTCCTCCACCCCGCGCGGGGCCAGATGCGCCACGTCGATCACGATCCCCAGATCGTGGCAGGCTTCCACCAGGCGCACGCCGAAGGGCGTCAGCCCGCCGTTCGTCCGTTGGGCATCGAGGCCATCGGCCACGGCGTTGCGACGATTCCACGTGAGCCCCAACAGGCGTAGCCCCAGCCGATGGAAGATATGCAAAAGCTCCAACGAGCCATCCAATGGCTCGGCGCCTTCCATACCTATGATCGCCGCCACCCGGCCGTCCGCGTGAGCGCACTCGATATCCGCAGCCTCTCGCGCTAGGGTTAGCGCCCCGCCCGATTCCTCGACCGCGACATACAGGTGGTGGATCAAGCGCAGGGCATACGCCGTAGGCGCGTAGGTCGCGTGCGGCGCGGGCACGTAGAGGGCGAAGACCTGAGCCGTCACACCCGCCTCTTGCAGGCGCGGCAGATCGATATGTCCTTCCTCTGAACGTTCCAACAGAGATCGGCGACCAGCTGCGACGGCCAGCAGCGTGTCACAATGGCCGTCGATGATCACAGCCTGACGATGCACTTCTGAGATGTTCACGATGGGTCCTCTCGTCGTTGGGATTGCACGCGGGCGAGATAGCGCCAAAGCGCCCGCTTACGGGCCTGTTCCCACCGGGGCGTATGGGGGATCTTCTCACGCAGCGTGATGATCCGGTGCAACGCCACCTCGGCGGGGGATTCTTCCGATATCGGAGGGACGGGAGATGGCGTTTCAAGGCGCTCCCCGACGGCGCCAGGTTCTGACTCCCCGATCCCCAGCCGGCTTAGCTCCGACGTGAGGTCCAGCCGGGGCCAAGGGTCCCCTTGCGATGTAAGCGCCCGGTTATGCGCATCGATGCGTCGATTCAGGGCCTCGATCTCCGCGAGGAAGCCAGCCAGGGCGCGTTGCCAAAGCGTCTCCAGGCGGCGCAGATCGACCCTGGCATCGGGGCGGCCGATCAGCGCCTCACGGCGGCGCTGATACCAGGTCCAGCTATGCCGCAGGCGCTCACGCAGCGCGCCCAACTCCCGTTCGATATCCTCCCATGTCTCTTCCCCATCAGCAGGTTCCGTCTTCCAGCTCATGAGCATCCGTCCCTCATCATCTCAACGTAAGCGGCCGCATTATACCAAGCCTCACCCCCTCAAGCAACGGGGTAGAAGCAGTAGGCGAGGCATGGCTCCTCGTAACTGCTCACCTTTAAAATAAAATAGGGTAGCTGGGGCTATGAGAACGGAAGACGCTGCCTCATCCCTACCAGGGTAACCGACTCGCTCATATTGGCATACACGACACACGTAGAGACAGGTATGTCTCGCCTCTGTCAGAATGGCCGAACTGTAGGGGCGACCGGGCCGGTCGCCCCTACAAAACGCGCCTTTTAGGAAGCGGGTGTTGTCTATTCTTCTGAGCGAACCGAATTGTAGGGGCGCAGCGGCGCTGCGCCCCTCACATATGAGCGATTCCCTTACTCCAAGGGTGAACAGTTACGGCTCACTCCCTTATTGACGAACCCAGATCGGTAGTGTACAATCGCCGCGCTTGACGTAACGGGCGGCTGATCAGGAGAGACTTTTATCATGGCTTATCGGGATCTGCGGGCGTTCATCGACCGGCTGGAGGCGGCGGGTGAGTTGGTGCGCATCACCGCGCCGGTTAGCGCCCATCTGGAGATCACCGAGATCGTGGATCGGGTATGCAAAGGGCCAGCCGAGCACAACAAGGCCCTCCTCTTCGAGCGCGTCAAGGGATATGAGATCCCCGTCCTCATCAACATGTTCGGCTCGCCGCGGCGGATGGCCTGGGCGCTGGGCGTGGAAGATCTAAACGAGCTGACTGAGCGGCTTTCCGCCCTGATCCGGCCGGAGCTGCCGCGCACCCTTGGACAGGCACTGGATCGAGCTGGCGAAATGTGGGGGGCGCTGCGCGCCGTGGGACTGAAGCCGCGCATCGTCCACAACGCGCCCGTTCAGGAGGTCATCCTCACCGACGAGCGGGCGACCCTGTCTCATCTCCCCATCCTGCATTGTTGGCCCGAGGATGGAGGGCGCTACATCACCCTGCCGACGGTGATCTCCCGCGACCCGGAGACGGGCATCCGCAATGTAGGCATGTACCGGCTCCAGGTGCACGATGAGCGCACGCTGGGGATGCACTGGCAGATCCACAAGGGAGGGGCCGAGCATGAGCGCAAGGCCCGAGAGATGGGCCGAGATCGGATCCCGGTGGCGGTCAGCCTGGGCGGCGATCCGGCGGTCATCTGGGCGGGCTCGGCGCCGCTGCCCCCCGATGTCGATGAGTTCCTGTTGGCCGGGTGGCTGCGCGGCAAACCCGTAGAGCTGGTGCAGTGTGTGACGCAGCCTTTGGAGGTGCCGGCCCACGCGGAGATCGTGATCGAGGGATACGTCGATCCAGAGGAGCGTCGCCCGGAGGGGCCATTTGGGGACCACACGGGCTATTACACGCCCGTGGACGACTATCCGGTGATGCACATCACCGCGATCACCCATCGGAGAAAGCCCATCTATCCGGCCACCGTCGTCGGGCGTCCCCCGATGGAGGATTACTGGATGGGCAAGGCCACCGAGCGGCTCTTCCTCCCGCTGATGAAGCTGTTCTTGAATGAGATCGTGGACATCAACATGCCAGCGGAGGGGGTCTTTCATAACCTGGTGTTGGTATCCATCCGTAAGCGGTTCCCCGGCCACGCGCGTAAAGTCATCAACGGCCTCTGGGGGATGGGGCTGATGATGCTGGCCAAGTGCATCATCGTCTTCGACGAGCATGTGAACGTGCAGGATGTGAGTGAGGCCATGTTTCACGCCTTAAACAACGTGGATTGGGCGAGAGATGTGATCATCCAGGAGGGGCCGGTGGACGCGCTGGACCACGCCTCTTATCAGTTCGCCTTTGGCGGTAAGATTGGGATCGACGCCACGGCGAAATGGCCGGAGGAGGGATATCATCGCCGATGGCCGAAACTGATCGAAATGGTGGAGCCCATCCGCAAGCTGGTGAGGGAGCGTTGGGAGGAATATGGAATACGATGAAGGACGTGAGTGAGATAACTCAAAGGCTTAAAGAGGCCTTAGCCAAGCAACCTGAGGTAAAACTGGCTTACCTGTTTGGCTCCCACGCGCGCGGGCGCGCGCATAAGCTGAGCGATGTGGATGTAGCTGTTTTCCTGACGGAGGAGCTCTCCGAGCGAGAGATGGGCGAAATCCGCATTCGGTTGACCGCGGAGCTTATGCGCGCCTTGCGGAGCGACGCGATCGATGTGGTTATCCTCAATCTG
This sequence comes from Caldilineae bacterium, assembly GCA_011176545.1. Taxonomy (GTDB): domain Bacteria; phylum Chloroflexota; class Anaerolineae; order DUEN01; family DUEN01; genus DUEN01. The sequence goes on along the minus strand of DUEN01000012.1, from coordinate 15,924 downwards.
GCATCGCCACTCCTGTGCCATCGGGTATTGCGCGACGGGAAACTGATTTACTCCGTCGATGAGACGACGCGGGTTCGATTTACGACGGATACATACCGGCTTTATCTAGATCACCGATATTTGTATGACATCCTGGATGAAGCCATGTTCAGACGGATACGGGAGGGGCGCTTTGGTCATTGACAAGTCGGCACTTCGAGCCCGCTTCGAACGGCTTGAGCAGTGTGCTAGATGGGTCAGAGAGGCCCTCGCGGGCGTGGATGAACAGGCTTATCTAAAGGACCTGCTGTTACAAGCCGCGATTGAACGCAACCTTCAGATCATCAGTCAGATCGTGCTGGATGTAGGCACCCATATCATCGCCGAGCAAGGATGGGAAGGCCCTGAAATCTACGAGGAAGTGGTCGAGATTCTCGGCCGTCATGGGGCGATCTCCCAATCCCTGGCGAGGCGCCTACGCGGGATGGCTGGCTTTCGTAACGTGCTTGTCCATGAATATCTCAAGATCGATCCCCGAATCGTGTATGAAGTAGCCACACAACGGTTAGATGATTATCTCCAATTTGCGCGCGAGATAGCCGAATGGATGGAGCGGGCCGAGGGATGATGAAGCAAGTTCGGCTCTTCCTGGAGATGATCAAATTCGAGCATACCATCTTCGCGCTCCCGTTCGCCTATTTGGGGATGGTGCTGGCCGCGCGCGGCTGGCCTACCTGGCATCAGTTCCTGTGGATCACGATCGCGATGGTGGCCGCGCGCACGCTGGCGATGTCCGTCAATCGGGTGGCCGATCGGCACTTCGACGCGCGTAACCCGCGCACCGCCCAGCGAGCGTTGCCGCGCGGGCTCCTGACGCCCGCTCAAGTATGGGGGGCAGCGGGGATCTCGCTGGCGGTCTTCCTCCTGTCCGCCTGGCAACTCAACGATTTCGTCCTGCGCCTGGCGCCGTTGGCCGTGATCGCGCTGGTGGGCTATTCTTATACCAAGCGCTTCACGTGGCTCTCTCATTGGATCCTGGGGATGACCGATGGCGCCGCGGCCGCGGGTGCCTGGGCGGCCGTCCGCGCCTCGTTGAATGACCCGATCCCCTGGCTGCTCTGGGGGGCTGTCACCGTCTGGATCGCCGGATTTGACCTGATCTACGCCTGTCAAGACGTGGCGTTCGATCGCGAGATGGGATTGCAGGCCGTGCCCGCGCGCTTCGGAGTGGCGACGGCCCTGCGGTGGGCGAAGATTTGCCACATCCTGACGATCATCTTGCTGGCCGCCGTAGGATGGGTGGCCGGGCTGGGATGGGTCTACTGGCTGGGGATGCTGAGCATCGCTATCCTGCTGGCCTATGAACACTCGTTGGTGCGGCCAGATGACCTATCACGAGTGGACGTGGCGTTCTTCAACATGAATGGATACATCAGCGTCACGACGTTCCTAGCGACGCTGATCGCAATCCTGATGAGGACATGATGAATCGAGAGGAGGAATGCCAGAAATGAGGAAGTGGATCGCTCTTCTGATCATCGCTCTGACGCTCGTCGGCTGCGTCCCACCCTCCACCCCTGTTGCACCGACGGAGGACACGCATCTCAAGATGGGACTGCTGCCCATCCTGGACGTGATCCCTTTCTTCGTCGCGGAGCAGAAGGGGTACTTTGAGGAACAGGGCATCACCGTGGAGTTGATCCCGGTTAAGTCGGCGCAGGAGCGGGATACGCTCATGCAGACGGGGCAGATCGATGGGCAGCTTAACGACCTGATCTCGACGGCCCTGTTTAACAAGGATCGGCCCAAGATCAAGGTCGTGTACATCGCCCGCAAGGCATACCCCGACGCGCCGCAGTTTCGCATCCTGGCCGCGCCGGACACGGACCTCCGGGCTCCGGCCGATCTGAAGGGGGTGCCCATCGGCATCTCGCAGAACACCATCATCGAATACATCACGCAGCGCCTGTTGGAAGCCGAAGGTCTAGCTCCAGAGGAGATCGTCTTCACCGAGGTGACCGCCATACCGGTGCGCTTCGAGCTGCTCATGAACGGACAACTGCAGGCGGCGACGCTGCCCGATCCCCTGGCGCAGGGGGCCATCGCGGGTGGGGCCCATCTGATCATAGACGACTCCGCACATACCGAGCTGTCCCTGTCGGTCCTCTCCTTCAGCGTGGAGGCGCTGGAGAGGAAGCCCAACACGGTACGTAAGTTCCTCATCGCCTGGGAGAAAGCCGTCAAAGACATCAACGCGAACCCTGAGGCATATCAGGATCTGCTCATCGAGAAGGGACGGGTGCCAAAGTCCATCCAGGGCACGTATACCATGCCGCCGTTCCCCGTAGGAGAGGTGCCTACGGAGGCCCAGTGCGCGGACGTGGTTCAGTGGCTGAAGGATAAGGGGTTAATCGAGCGAAACATCCCGCATGAGGAGCTGGTCGATGCCTCCTTCCTGCCAGGGGAATAGTGGCGTCTTACGTTTTACGCCTTACGCTTTACGTTTTACGCCTTACGTTTTACCCTTTACGCATGATCTCGATTGAGCGTCTGACCTTCGCCTACCCCGGCCAGCCTCCCCTGTTCCAGGACTTCGACTGGCACGTGGCGCCGGGAGAGCGATGGGCAGTGATCGGGCCGTCCGGCTGCGGGAAGACGACGCTGCTGTACCTGATCGCCGGGCTGCGGCGGCCGACGGGCGGGGTCATCCGCGTGGCGGGCATCCCGGTCACGCGACCTCGGGCCAGCATCGGGTTGATCCTGCAGGATTACGGGCTTCTACCCTGGGCCACCGTGTGGGAGAACGCCGCCTTGGGCGTGCGCCTGGGGAGGTTCTACGCGCGTAAGCGGGAGGACGACCCGGCCCGTCCTTACCCGCCGCCGGACATCCCCGAGGAGCGGGTGGATTACTGGCTGGAGCGGCTGGGGATCGCCGAACTGCGCGATCATTATCCCAGCCAGCTATCTGGCGGGCAGCGACAGCGAACCGCCATCGCCCGCACGCTAGTGCTGGAGCCGAAGGTGTTGCTCATGGATGAGCCCTTTTCCTCCTTAGATGCGCTGACGCGAGAGGATCTGCAGAACCTTATCCTGGAATTGGCCGATGAGCTGCAGCTCACCATGGTCTTGGTGACGCATAACATCGAGGAGGCGGTCTTTCTTGGACAGCGCATCCTGGTGTTAGGAGAGTTGCCCATCACGCGAGCTCAGGTGATCGAGAACGCCGACGCTGGGAATATCGGCTACCGCGGCCAGCCAGCCTACCTGGCGAAGTGCACGGAACTGCGCATGGCCCTGGCGGGGCACGAGCGCCGTGAACGTGTAGGGAGATAGGATCATGGACTTTCCGCCTCGGGATCCGGCCACCCCGGAGGAACGTGAACGCATCCGATCCATGCTGCGTCAAAGGCTATCCGCGCGCCCGGAGATCGAATTCGCCTATCTCCACGGCTCCTTCGCGGAGGGGCTTCCCTATCACGACATCGACGTGGCCGTCTATCTGCGAGAAGACGAGACCCTCTCCCGGGACGAGATCTTCGACTACGAGATGGATCTCTCGGTGGAGCTCACCCTTGCGCTGCATACGGACGTGGATATCCATGTCTTGAACAAGGCCCCGCTGGGGTTCCAACATTCGGTGCTACAGGGGGAACTGTTATTCGCCCGCGATGAGGAGCGGCTATGCGATTACATCGAATGGGTGAGCGCGGAGGTCATGGCCTTCTCCCACCACGCGGAGGACTACCTCCGGGAGGTACTCTCATGGCGAACGTGAACCTGCAGATCGTCCGAGAACGTGCAAGCGAGATCAGGGAAAGCGTGGAGAAGATCAGGCGATATGTGTCCCTGTCGGATGAAGAGTTTTGGGCCGATGAGCGTAACCTGTATACGGTGATGCATCTGCTGCTGATCGCCATTGAAGCGACGGCGGCGCTATGCAACCATATCCTGGCCAGAACCGCTCATCGAGCTCCCATCAGTTATGCGGAGTGCTTTGAGAGCCTCCGAGAGGTCCATGGCATGGACGATGAATTGACAGCTCGCTTGGTTCGCATGGCACGCTTCCGAAATCTCCTGGTACACCGCTACTGGGAGGTTCAACCCGAACGCGTCCTCCAGTACGCCCGTGAAAACCTCGATGACTTCAAGGCCTATCTCCAAGCCGTTGAGAAAATGATCGACGTATCCGGCCTTTCCTCCTCGAAGTGAGGCGCGATGCGGCGACGTGATGTGATCCTGGCGGCGATCGGGGTGATCGTGGTCTGGCAAGGGCTGGCCTGGGTGGTGCATCGGGACGTCCTCCCCGCCCCGTATGAGGTGTTCCGAGCGTTGATCGTCGAGGTGCCGCGCGGGTTGGGGCGCCATTTCCTGGTCAGCGCCTGGCGGGTGGTGGCCTCGGTGATCGTCGCCGTGGCCGCGGCGGTGCCAGCCGGCTTGGTGCTGGGACAGAGCCCCTCGCTCAATCGGATCTTCTCACCGCTCATTTACATCATCTATCCTGTCCCGAAGATTGTCTTCCTCCCCATCATCCTGCTGTTCCTAGGCGTGGGAGATCGCTCCAAGATCTTCATCATCGCGCTGATCCTCTTCTTCCAGGTGCTCGTGGTGGTGCGAGATGAGGCGAGCGGGATACGGCCCGAGCTGTTATACTCCGTGCGCTCGCTGGGGGCCGGACGTCGGGCGCTCTTCCGTTTCGTCTATCTGCCGGCTACGTTGCCGGCCGTGCTTACAGCACTGCGCGTCTCCGTGGGGACGGCCGTCGCCGTCCTCTTCTTCGCCGAGTCCTTTGCCACGACCTCCGGGCTGGGATACTACATCATCGTGGAGGCATGGGGACGGCTGGCTTACCCCGAGATGTACGCTGGCGTGGTGGCGATGAGCGTGCTGGGCCTGACGTTGTACTTCGCCATCGACCGTCTGGAGAAAAGGCTCAGCCCATGGCTGTTCGTGAACCGCTGACCCAGGTGATCGGGAGGGCCGGAGAGCAGGTGAAGCGCAGGACCCGCGTGCGCAGGCCTTCCTCCGCCGAGGGACGGGACGCATACCACGTCATGGTGGCCGTGGGCGAGGAGAGGCAGCTCGTCCCCCTGGCCAGCTTCGGCTGCGCGCTCGCCCGCTCTCGTGAGGGCCGGATGACCCTGGTGACCGTCACCCCTGATGGGACGCGCCCTCCCTGGCTGAAGGTTCCCCCGTCATGTGCGGACGTCCCCGTCGATGTGCTGGTCCTCCGACAAATGAAGGCGCCCGGCCAGGATTTGGCCCATCTGGTCAACCAGAAGCCTCCCGATCTGCTGGTGATCGGATGGCGCGGCGAACCCAAGCGCGGGCGCTACCTCCTGGGTCGGACGCTGGATCCCGTCCTTCGCAACGTCCTCTGCGATGTGGCGGTCGTCCGATCCGATTTCGCCCGCACGCCCCGTAACGTGCTAGTCCCCACGGCCGGAGGCCCCAACGCCGCGCGAGCATTGGAGATCGCTCTGTCCCTGGGGTCTGACGTCCAGATCACCGCCCTCTATGTGGCACAGCGCTCCCTGGGACAACCAGAGGTGATCCTGGGCCGAGAGCGGTTGAGGGCTGCCGTGGCGCCCTGGGAGGGCCAGAGTCTCATCCAGCGGCGGGTGGTCCAGGCTCATGACATCGTGCGGGGGATCTTGGGAGAGGCCAACAGCGGGCGCTATGACCTGCTCCTGATCGGCGCCAGCAACGAGAGCGCAGTCGATCGCGCCCTGTTCGGGAACGTGCCGCAGACCGTGGCGGTCGATTCGCCCATCCCCACGGTCGTGATACGACGTCAGGCCGAGACGGTGCAGCGCCGTCTGCGACATGCCTGGTGGCGCGTCTGGCGGTTCTTCCCCACCATCAGCACGGCAGAGCAGGTGGAGGTGTATAAGAGGATCCATCGCGGCGCCCGGCCGGGGGTTGATTTCTTTATAATGATCAGCCTGTCGGCGGCCCTCGCCGCGATCGGGCTCCTGATGGATAGCTCGACGGTCATCATCGGCGCCATGGTGGTCGCCCCGCTTATGTCGGCCCTCCTGGCTTTGGGCCTGGGGGTGACCATGGGGAACCTGCGGATGATCCGGATGGCGTTAGGGTCCGTCTTGAAGGGCGCCTTCCTGGCGATCCTGGTGGGCCTGCTGGTGGGGACGAGCATGCCCAAGGCGGCGCCCACTGGGGAGGTATTGGCCCGGAGTCATCCATCCATCGTGGATCTCGTAGTGGCGTTGCTATCCGGCATGGCCGGCGCCTACGCGATCTGTCGTCGTGACATCCTGGCGGCTCTGGTGGGCGTGGCCATCGCCGCCGCGGTGGTGCCCCCGCTGGCGACCGTCGGCATCGGGATCTCGATGGGCAGCGCGCAGATCGCCGGGGGAGCCCTCCTTCTGTTCCTGACCAACCTGATCGCCATCAGCGCGACGGGGGGATTGGTCTTCCTGGCGTTCGGCTTCCAGCCCGAGCCCAGCGAGTCTGAGCGGTCCCGCGTGTTCCATCGCGGCCTGCTCAGCACCCTCTTCCTGGTCCTCGTCGTCGCCCTCCCCCTCATCTGGCTGACCTGGCGCTCCGTCCAACAGACATCGCTGCAACGGGCCATTACGGACGTGCTGACATCCGAGGTGCCTCAGAGGTACGTGGAAGTTACTGAGTGGCACATATGTGAGAGAGAGGGCGAGACCTTCTGCCTGGAGATCACCGCCCGGGTAGATCACGTGGTGACCGAGGAGGAGACCGCGGCGCTACAGCGTCGGCTGGCCGCCCGGCTGAAACGGCCGGTCTCCTTACATGTGATCGCCATCCCCGTACAATACTTTCACATTCAAGTATCCCCCTCCGCCACCGTCCCCATGACCAAATCCACGAACAGCGCGGCGCTCCAACCATAATCCTGGATGACGCCAAAGCCGGCGCCACCCGCCGCGCCCACCGCGCCTTTCCGCAGCAGCGTCGTCGGCAGCTTCCGGCCCTGGCAGTCGTAGTACTCGTAGATGCATCCGGTATCCTCATACCAGCGGGCGACCTCGTCCAGGGTCCGCCGACGCAGCGTCTCGGCTAACTCGGCGTAGCCGTACCGACGCAACCCCTGGATGACAAAGTAGTTGGTATTGATCCAGGTGGACCCGCGCCACATGTCCTCGCTGTGGGTGGGATCGTCCAGAGCAACGGTGGGGACGGGGAACGGCGCCCAAAACTCGGAGGGGTTCCGCAGGTGCGCGACCAGGCGTTCCACCTGCTCGTCCGTGGCGATGCCGGCCCACATGGGGATGAAGCCCGAGATCGCCTTGACCCGACACAACTCGCCGCCCACGCGGCGATCGAAATAGAAGCCCAATTCATCGTCCCACAGCCGCTCGTTGATGGCCCGCGCCATCCGCGACCGTCGCTCCTCCCAGCGACGCGCCTCCTCCTCCCGGCCCAGCGCCCGCGCCATAGAGGAGAGATAGCCCATCTCCGCGGCGGCGTACGCGCTGAAATCCACCGCCGTCCATGGTCCCTCCCCATCGAAGCGGGGCGAGTTGTCCATACCGCTCTCACCGCTCCGGCAGAGGGGGTCTCCCTCGATGTGCCAGGCCAATAGACCGGCCTCATCAGTCGCCCTGTGCGTCAGGTCCCATTCCAGATAGCGGCACAGGGCAGGATAGGCGCGCGCCAGCCGATCGAGATCAGGGCGCATCCGATAAAGCTCCCACGCGGCCCACGCCAGGATCGGCGGCTGGGTGATCTGTGAGGTGTGCACCGGACTTAACGTGTGGGCGATGAAACCGTCCTCGCTCTGACGAGACAGCACCGCCTCGATGGCCTCCCAGGCCATGTCGAGGTCGATGTGACGCCACCCCAACGCATGAAAGGCGGAATCCCACAGCCACATATGGCGATGCGGCCAGCGGTCCGGCGTCGTCCATCGAACCGGGATCGGCCCTTCCGGGCTGTATACGTTGACCCTCAGCACGGAGCACGTCTTGGCCATGGTCGCGCTCCAGGAGGCCGGTATATCCCCGGAGGGTGAGGGGCACCGATCAAAGAACTTCAATCGCTCCGCCGTCACCTGGTTCACTTCCTTGTTCAGCGCTGCCTGAGCGCGCCGTGCGGCCGCTTCCTCCGACTCCGCGCAGGCGAGCGCCAGTTGGAGGCGGCCGCCTCGCTCCGCCGTGGCGATGGCCAGATGCCATCCATCCTCTCGCTCGACGACGAGATGAGGCTCCAGGGAAGGGGGAGCATACCCGATCAGCGTGTGCTGATCCGCCATGACCAGGCATAACCCGCCAGCGGGCGTGCTCAGCCGGAGCACATCCCCAGTGACGACTCGGGGCTCAACATCCGCCTCGGGAAGATCGAACCACAGGCGTCCGGGGACGGGATGGCGGAAGCGTAAGCCCACAGGATCGGCCTGGGTGCTGGCGACCAAGCCGCTCTCCCAGGAAGCGGGGCCATCATATCCTGAGAAGGCGAAGAGCTGACCATCGCCCCACACGGCGGGATACACGCACAGCATGAGTCCTCCTCTGTTCGTCGATCGACGGCGGATGCCAGGATGGATGGGGTCATCCGCGCGCCCGGCGCTCAAACTCGGCCATCAGCTCGGCCTCGCGCTGCGCGGCGACGCGCTTTCCCACCTCCAGCGCCTCATCCAGACGCCTCTGGAAATGCTCCTTCATCTCCGGGCCAGGGGTGGGGGCCATCAGCAACCCCGCCACGGCCCCGATCAGGGCGCCCAAGGAGATCCCAGCGATGAACCTCGACAGCTTAGCCATATCTACCCCCCTCCCGCTCTCGCTCAGGTCAGGATGTGCGACGCCAGCCCTCCAGCAAGGACTGCAACACCAGGCCGAGCCCGATCAGAATCAGCAAGGACGGCCATAGCTTGATCAAGATCAGCCCCGCCTCCTCCGGGATGAGCCCCAGGGTGTAGCTGAACCCGAACAGCGCGACCAACCATCCTGCCAGGCTCCACAGCAATGAATGCCGACGGCGGGGATGTAACAGCCACTGTGCACCGGCGCCTGTGCCGATGATGGCCGGGAAGATCGGCCAGAGCACATCCCAATCTCGCGTGGCCAGGCCGATCCATCCGTTCTCACGAACGAGGAACAGCATCCCCACCAGGAACAGGACCGTGCCCCAAAACACGTCATCAGGCTGGCGCCTCGTCCCGGCCATGACATAGCGACCCCATGCGCCCATCCCCGCCAGGATGATGAACAGGGGCCAGAACGCCCGGAACCCGGGCAGGCCCAGGTTTCGGAACAGGAACCACAGGCCCAGGATGATCAGGAACAACCCAGGGACGATCGTCCCTCTGCGATCGTGCTCCATCGGCTTCGACTCCCTTATGGACGCGTGATGGGGCTGTCCGGCTCCGGCATGACCACCATGAGGACCAGATAGGCCAGCACGCCCARTCCGAGGCTGACCAGCGAGGCGAGGACCCAGAACACCCGAATCACCGTCGGATCGATGCCCAGGTACTCGCCYAAGCCGCCGCACACGCCCGCGATGATCCGATCYCGCGAGCGGCGCAAYGGCCGYCCGGTGCCTCTACGCCACGCCTGGTCGGACATGCCRAGGATCATCACGATCCCCAGCGCGATGAGGAGTAACGGCCAGAACAACCGCCARAATAGCCGCCACAACTCATACACGAAGCCAGGGATCAGCCCCAGGTTGTCCAGCAGGAGCACGCCGCCGATGAAGATCAGCGCCAGGCCAGCCAGCAATCCGAGATTGGCGCTATGCACGCCGCGTCGCAAGGCGGCACCCCAGCCTGGCGAGACCTGTTTGCTACGCGCATGGGCGAGCGACTCCTCTGGGATCACCAACGCCAGGACGATATAGGCCAGGATGCCCGCGCCACCCATAAACGTCGCGATCAGCCACAACAATCGGATGATCGAGGGATCGACGCCCAGGAACTCGCCCAGGCCGCCGCATACGCCGGCGAAGACCCGATCCGTCCGCGAGCGATACAGGCGCTTAGGCTCCGGCTTCCCCTCGACGATGATCACGCGCTCTTCTACTCTCTCATTCACAGTCATCACCTCACTCCCACCTCGACCCCCTCCACCCCCCGGCCCCAGCACCAAAACCCTCCACTTTCCCCCTTCCCTGGGGAAGGGGGGATCCAGGGGGATGGGGACCGAATTCAAGCGAACTATGGGTTTAGGATCTCAAGGGAAAACCAAAGTCCAGTGAGCGCACGACCATGCGCTCTCACTTAATGTCCCCATGTCATATACGCACAACCCCATCGCCAGGTTGCACGAAGATCAGCGTGTGATATGATAACCGTGGGGTGATGGGGAGTCAAGAGAGACGCGAGGTGGTGATTACCTACATCTCACCGCGGAGACGCGGAGAACGCCGAGGAAGAAGAAAATACGAGAGCCCCTCTACGTCCTCGGCGCCGCTGCCGTAAACAGGACGAGGGTAAGCACGCGTATAGCATTAGCATTTATGAGTAATCACCGCGAACGCGAACTACAAGCCCAGACGGAGAGTAGGCTTCTTGGCGCGAGATGATGCTCACGCGACGGTCCGCCGCGCGCTGCTACGTGAGAAGATCCATCTGAAACCAGGAGATCCAACACGGCTCACCATACCGTTTGAAGAGAGCCCGCTGGGACGCAGCGCCTGGGCGCCCGCTCGCGCCCTGGCGAATCTCCTCAAGCCACTGCCGGTTGAGATGCTCCAATGGTGGCTCGCTCAGCCCACCGGCCACGCCGTCATCGGCGGACGATCAAGCTTCTACCAGCCCGGCCCTATGGAGATCAAACGACGTACACTGGTGAACGTCGTTCGCGTCGCCCCCTTGGATATAATGAAAAACAGGGCGGCCGTCTGGTCGGCGCTGGGCGGGCTATTCGACCACTTACTTGGCTGCGGGGGCAACCCCCATGGCCTGTGGCTCTCCGAGGGAGGCGGCGTCACATCGGCCTGGAAAGACGTAGGAGAGCGAGTGCAGGAGTTCTTCCACCTTGGCTACGCGCCGGAGGAGGCGACCCGGTCGCCGCGCGCGTACTTCGCCTGGGGGTTCGCCATGTACCTCACCCGGCGACGCGAGCTCAACGTGATCGATCCGCTCCTGGAGAGACTTCTCCGCACCACGGTGATGGACGGCAGGTTCTGGCGCAGGGTGACCCGGGACAAGAGGGGCGGATAACGGCTTTCATGATGGATTCGCGGCGTGGCCCTCCGACGCATCCTGAACCGGGAGCAGGACGGTGAATCGCGTGCCCAGCCCGACCACACTCTCCGCGCGGACGCGGCCCCCATGGGCTTCTACAAGCTCCTTGACGATGGCCAGCCCCAGGCCCGACCCGCCGCCTCGCCGCCTCGCCTTGTCCACGCGATAGAACCGCTCAAAAAGGCGGGGCAGTTCCTCCGGGGGGATGCCAGGGCCGTTATCGGTCACGGAGACCGCGATCCACGGCCGATCTTCCTCCTCAACCCTCTCCGCGGTGACCTCAACCTGCCCCCCGGCGGGGGTGTAAGAGAGCGCGTTGTCCAGCAGGTTCGTGAAGACCTGAAACAGACGGTCCGGGTCGCCCACGACCGATAGTCCCTGAGGCACGTTCAACGTCAGGGTGATCTCGCGCTCCTGAGATCGCAGCCGTTGGCGCTCCACACAAGAGGACAGCAGCCCGCTCAGATCCACCGGCACGCGCGCCATCTTGATCTGGCCCGCGTCCAGGCGCGCCAGCTCGAGGAGTTGCTCCACCAGGCGGTGCATCCGCGTCGCCTCCTCGTAGATCACGGACGCGGCCTGGCGTTGGGCCTCCGGCGTGGTCGCGGTCCCGTCCAACAGGGCCTGCGCGTATCCCTGGATGGACGTCAGGGGCGTCTTCAGATCATGGGAGACATTGGCGATGAAGTCGCGCTGCGCCTGCCGGGCGGCCTTGACCTCTCGAGTCATGGCGTTGAAGCTATCCACCAGCCGCCGCATCTCAGCGGGCCGACGGATCTCCAGTTGCAGATCCAGGTTGCCGCGCGCGATCTCCTCAGCCGCCTCGGCCACGACGCCAAGCGGCCGGGCGAAGGAGCGGGCGATCAGGATCGCCAGGATGATGGCCAGGAGAAGGGCTACCCCTCCGGCGTAGAGGAGCTGTGGCCCCAGGCTGAGCAAGACCCGTGCCTCACGCACAGGAGCTACCAGCACGACGATCAAGGGAGGCCGGAGGAGTTGCGGGCGGGTTCGCGCGGCCGCATAGAAGAAGCGCTCGTCATCCCCGATCCTCAGCTCACCGGTGAACGGGGCACGAGGCAGCGCCCTTCGCTGAGCCAGATGTGGGAATTGCTCCCCCACCAACTCGCCCTCCGTATCGGCGAGCACATTCCCCCTCGCATCGAGCAACAACGCCCGGCCGGAGGTGCCCAACCTGGCACGCCCCTCACGCATCACGCGCGCGATCTCGTCCGGCGCCATGCCCGTGCTCCACAGCCGTTCGACCAGGGGGACGGCAAGGGCCAGGTTGGCTCGCAATTGTGTGAGGATCACACGCCGCTGGTAGGGACGCACCGTGAGGACGAAGGTCACGGCGGCGACGGAGAGGGCGACCAGGATCACCGCCAAGTAGGAGAGCAAAAGCCGCGCTCGCAGGGAGGAGAACATCGTTATCCCGCCTGATCGACGACCACGAGCTTGTATCCAACGCCCCATACCGTCTCGATGACGACGGGGCTATCTCGCAGCTTTTCCCGCAGACGCGCGATGTGCACGTCAACTGTACGCGTCTCGCCGACGAAATCATATCCCCAAACCCGATTCAGGAGCTGGTCCCGGCTGAGCACCAGGCCCTGGTGTTCCACCAGCGTGTGGAGCAGATCGAACTCTTTCGCCCGTAACTTAAGCGGCCGGCCGTTGAGCGTGGCCTCCCGCCGCGCGGGATCGATGCGCAACGGCCCTGCCATCAATGGGCGGGTGACATCCGGCGCGTGCGCGACGCGGCGCAGCACAGCCCGCACTCGCGCCACCAACTCCCTCGGGTTAAAAGGCTTCGTCACATAGTCATCGGCACCCAACTCGAGGCCGACGATCTTATCCACGTCATCCGACCGCGCGGTGAGCATGATGATAGGCACATCGGACTCGGCCCGGATCCGTCGGCACACATCCCAGCCGTCTATCTTGGGCAACATCAGGTCAAGGACGATGAGGGCAGGCTGCTCCTCACGCCAGAGGCGTAACGCCTGCTCACCATCTCCGGCCGTGAGGACTCGATACCCATCGGCCTCCAGATACATGCGGGTGAGGTCCACGATGTGTCCTTCATCGTCCACGACCAAGATGGTCTCCCCTGCCATAATCCCTCTCCTCGCGTCCTCCATGCGAGGATATTGTAGCCCCGATCACCTCGTTTGACAACGCCACTTTTTGCTTATAGGATCATTAACGGTGATTACTCATATCTCACCGCCGAGTCGCATAGGATGCTTAAGAATAGGCAACATCCGCTTCCAGAAAGCATGTTTTGTAGTAGGGGCGACCCGACGGGTCGCCCCTACGATTCGGCCATTCTGACAGAGTCGAGGCATGCCTCTCTCTACGTGTGTCATGTATGCCATATGAGCTTTGCATCCTTGGCATCTCTCTGCGGTGGCGAAAGGCATGTGAAGCATATATGTCGCACTTAATGGGCATTCATTTAACGACATCGATGAATTTGATTAAGTTGGCTACCTACGGTCCCACGGGGTTTGTAGGGGCGGGTTTGTAGGGGCGGGTCTGAGACCCGCCCCTACAAAGCCCCTACAAAGGGTTGGCGTTCTTTCGAACGACTTGATGCGCATGGACACAGTGGTGCTGCGCCTCTACCCCAGGTGTAGCGGTAGGGGCGACCGGCGGGTCGCCCCAAGAGGTACGATGAGGATTGTGCTGCCTATTCCAATCGCTCATATTGGCATACAAAACACATGTAAGGGCGAGGCATGCCTCGCCCCTACCAGAATGGCCGATTTGTAGGGGCGCACGGCCGTGCGCTCACCTCGAGAAGGAGGACCAGTTCATGATCTGCCACAAATGTCCCGCTCGAGCCCACCGCTCTCTACTACTGATCACGCTGGTCGTGATGGTGGCCCTGTTGGCGACGTGTGCTCCCAAACGAGACGCGACGCCTATCGCGAGCCTGGCAACAGAGCGGGAAAGGAGTGGGGCGATCTCGCGCCCCGGTGACGTGATCCGGTCCGACGCCCCCACATCGCCCTCGTCCCCCAAAGTTGAGAGGATGGTCACTCCGCCGCCCGAGGGGCCGGGCTCAGAGAGTTCCGTGCCCACGGAGGGGAAAGCCTCGGGGACGCAGCCGGACGCCTCGGCCATGCTCACATGCGTCCCCGATAACGATCTCCAGGAACGGATCGATCGGGCGGTCGCGTATCTGCGTGACCAATACAACCCCGAGGTCGGGCTGCTGTCGGAGTCCCCCGTAGTGGCCCCCAACACGTACTGGCTGGCGACGGACAATCAGTTGGCCGTATATGCCCTGGAACGGGCTGGCGAGACAGCGCTGGCATCCGCGATCGCAGATACCCTGAAGCGGTACCAACGCCGACGTCACGGCCTGATCGAGGTGTTGGCAGGCGAGGGAGCGACGTGGCCACCGCACGTGCCGACGCACGCCGTGGTGGCGCGAGGGGATGGCTGGGAAATCAAAGAGGAGACCCGGGTCGTCGGGCTCACATACCCGGATTGGGATGCCTACGCGGATCTGGTGCTGTACGCCGCGTTAAACGAGCTTCACGATGGCTTTATAAACGAAGCGCGACGCTGGTATGACGTCGCGCTCGATCGATTCGATGATATCGGGTTCGCCGATAAAGCATACGAGGCGGACGGCCTGTACGCCACGTACAAGCTGGCTCTTGCAGCCTATGTGGGATGTCTACTCGACGGAAGGGTGGACGCCGGGCTATGGGACGAGTTACTGGCCAAGCAAGCCCCCTCCGGCGGCTTCTACACGCTCTATGACGTCGTGGGCGTGCCACAGGGGGATACCAACACGGAGACGACGGCTTACGCTTTGCTGGCGCTCCTGGCGATGCAGGGGCAGATGCCCATCATGGCCCCTTCGATGCCGGAGGAGATCCCCGAGCCTATAATCCGAGAGGCCATCCAGCGGGGCATCGAGTTCCTGAAGCGACAATACAATCCCTCCATCGGGCTGTTGCAGGAATCCCCGAGGATCGGCAGGCACAACTATTATCTCAACGATAGCGCGCTGGCCGCGTATGCTCTGGAGGTGCTGGGCGAGGAGGAGCTGGCGGCCGCCCTTAGGGCCACTTTAGAGCGGTATGGCTATGAGGGCAACGACTTCTTCGAGCTGGCCTGGGGCGAGCCGATCACATGGCCGCCATATCATCACAAAGATGAGAAGATGTTTGATGACGAAGACATAAGCCGGGAAGGAGAGGGCCAGATCCTCCTTCAGAGGCATCCTCCTAGCGAGGGATTTTTCTTCGACTGGATGACATATTCCAACCTGGCCTTCATGGAGGCGATGAACGCGCACGTGAAGGGGGATTACAGGCTGGCGTGGGCCATCTATCGGACCAAGGCGGCCGAGTTCGACGGCAACGGCTGGCCAGACCAGCCCTACATCAAGCGTGGAGGGGTCTACGAGACGTTGGGGGTAGCCTGGGCCTTATATTCGGGGGTGATCATCGATTATCCGGAGATCGACAGGCTGGGACCCAAGCTGATTCGCATCTTGTTAGAGGAGCAAGGGGAGCTGGGCGGATTTCATACCCACTATCGGGCAGATGCCCCGCGGCTGGCAGATCCCAACATCGAAACGACCAGCGTGGCCCTGCCGGGGCTACACGCCTGGCTGGAGCGCAATTAGCCGTTAGCGGTCAGCAGATAGTAGGCAGCAGGTAGCGGTGAGTAGTCAGGAGTGGAGGGAACGAGTGAGGAAAGAGCCCTCCTATCCTTCCAGCCTCCTTCCCTCCCCGTAGCGGGGA
>DUEN01000119.1 GCA_011176545.1 Caldilineae bacterium | reverse complement strand
GCCACCTGAGCGTCTCTCGGGTCAAGCGTCGCAATCGCTGTAAGAAGAGCCCATAGGGTTCCAACTTTATGACGCCCACAATTAGGGGGTCTAACACTACGTCGAGCAACAGGCCGTGCGCCCCTACGGTAAGATCCCGTTTTGTCTATGTGAGCGATTCGATTTCGATAAAGGTATCGCGGTTCTGGCAGGCGAAGGAGGTCCTGCTACCTCAAGAGAGGAGTAAACGGTGAGCAAAAGCGGCGCCGCCCTTTTTGCCCTGCGTCCTCGCTGGGTGGTGGGCGGCGTGATCGTGGCCGCCGTCCTGATTTGGGCCACCTCCCTCTATTCCATCGCCAGTCAAATCGGTGACCCCTTCCCAGGCTTCTTCTACACCCCGGACCGGATCGTTAGCGCCTTCACCCCTCAGGATTTCACCGGTTGGCAGGCCGGGTTGCGCCCCTGGGACCGTATCGTGGCCGTGAACGGCCAGCATTGGCGGGAGATGCGCCGCCTGGTGCGGGAGGCGGGGGGTGGCACTTCCCTGGTCTACACCGTGGAGCGGGGCGATCAGAGGTTGCAGATCGCCGTGCCCACGATGGAGTTCACCCCTGACATCGTGTGGCGCTTCATCGCTGGGGCCATCCTCTTCGCCATCTGCTCCCTGGCCGTCGGCATCTTCGTCTACGTTCGCAATCCCAGCGGCCGGCTCAACCGCTATCTCCTCCTCTACCTTCTGGCCTGGGCGGGCATCATCGGGGCCGTATGGGAGGTTTTTCTCAGCCAGCAAAAATGGACGGCCTACCTAATCCATCCATGGACGGCGATCACCGCTGTGGCCGGCTGGATCTTCTTTTGGAGCTTCCCCGCCGACCGAGCGCGCAAGGAGTTCCTGGCCCGTTGGCCTTTAATCCCCGCCTTCGTGGCCCTGGCTCTCGCCTTTACGATCTACTTCCCCGCGCTCTTCTTCCTGGCCTCCTACCTAGACGACCCCATGTTGTGGCGCCTATACCTCTGGTCCAGCACCTGGGGACACTTCCTTATCCTTGGTGTGGGTTCGCTCATCAACAATATCTTCTCCAAGCTCCACGTCTATGACCGCACCCAGGCCATGCTTTACGCCATCCGCAAAGGATTGGTGAAGATCGAGTAACCCACCCTCGTCCCCTTGCCCCTCTCCTGATACCGAGAGGTAGACCGTAGGCCCCCAGGCCCATCTCACGATGGGCCTTTTTGATTGCCCCGAATAGGTCCGAGCTCCCTTATCCACCCGACCGTCGCAGGATATCCTGAAGTCAGACAGGAAAAGGAGGTGAGTGCGATGGTGCTCTACATCATTAAGTGGGATGTCCATCCGGACAAGATGGAAGCCTACATGAAGTGGGTCGAGAGCGTGCCCCCGCGCGTCCTGGCCGTGCCGGGAGTGATCGAGTTTCGGGCCTATCGCCCGGCTGCTGGCGCCCCTCAGGTCGTGGCGACCTATGAGTTCACCGACCTGGCCGCCTGGGCTGCCTGGTGGAGCCATGAGGTCTGTCAGCAGGCGTTCACCGAGTTGCACACCCTGGCCCTCAACGTGACCACTGAGCTCTGGGGGCCGTCGCCGGTCATTCCCAAGCCTATCCGACCCGGCGGGTAAGGCTCGCGCCGAACCCCAAGATAGAGGGAGCCCGATCATGCCTCTCAACGGCGTCTCCAGCATCGGGCTCCCCCATTTGGATTATGCAGTACCTCCCGGAACCGAGGAGAGATAGCATGGCCGGGGCGATCGCACTTATCGGCGTTGGCTCATTTCTTCCCTTCCGCTTCAAGGCCACAGGTCAAGGCACGGAGATGAAAGGTGGAGACCATAAAGGTGCTCATCGCCGAGGATAATACGGCCTATCGCCAGAGTCTCTTTCAAATGCTGCAGAAGGAGGAAGGAATAGAGGTGCTGGAACCGGCGATAGATGCCCGTGAAGCGATCAAGAAAAGTGAGCAGCACCAGCCTGACGTCGTGCTGATGGACATGGACATGCCCGGAAAAGGTGGCCTGTGGGCGACAAGGACTATCCGGCAGCGCTGGCCCCAGATGAAGGTGATCATCCTCACTCTGCACGGCGGAGAAGCTTTTCGGACCTGGGCCGAGGAGGTGGGTGCAACGGCCTTCCTCTCTAAGGACGCTGATCCGGAGGAAATCATCAGGGCCATCCTCATGGCCGCCGATATAGGAACTCGCTAGAGGTGCGACGCACTTCCAAAGTGCGTCGCACCTAAGATGGCGAGATGAGCGTTAAAGGAGGGGCCGAAATGAACGGAAAACCCTGGCTCAAATCTTACGACAGAGGAGTACCGCACACGTTGCAGCCGTACCCTCGGCGCACGCTGCTAAACGTGATGAGCGAGACCGCGCATGAGCGGCCGGACCACCCGGCGCTGCTCTTCAAGGGAGCGCGCCTCTCCTACGGCCAACTGGAGTGGCTGAGCGATGCCTTCGCCGCGGCACTGGTCGCGCAGGGCGTGCGAAAAGGAGATCGGGTGGCTTTGCTGCTGCCGAACTGCCCGCAAGCCCTCATCGCCGAGTTTGGCGCCTGGAAGGCGGGCGCCATCGTGGCCCCCCTCAGCCCCCTCTATACCGAACGGGAACTGGAACACGCGCTCACCGAATGCAGAGCGGAGACAGCCGTCGTGCTCACCCCTTTCTACGCCAAACTCAAGGCGTTACAACCGCGCACTCAGGTCCGACAGATCATCGCCACCAACATCAAGGAGTACCTGCCGCTTCTCCTACGCTCGCTGTTCACTCTCCTCAAGGAGAAGAAAGAAGGCCATCGCATTGCGTTAGAGCCGGACGATCGATGGCTGGGCGATCTGTTGCGCCACCATGCCGATGCTCCCCGTCCCAATGTGCAGGTCGGTCCCAACGATCCTGCGCTGCTCCTCTTAACCGGCGGCACCACCGGCACTCCCAAGGCTGCACTGGGCACCCACCAGGCGCTGCTGATGACCGGCATGCAGTTGCACGCCTGGTTCGCGCCCGAACTGACCGACTGGGACGACGTCATCATGCTGAACATGCCCTTGTTCCACGCCTATGGAGCCATCGGCGTCCTGGCGACGGGATTGATCGGCCGCAATCCTCTGGCGTTGGTGCCCAACCCGCGTGATCTGAACGACATGATCGCCACCATCCGCAAGGTACGGCCAGCCTTCCTCCCCGGCGTGCCTACCTTGTTCACCGCCCTGCTCCACCATCCTGATGTGCAGGCGGGAAAGGTGGACTTCACGTCCATTAAGCTATGCATCTCCGCCGCCGCGCCGTTGCTGGCCGAGACCAAGCGCCGCTTCGAGGCGCTGACCGGCGGTCGCATGGTGGAAGCCTACGCGCTCACCGAGTCCATGCTCGCTGGCGTGATAACCCCAGTGGGTGGCACCTACAAAGAGGGTGCGGTGGGACTGCCTTTGCCCGATGTGGAGATCCGCATCGTAGACGCCGATACAGGCCAGGGCGACCTGCCGCCGGGCGAGGTGGGCGAGGTGCTGATGCGTGCCCCACAATTGATGATGGGCTACTGGCAACGGCCGGAGGAGACAACCAGTGTTCTTCGCGATGGCTGGCTTTACACGGGCGACTTGGGCTACCTGGATGAGGATGGCTACTTGTATATCGTGGACCGCAAGAAGGACGTGATCAAGTGCGGTGGTTTTCAGGTCTGGCCGCGAGAGGTAGAGGAGGTCATCGCCTCACACCCGGCGGTGGTCGAGGTAGGCGTGGCCGGCGTGCCGGACGCCCTCCGGGGCGAGGTGGTGAAGGCCTGGGTTGTATTGCGGGATGGTCAGCAGGTCACCGCCCACGAACTGCGGGCCTACTGCCGGAAACGGATGGCGGCCTATAAGGTGCCCAGGCGTGTGGAGTTCCGCAGTGAGCTGCCCAAGTCCATAGTGGGCAAAGTACTACGACGGGAGCTCAGAGAATCTACATCCGGACATTGATCTGCTCCCCGGCCTGAGCCAGCCCTTAGGACTAAAGTGGGAGCGATCCCTCAATAGGAGTGCTGTCGATGACGCTCATATTGGTATACACAACGAACCGTAGGAGGTAGCCCTTGTGGCTGCCCCCGGGCGCCCACAAGGGACGCCCCTATAGTGTCGTTTTCAAGGCATGTGCTGGCGATTCCAATATATGAGTGATCGGTGAAACCGTTCGACGGGAAGGCGGGCTGGCGTCTTTCACGTCTCACTCATGACACAGGAGGTGTGGTCATGAAATTCGTGCTGCTGTGGAGCCTGAAGGCAGGTGTCGATCAGGCCAAACTGGCGGAAGTCATGCGCTGCAGGGGCGAATGGAAGTTCCCAGAGGGCGTGAGACTCCTGGCGGAGTACTGGGCGCCTCAGAATACTCCGACCGTGATCGACATCCTGGAAGCCGATGATGCAACAGCGCTCTTGGTCAATACGGTTGGTTGGATCGACGTCATGGAAGCCCGTATCTTCCCCGTGGTGACGTGGGAAGAGGGGCTGGAAAAGCTCGGTCGCCTCTTTGCATAAGTAACGGCAAGGGCTGTGACGTGCCTTTAGAGGTGCGTCACAGCCAGATTCCTGATCCCCGACTCTTGCCTCCTTCTCTAGTCCCGGCATTGAGCGTGACGGGGCAGAGTAAGGGGTGAGGGCTTTACCTGGGCATTCGTTCGGCTCCTACCGCTCTCTTGACCCCTTGAAAGGCCCTTCGGCGTCAGCAGGCGAGCATTTGTGCATCCTGTTACCCGAACGGCCCGCTTTTTTGACAGCCCCAGAGGCGTGCAGTATAATGCCCGCTGGCGTTTCGCCGGAATGACTTTCGAGGAGGCTTCGAGGTGAGCGAGGAAATCATCGTCCAAGAGGATACAGAGGTTCAGGCTGGGGAGGCAACTCCGGCGGGAGGCATGGAGGCGCCTCGGCTTGAGGGCGAATCTCAAGAGGATTCGAGAGCCGAGGCGGATGTACAGGAAGAGGCAAAGGTGGATGCGCCGAAAGCGGAGGAAGTCCCCTCTGAGGCCGTTGTAGAGGCTGAGGAGGAGACATCGGTACAAGAGGAGCAGCCTACGGAGTCCTCTGGTACGGAAGAGGCCGAGTCCGCTGAAGCCGTTGCGGCATCCCCTGATGAGACGGAAGCCGCTTCCCCCGAGGAGCAAAAGCCGCAGAAGCGTAAGCGACGCCGACGACGCAGGCGACGAAAGGCTCAAGCTTTACCGCCCGTTGAGATCAAGGTGATCCCCCGTAAGAAGATCATCAAACCGTTGAAGCGCGGCATGGAGCTGGAGGGTATCGTCCGGCGCCTCGCCGACTTCGGGGCCTTCGTGGATATCGGCGTGGGGACAGATGGCTTAGTGCACATCTCCGAGATCTCCCCCACGCGTATTAACAAGGTCAGCGACGTTTTAGAGGAAGGTCAGCGGGTGAAGGTCTGGATCAAAGATCTAGATCGAGAGCGCAATCGGATCAGCCTGACCATGATCCCGCCCGGGACCAAGACGATCCGGAACCTTGAGGAGGGCGAGATCTTGCGGGGCGTCGTGACCCGACTGGTCCCCTATGGTGCCTTCGTGGATATCGGCATCGGACGTGAGGCCATGCTCCACATACGGGAGATGTCGGAGCGCTATGTGGCCCGGCCGGAGGATGTCGTGAAGGTGGGGGAGGAGCTGGAAGTTCGCGTGATCGCGGTGGATCGGCGTCGTCAGCGGGTTGACGTGAGCCTGAAGGGGTTGCGCCCTGAGCCTGAGCCGGAACCTGAGCCAGAGCCGGAGCCCGTTCGGGAAGAGGACGATGAGCTGCCGTCCGTGATCGCTCTGGCCTTCCAGAAGGCTTTCGGCGAGGAGTTCCCGTTGCGAAATCGCCGAGACCGCAAGCCGAAGAAGCGCCGACGCCGACGCGACGAATACGATGAGGAGCTGGAGGAGATCCTGTCTCGGACGCTCCATTATCAGAACATTCATTGATGCCTCAAGGGGTCTTGAAGCCTCCCGAAAGGTTTATGAAGAGACGAAGAGCGGTGTGGGAAGTCCCCACACCGCTTTTTCATCCATGCATTGTGGTATAATCGAGTATCCTTGCCCAGGAGATTCTGAAGAACCACTGAGGCGCCAAGGAGAGGATCTCTTTGAAATCTTCGCGCTGCGGTGCTTTTTAGCGCACTTCTGGATGTCCGTTAGGGATAGAAAGCGTTCGGGAAAGATGCTCTCACGCTCATTTCGGAATCGATGGTACAGGCTCCGCTCGGATTTACAGGCTGAGTTCGCCGCCCTATTGATGGGCATCCTGCGGGTGATCACGTTGGGCCAGTTCCCCCCCGTTCTTTCGGTCGGAGCGATCATCGTCCAGGACGATCAGGTGCTCCTTCTGCAGCGGCCGGATGGCCGGTTTACCCTGCCCGGCGGCGTGGTGCGCTATGGGGAGACGTGCCTTCAGGCGCTCCAGCGGGAGGTGGAGGAAGAGACGGGGCTGGCCGTCATTGCTGAGGACCTGCAGGGCATTTATGCCGATCCACGGCGGGCCGGGCGCTTTCACAGCGTGGTCGTGACTTATCGGTGTAGGCCGCTGAGTCAAACGCTCCGCAGCAGCTATGAAGGAAGCCCCTTGTGGGTCCCCCTGGATCGGCTCCCAAGCCAGTGGTCGCGCATGACAGGTATGATGATCCAGGACTTCCTGGAGGGGCGTCGCCGATTAGGATGAGCTCGCCATTCCCCGCGCCGTCGCCGACAACGAGTATGCCTCGGGAGATGGCAGGCTTCGACCTCGTGGGCCATCGAGAGGTAGTTGGGCCATGAAGCTACATGTACAGCATCGTTGGGATGTATCGCCTGAGGAGGCAGAGCAGATCCAACGCGAGTTAGCCGCTCGCGTTCGCGTGGAACCGTTGTCCGCTCAACCGGAGACCATCGGCGGCATCGATGTCAGCTTTCCTCGAGAGGGCCTGGCTCGCGCGGCTGTGGTCGTCATGCGCTTCCCCAACCTCACGCCCATCGCGCAGGCCCTCGTCGAACGGCCGGTGGACTTCCCCTACATCCCGGGATTGCTCTCCTTCCGGGAGACCCCAGCCGTGCTGGATGCGCTGGAACAGCTTTCCTCCTTGCCCGATCTCCTCATGTGCGATGCTCAGGGGATCGCCCATCCCCGCCGGTTGGGATTAGCCGCGCATCTGGGCGTGTTATTGGATCATCCCACGATCGGCTGCGCGAAATCTCGCCTGACCGGTCGGCATCAGGAGCCAGGCCCGCAGAAGGGCGCATATACCTGGCTTTACGACGACGGCGAGATCATCGGGGCGGTCGTGCGAACGCGAGAGAGCGTCCGTCCCCTTTACGTCAGCGTAGGACACCGGATCGACCTGCCTGGAGCGATCGAGATCACCCTGGCGTGCTGCACGCGCTATCGCCTGCCTGAGCCCACCCGGCTGGCGCATCAGCTTGCAGGCGGACGGCCCATAACATCCTTGCGCGCCCAGCCCTCGCTCTTCTAACCCCTCGGGTGTATCTAACGCACATATTGGCATATACGATATGAGGGGCGCACGGCCATGCGCCCCTACCAAGCATATCATGCATACCAAATACGGGCAGTCTCCTTCATGGTGTTGTTGGGGTAGGGGATGTTGTTAAGAGGCGATTCATGAATCATCCCTACCTTAGCGCACGACGACATGTAGGGAGAAGGTCTCCGCAGGCTTGGCCTCTTGCTCCCAGGGACGCACGTAGACCAGCCGTATCTCGGTTTCCCCGGTGTTGACGGCCTGGAAGCGTCCGGTCCATCGCCCTCCGGCCCCGACGACGCCGGGGCCGCCGCCAGGTTGATATGTGTCACCCAGATAGGTCAATACGCCCTCATCGATCGGGCTCGTGGGATCCATCTGCCATTGGTATCCTGTGGTGGGATTGGCGGGCAGGATGATCTCCAGAACCTGGCCGGGGCGCAACATGACGCCCGTGCCATCCGCGCGGGCATCCACCTGGACGACCCCACCCGGGGCGCATCCTGCCATGAGCAGGGCGATCAGGAGCAAAGCTCCCCAACGTATCGTGGACATGTCCTCCTCCTTACTTTGCGATTGGGATGAGACGGATCCATACTCTCATAGCCTGTCTGAGAAACGCTAATAGAAGCGCTCATATTGACATACACGATGAAAGCGTAGAGGTAATGCATGCGTTGCCTCTCTGATGGATAAATGTAGAGGCGCACGGCCGTGCACCCCTACGAGAGGATGCGTCGCTTCTTCCGTGAGGGGCTTATGGAACCAGTAGGGAGAGACCTGGAAGCGTTTTTGGTCATCATCCTTAGCGCCTTGGTGCCTTTGTGGTGAATTGTCAGAAACGCTCTCAACGGAACGACACGATGGACCAGCCGCGCGCCCGAGCGATGCGTCGCAGCCGTCGATCGGGGTTCACGGCTATGGGGTGTCCCACCCGCTCCAGCAACGGCAGGTCGTTGGCACTATCGGTGTAAAAGTAGCTGCGCGTGAGGTCCGCCCCATGTTCCTCGGCATAGCGTTCGGCCCAATAGACCTTCCCCTGACCGTAGCAGGCAGGGCCCAGGACCCGGCCCGTGAATCGGCCGTTGCGCACCTCCAGGCGGGTGGCGAGGACGTTCCCGTCCAGTCCCAGGTGCTCGGCCACCGGCGTGGCCGCGTAGGGGGTTGACGCAGTCACGATGGCCACCAGGTGACCCTGTGCCTTGTGACGGGCGATGGCCTCGCGAGCATTCGCGCTGATGTAGTGAACTACCATCTCATCGAACCAGCGCTGACATAACGTCCACATCGACGCCTCATCCTGTCCCATGATATCCGCGATGAGCCGGGACATCAGACGAGGATAATCGATGAGGCGAAACATGTAGAAGGCACTCCATGTCGCGATGGCCATCTCCTGGCGACGTGAGATCATCCCCTTCTGGCGTAGATAACGGACGAAGAGCCGCCCAGAGGAGCTCCTCAATATGGTGTAGTCGAGATCGAAGAAGGCTGCAATCGCATCGCTCATGTTCCGATGTCCTCGATTGATGGGATATTCGACTGGTGTCCCTTCAGCCTCCCACTTCCGTCGCAGTCTCGATGGGACGTATCCCCAGGTACAGCCCTCGGCCTGTGAGCCCTTCCAGGTCGTGGAAGGCCTCCAGCCCTGCCGTGCGGAAAGCGGTCAGATACTCCTCCTGGGTGAATAGCCCTAACTCGTGATGTTCGGTGAAGTATTCCACCCTGGCAGGCGTGCCGACCAGATAGTGAAAGTCGAGCACGGAGATGCGGTCTTGTTGTTCGCTCACATTGATGCGGGCGATCTTCAGGTCTGGCTCATCCACGAACGTTGCGTGTATGGTCCCAGGATGGTACGCCTCCGGAGTGAACCACGGCTCGATGATGACGAGTCCTCCCGGCGAGAGATGGCGAGCCATGCACCGCAGGGCCCGCTCCAATCGCGCGACGGTCTTCACGTAGCCAATAGAGCTGAACAGGCAGACGATGACATCAAATAGGCGCCCGAGGTCGAAGTCCGCCATATCTGCATGGTGGAAGGTCACATCGGGAAGCCGCTGACGGGCGATCGCCAGCATGTCGGCATCGAGGTCCAGTCCTTCCACCTCGTAATGCTCGCGTAGATGAACAAGGTGTTTCCCTGTCCCACACGCGACATCGAGCAGGGTGTTACCGGGGCACCGCTTATGTCGCTGAATCAGCTCATGAAGTTTTTTCGCCTCCCCGGCATAATCTTTCCAGGCATAGAGCGCATCGTAAAATCGGGCTGATCGCGTAAACACAGGTTGGACCTCCTGGTAGCCTCCTCGGCTTGTGTTGATAAAGGTGCAACGCACCTCTGTCCATCACAAGATGGTAGAGCTATAGGACGAGTCGGGACGACATCGCATGCCTGATGTAGAAGTGCGTTGCACCCTACTCCTCTCATAAATCGATCTTGACCTCGCCGCCTTCCCTTTGACTCCGATAGACTCCGTCCAGGATGGCCATGACGGAGAGCGATTCCTCTGGAGGCACCGGGGAAGGCGCCCCCTCAGCGACGGCGCGGGCGAATTCCACGCACTCCAACGCGTGCGGCTCCATGGTATCCTGCGTCAACTGCAATGTACAGGTATAGAGTTGCTTGGTCTCGTAATTGGTCCGCATGATCTCACAGCTTGGCCAGTGGGCGCCCCCTTCGGTCCCATAGAGCCATATCTGCCTGTCCGCGGTGGGAGTGTTATGATGGAGCATCCAGCTGACTTCCAGAATCAGCGTGGCGCCGTTCTCGAAGCGCACGAAGGCGGCGGCGAAGTCCTCCACGTCCATCTCCTCGGGCACGGGCTGCATGGTCCAGGAGCTGAAGGCGCCCTGGTGGCGTGCCAACTCGTTGCGGGCCACGCCGGTCACGGCTACCGGCTTGGGATGGCCCATGAGCCAGAGCGTCAGGTCGAGGATATGCACGCCAATGTCGATGCAGGGGCCACCGCCGCTATGCTGCTTCATAACGAAGGACAGCCGGGTGGGGAGCGCGGCGCGCCGGAGCATCCAACATCGGGCGTGATACACGTCGCCGAGGACGCCCGTGTCGATCTCCGCCTTCAGCGCGCGGGAGGTCCCCATGAAACGGAAGTGTTGAGCGGTCATCAGCAGCTTGCCCGATCGATCGCGTGCGGCGATGATCTCCCGTATCTCCTGGGGCGTGGGCGCCAGCGGCTTCTCGCATAGTACGTGCTTTCCAGCCTCCAGCGCCGCGATGGCCAGTGACGCGTGGTACATGTTGGGCGTGCAGATGTCGATGATGTCGATGTCCGGGTCCCGGAACAGGTCCTCCGGATCCGTGGTGAGCCTGGTGATCCCGTTGGCCTGTCCCCACTTTTGAAGGATCTCCTCATTGATGTCGCATCCAGCGACCACCTCCGCATGCTCGGAAGCCTGCCAGCCGGGCATGTGGGAGCGGGCGATGCCGCCCACGCCGATGATCCCCACCTTCAGCGTTTCAGACATCGATGGATTCCTCCCTGCATTGTAGGATCAGTACTAACGCCCCACCAAGGGCCAGCATGGTAGTTGCCGGGAATTTTCTCTCGTAACCACCCGCCTCAGGAAACTGCTTACAGTATACCAACTGCGATGAGGGTGTGCAATGAGTGGCATAGGGTTGGAGAGCTTTCAACTATGAGGCGGTGGCGCAGGATGAGCTGGCCTAGAAGAAGGCCGAGGGGATCGGACGTCGGGGGCAGATCCTGGCCATGCTGCTGAAGCTCGAGCAGATATGTGACCACCCAGCATGGGAGCGGGTCATCTTTCGTTGCTGATTCCACATTGATCTTTACGATTATAGATTAGTCACACCAAATGTACTGTGTTGACAACCTCCTCAAAGACCGTTATAATATGTTTTGGAAAGTTCAGAATACTATTTGTGGTTTACGAATCAATCATTAACGCACCAACCGGTTGCATTAACGTAATTCCCTGTTCCCTCTGTCCCATTATCCTAGAGGTAGCTCCACATTATAACCGTGGAGGGCATGTAGTTTCATACTCGCCACCTTGTGGCCGGTATGAAGCTGGCCTTTACACTGTGTCTCCTGCCGCTCTGGTGTGGCGCCTTTACAACGACTAGACGCCGACATAAAGGCCTTTTTCTGAGCATCGCTCCGCATCGTATTTCTACATCGCTCCGCATTGTATTCCTACATCACTCCACATCATACCCCTACATACCCCTACATATGGCGGTTGAAGGCTAAAAAATCCCATATCCGACGGTTGAACGCATTGGCCTGAGCTCCGGTGAAGGAATAAGGGCAAGAGCCCCAGTTCGGCTGAGGCTAAGTTTTAGGATTCAGAGTAGCCATTATGGCTTATCAACATTGTTTCCCTCAAAGATCTCTTTTTGGTTTCATGATCGTGACTTGACTAAGGACATCGAACGAGAGACTTCGCCCATTGTGAGCAAAAGACGGTGGAAGGGGGGTGATGAGACAAGCAAAATGAGGTGCAGTCGAGGCCTTTCGCTTGGAATGATCAAGTGAAAGGGAAGAAGGCTTAGAGCCTCAGGTTGTTTAAGGAGGTAAACAAATGAAGCAGGGCATGCTTACACGCAGAGAGTTTCTGCGCCTGGCCGCTGGGACGGTCACGGGAGCGCTCGTGGTAGCCTGCGCACCACCGGCGGTGGCTCCAGCTGTCGAGGAAGCGCCCACGCCTGCTCCTGTAGAGGAGAAGAAGCCGCCGGTACCAAGGAAAGAGGTGCCCCGTGAGAAGACCCTGATTATCGGCTTTGAAGGGGAAGCCGTTCCAGCCCCGGAGGTCGCAAATCCCTACAGTCCGGGCTCACGCATAAATCAGGGTTACCATCAGGCCATGATCGAGTCCCTTTGGTATCTTAACTATCAGACCGGGGAGGCCATTCCCTGGCTGGCAGCGGGGCCCGAGAAATGGAATGAGGACTACACCGAGGTAGACATCCCAATCCGTCAAGGTATAGAATGGAGCGATGGCAAACCTTTCACTGCTGAAGACGTAGCATTCACGATCAACATGCTCAAAGAAAACCCCATGCTCAGCTATGGGGCCACGATGCAGCAATGGGTGCAAGAGGCCAAAGCAACGGACGAATTCACATGCCACATCGTGCTCAGAGAGCCCAATCCGCGCTTTATCTACAATAACTTTACCGTCCGCATTTGGGGAGCGGTGCGGATCGTTCCCAAGCACATTTGGGAAGGACAAGATCCCAACACCTTTACTAACTTCGACCCAGACAAGGGGTGGCCCGTGTGGACCGGCCCTTATCGCCTGGTCAAGGCCAGCCCGACGGAGTTTGTCTACGATCGTCGGGATGACTGGTGGGCAGCCAAGACTGGTTTCCATGCGCTTCCGGCGCCCGAGCGACTGGTTTTCGTTGAGGCCGGCCCCGATGAGAAGAAGGCCGCTACGCTGGCGGCCAACGAGGTTGACGGCCAGCCCAGTCTGCGAATAGATACATTCCTCGACGTCAAGAAGAAGAATCCCTTCGCGATTGGCTGGACCGAAGAGCCGCCTCATGCCTGGATTGACCCCTGTCCTGGGATGTTGGGATTCAACTGCTCGCTTCCACCCTGGGATGATCCGGACATGCGCTGGGCCGTCGCATACGCCCTTGACCATCAAAAGATCGCCGATGCGGTAACCAGTGGCTTTGGCACGCCGGCCCGATATAACTTCCCTGCATATCCGGCTTTGCAAGAGTGGCTCGAGGAGAACGAAGACCTCCTCGAGCAGTATGACGTGACAGAGTACAATCCAGAGAAGGCTAAGGCGATCATTGAGAGCAAGGGCTACACCATGGGCTCCGATGGGGTCTACGTCAAAGACGGCGAACGTCTGAAGGTCGACGTCCTGGTGAAGTCGATGGCCGTTGTTCTGCCCCCGTTACTGATCTCGATGCTACAGGATGTGGGCATCGATGCGGCGCCGAAAGCGTTGGCACACGGTCCCTACTACGATAATCGCAACCGGGGCGACTTCGAGATAGAGACCACACACGTAGCCTGCGGCAGCGTGGTCGAGCCTTACGGGGAGTTGAATCTACTCCACAGCCGGTGGATCAGGCCCAAGGGTGAAATACGCTCAGCTAACGTCTGGACCTGGAAGAATGAGGAATACGATGCGATTGTGGACGAGATAGGGAGCCTGCCGCCGGGCCACCCGAAAGAGCACGAACTCTTCCGCAAGGCCCTGGAGATCCGGCTGAGGGAGATCCCCATCATTCCTCTCGCTCAACAGAAACGGGTCGTGCCATACTCCACCAAGTACTGGACCAATTGGCCCACGGAGAAGAACGACTACTTCCATCCGCCCAACTGGTGGATGTGCTTCCTGATCCCCATCCTGAACATCAAGCCAGCATAATTCAGTTATAAGAGAGTGAGGGGAGAGCCTGAGAGAAGGCCCCTGTCCACCATCTGGAGGAAGGGGCCTTCCTTAGCGCAGGTATCCATTGGTCCAACTTACCAATCACAGCGCCGCAGGAGGAAGGTAATGACGATTCAGTACGTGCTGAGACGCATTGGGATCTTTTTGCTCGTCGTTTGGACCACGGCTACCATCAACTTTGTCACTCCCAGGCTGGCCCCGGGTGATCCAATCCAGGCGATGTTGGGGGTGATGCAGGAGCAAGGCGCTACGGTGGAGGACAGCGCAGTCCTCATCGAAGGCTTTCGGCGAAGGTTCGGACTTGACCAGCCTATTTTCATACAATATTTGAAATATCTTTGGGCGATGGCCCACTTTGACCTGGGATATTCCCTGGCTCACTTTCCAGCCACCGTAACGGAGATCATCGGAACCGCCATGCCTTATACCATTGGCCTTCTCTCCGTCACGACGTTGCTAACATTTTCCATAGGCATTCTTGCCGGCGCCCTGCTGGTGTGGCGAGGGACGGCTAGAGCGGCCAGAGTGCTTATCTCACTATTTATGGTGCTTGCCCCGATACCCTATTATCTGCTGGCCATGGTGCTCATCTTTCTCCTGAGCTTTTCCCTCCATATATTTCCTCACAGTGGCGTGACTTCAGTTGGGCGGGTGGCAACCGGTGGGTTTGACCTGGAGTATATCCTGGATCTCATCTACCACTCTACTTTGCCGGCTCTGTCCATCATCATCGCCGGGATCGGAGGTTGGGCCCTGGGCATGCGTGGCATGATGGTCACCGTGTTGGGTGAGGACTATCTGACCCTGGCGGAGGCCAAAGGGCTCAAGGAGCGGCGCATTTTTCTGCGTTACGCGGTGCGAAATGCCATGCTGCCTCAGTTCACAGGGCTGGCCATTTCATTGGGCTTTATCGTCTCAGGAGCCACGATTGTCGAGCTGATATTCACCTATCCAGGCATGGGCTATCAGCTGTACCAGTCTATCGTCAACAGCGATTATCCTGTCATCCAGGGGATCACCTTCTTCCTGGTCTTGTCAGTTGCCACTGCGATCCTCATCATCGATCTGATCTATCCCAAGCTCGATCCCAGGATCACCTATACCAGGAGGTAAAGCATGACAACTACATGGACCTCAGGAACGGCGCGAGCAGTAGAGACCGGGAGATTCTGGGACAGTGTCCGTTATTGGTTAGGGAACTGGAAGCTGACAACGGGATTGGCCTTGGTCTTGTCGCTCATCCTCTTTAGCGCCATCGGCTCTTTCTTCGTCGATTTTGAGAAGACCAAGGTAGGTTGGGGGGATTTCAGCAAGCCGCCTTCAGCGGAGTACCCTCTGGGGACGGACAACGTCGGCCGGGACATATTAGCTCTGATGGTGTATGGAATTCCGCCCTCCCTGGAGATCGGCCTTATCGCCGGTGGCCTGGGGACCATTGTCGGGACCATTTTGGGCCTGACGGCAGGCTATTCAGGCGGCCGTACGGACACGGTGATACGCACGATCGCGGACATCATGCTGACCATACCTGCCCTGATGATCCTGGTGGTCCTAGCTTCATATCTCAGAACCACAACCATCGAGATGACGGCGGTTATCGTTGCCTTATTCGCCTGGGCTGGCCCCACTCGGTCGATTCGGGCCCAGACTTTGAGTCTACGGGAGCGAGCGTTCGTCCCGCTGGCGAAGCTCTCAGGCCTCGGGGATTTCGAGATCATCCTTAAGCAGATCTTGCCTAACCTGTTGCCTTACATCATGGCCGGCTTCGTGGGGTCAGTGTCGGGAGGCATCCTGGTTTCTGTCGGTATCCAACTGTTGGGACTTGGCCCTCTATTCACCCCTAACCTGGGGATGATCTTGCAGTACGCCTTCGACGGCGCTGCGTTATTCAGAGGCATGTGGTGGTGGTGGGGACCTCCCACGATCACCTTGATAGTGCTCTTTATCGGTTTGTTCCTGATCAGTGTAGCTCTGGATGAGTTTGCCAATCCAAGGCTCAGGGAGAGGGTGGCGTGAGGATGGTTGTATCTCACTCCGCCACTGTGTGAGGAGGGAAAGGATGGAGAAGTTAGTCTTGGCGTTTCACTATGTGTGGTATGGCACGCCCTTTGGTCCGGCGGGAGAGTGGCGAGCCTGGCCAGGAGGAGATGGGGGACGCTATAATCCCGACCTGGTGTTCGGGGGACAGCGTATGGTCGATTCCCCCAACTACCCTCTGGATGGGCCCTATGACTCCCTGGACCCGACGGTCATCCGCCGGCAGTTCTGTGAACTCAGTCAAGCAGCCGTAGATGGCTCTATCGTCTCTTGGTGGGGAATCAATGATTATTCGGACCGCGTCCTTGATGCCTTAGTAGAAGAAGCCGCGGGGGTGGATTACCGGATCACTCTGTATTACGAAACACCGATGGTGGAAAGCCGTAAAGGAGAGGACACAGAGGCGCAATGCATCCTGAAGGATATGAAATATATTCTGGGTAAACATGCCCAAAAGGACACGTGGCTCAAGGTTGACGGTAAGCCCGTGATCGTGATCTATGTGGTGGATACCTACCCGCTTGCTGTATGGCAGGAGGTCAAGGATGGGTTGAAAGGAGAAGGTTTTGATCCATTCTTCCTGGGTGACACCTTTAATCTTGAGGCACTCAGCGTGATGGATGGATTGCATACTTACAATCCGGTGAGGAGACTCATTAGTGGAGAGGATTTGGCGGCCACCTACTGCAGCGTCGCCGAGGGAGTGCATAAAGAGGGCAAGCTCTTCGCCGCCACTGTGATCCCTGGGTTCGATGACCGTAAGATTCGCACTCCTGGCACCTTACTGGCCCGAGAGGACGGAGGTTGCTACAACAAGACATGGCTCGCTGCTCTTGCCAGCGACCCTGACTGGGTGCTGATCACTAGTTGGAACGAGTGGCATGAGGGCAGCGAAATCGAGCCCAGCCGCGAATATGGCACCGAGTACCTGTGGTTGACGCGACAGTGGGTGCGGGCGTTTAAAGCGGAACGGGAGAAGAGGACATGATCGCGCGGAGCACTCCGGTACTCGAAGTCAAAGATCTGCGGGTCTATTATTGGACCAGTCGCGGCCCTGTACGAGCTGTGGACGGGATCAGCTTCACTGTAAATCGGAAGGAGAGATTTGGCCTCGTTGGCGAGTCGGGATGTGGTAAATCGACTACCGCAATGGCCCTTCTGCGGCTTATCAAGCCTCCTGGTTCTATCGAGGGTGGCCAGATCACGCTCAATGGCCTGGATATCATCCAGTTGGGAAAGGAAGAGATGAGGGAGATACGTTGGAGTAGGATCTCTCTCATACCGCAGGGTGCGATGAACTCCTTGAACCCAGTCATGCGGATCAGGGACCAGATAGCCGATGTGATCACCACACATGAGGGTGTTTTGCCGAAGAAGGAGCTGGAAGCACGAGTCAAAGAACTCCTCAACATGGTGGAACTCCCAGGTAAAGTCGCCGATATGTATCCCCACGAGTTGAGTGGGGGCATGAAGCAGCGAGTTTGCATCGCCATGGCCACCGCTCTAGACCCGCAACTCATCATCGCGGACGAACCTACCAGCGCCCTGGATGTAGTAGTACAGAGGGCTGTGATGCAGACCCTTATGGGCGTGCAAGAGAGGCTGGAGTCCTCCCTTATTTTCATCGGACACGATATGGGACTTGCAGCCCAGGTGGTGGGCCGCCTGGGCGTTATGTACGCAGGGAAACTCGTCGAAGTAGGCAACGTTCGCCAGGTGTACAAGGCCTCCTTGCATCCTTACACCCAGCTCTTGATCTCCTCGCTTCCCTCTCCCAGGGATAAGAGGAAGAAAAAAGAAATCCCAGGTCTGCCACCCACCTTGCTGGACCCACCGCCAGGCTGTCGCTTTCACCCACGCTGTCCTCAGGTGATGGACCATTGTCGGCATCAGGAGCCCGAGCTCCGTGAGGTCCAGTCAGGCCACTTGGTTGCTTGCCACTTGTATGACGAGAGGTGAAGGGTATGCAATCTTCTCTACTGGAAATAAAGGATCTGACAAAGATCTACGGCGGAGGCCTCTTCAATAGAGATCGAATCGTCGCCTTAAAGGGCTTCTCTTTCACCATCCCCAGCGATCACCCCAGGATCACTACCATCGCCGGTGAAAGCGGAAGTGGTAAGACAACACTGGCCAACCTGATCCTCGGCTTTCTGACCCCAACCTCAGGCGAAATCCTCTATAAAGGGAAGAACATATGGGAGATGCCGAAGCAGGAATGGTTCACTTTCCGCAGGGAGGTCCAGGGAATCTTTCAGGATCCATATGGAACGTATAACCCCTTCTACAAAGTCGACAACGTGTTCGATATGGTAATCAGAAAGTTCAAACTCGCACGGAGCAGAAGTGAGGCCAGACGGATCACGGAAGAGGCGCTAGCGGTCGTCGGCCTGCAACCGGATGAGATCCTGGGCAAATACCCACATCAACTGAGCGGAGGGCAGCGGCAACGCATCATGGTCGCTCGCGCCTTTC
>DUEN01000118.1 GCA_011176545.1 Caldilineae bacterium | reverse complement strand
GTTACGTGATGATCGGGGACGCGGCCGGGTTGGTTCGAGCCTTCAAGGGTAAAGGTATCAACTCAGCCTGTCTGACGGGGCTATGGGCCGCCCGGGCCATCTTGACGAGCGGGATATCCGCGAGGGCTTTCGAGCAAAGCTACGTTCGGGATTGCCAGGAGATCCTGCGCGATATCCCCTATGGACAGCTTGTGCGCCAGGTCGTGATCCATGCCAGCCGTCTGCGGCAGGTAGATCGGGCCCTGGCGCTGGCGGAGCGTCATCCCTCGTTCCGTCAGGCCCTCTTCGACGCCGTGTCTGGGAGCCAGCCGTATCGCGTCGTCATCCAGAAGGTGTTGAGGATCTCGCTCTAAGGATCTCGTCCTCATTGACCATGAGGAGGAGATATGCTATCCTCTGCTCCAGTTGAGTCGAGGAGATACGCGTCCTATGTCGCCGCCTTTCGTCGAGATCTCGTTTCATGTCCGCTACGCCGAAACGGACGCCATGGGAGTGGTTCATCACGCGGCCTACATCATCTGGTTTGAGGAAGGCCGCAGCGCGTTCATGCGAGCATGTGGGCTCCCCTACTCGGAGGTGGAGCGTCGAGGTTATTGGTTCACGGTGGCCGAGGTACACGCCAGGTTCCATGCTCCTGCCCGGTATGATGAGCGCGTGCTGGTGCGCACGCGCATCGCGGAGCTACGCAGTCGCGGCCTCACCTTCGCGTACGAGGTGCGACGCGCCTCGGATGAGGCCCTCCTCGTCACCGGCGAGACGCGACACATCTGCATCGATCATACTGGCGCTGTACGGCGGATCCCTCAGGACCTGTGGGAGGTCTTACAATCAGCTTTTGAGGAGAAGCAGAGAGAGAGGTCGTCATGAAGGAGATCGTTCGCACAGACAAGGCTCCCCGTCCCGCTGGCCCCTATTCCCAGGGGGTGATCACCAGCGGGCGTACGTTGTATGTCGCCGGCCAGGGGCCAGCCGATCCGGCCACGGGACAGATCCCAGAAGGGATCGAGGCACAGGTGACCCAGTGCCTGGAGAACGTGAAGGCTATCGTCGAGGCGGCAGGAGCCTCCATGGTGGATGTGGTCAAGGTCAACGCCTATCTGAAGGATATGGCTCACTTTCCTGTCTACAACGAGATCTACAAGCGCTACTTCCCCGAGCCATATCCGGCCCGCACCACGGTGCAATCCGACTTGTCCGGCATCCTCGTCGAGATCGATGCCATCGTGGCGTTGCCTGATTAGGAGGGGGATATGCGCCGGGACGATCTGGACACTCCTGCGCTCGTCGTTGATTTGGACGTGATGGAGGATAACATCCGGCGGCTCCAGAGCTATTGTGATGAGCACGGCATCCGATTGCGCCCTCATATCAAAACCCACAAGGTCCCGGCGATCGCGCACATGCAGATACGGGCAGGAGCTCGAGGGATCGCCTGCCAGAAGCTGGGGGAGGCGGAGGTCTTCGCCGCGACGGGGTTCGATGACATCCAGATCCCGTACAACATCGTTGGACGCCCCAAGCTGGAGCGGCTGGCCCGCCTCATGCGACAGTGCCATCTCACGGTAGCCGCGGATTCGCTGATGACGGTACGCGGCCTGGCCTGGGCGGCCGCCCAGGCGGGCCAGCCGCTGGACGTGATCATCGAGCTGGAGGGGGATATCGAGCGAGCCGGGGTCCATACGCCGGAGGAGGCCGTCACGCTGGCGCGAGCCATCGACGAGGCCCCCGAGCTGCGATATCGTGGGGTGATGATCTACCCCAGCAATCCGGAAAGCCGCCCTCGCCTTCGCGCCTTCCTGGACGCCCTGGCGGCGGCAGGGCTGCCCGCGGAGATCGTGAGCGGCGGCGGCACCGGCGCGGCCTATCATTCGCATGAGATCCCCGAGCTCACAGAGATCCGGGTAGGCACGTACGTATATAATGACTGGAGCACCGTAAAGCATGGATGGTGTACGTTGGAGCAGTGCGCCCAGAAGGTGATCTGCACCGTCGTCAGCCGTCCGACGCCGGATCGGGCGATCATCGACGGCGGGAGCAAGACCTTCTCCAGCGATGGAGGGTTGCCGATGGGGCATATCATCGAGTATCCAGAGGCGGCCATTTATCGCATGAATGAGGAGCACGGTTACGTGGACATCAGCCGATGTGCTCGTAAGCCGGAGGTGGGGGAGCGCGTGACGGTCATCCCCAACCACGCGTGCGCGGTGAGCAACCTGCACGACGTCATCTATGGCCTGCGCGGGGACCGCGTGGAGGTGATCTGGCCGATCCTGGCGCGGGGGAAGGTGCAATAACTGCCATTCGGCCTTTCGAGGCAGGGGCGATTCGAGAATCATCCCTGTCCACAAGGGGCCATACCTGATTTGACGCCTTTCGTATTATGTGTTACACTCTTATTGGTAGGTCGAAGGTAGCATCTGGTTCGGACGTAGTACATACGCCGTCAGGCACTTCGCCTGGCGGCTTTTTTGTACTGGGTCCGGACAGGCACTCACCTACAAGAATTTTAGTTTTAAGGAGATGTAGCAATGAGTGAACAGAGTGGACGCATTGTCGGCACGGTCAAGTGGTTCAACGCGACCAAGGGATACGGGTTTATCACCCGTGAGGATGGCGACGACGTGTTCGTCCACTACAGCGCCATCCAGATGGACGGTTTCCGTACTCTTGAGGAGGGCGACACCGTCGAGTTCGAGATCGAGATGGGGCCCAAGGGGGCCCACGCGGTGAGAGTCACCAGACTATAGCCGCTGACGGATGCCGGCCTCGGTGGCCGGTCAAGAGTGTAAGGAGCCAAGTGATTCTCATGGGAACCAGGTTATATGTAGGAAACCTGACGTATGCTGCGACAGACCTCGATCTTGAGGAGCTGTTCAGCGCTGCGGGCGAGGTGGTGAGTGCCGAAGTCATCCGCGATCGGGACACTGGACGCTCTCGCGGGTTCGGCTTCGTGGAGATGGCAACCGCAGAAGAGGCCGAGCGCGCCATCAACATGTTTGATGGTATGAGCTTCCAGAACCGCGACCTGCGTGTGAATGAAGCGCGTCCGCGCCGCCAGCAGGACACGTTCAGCCCGTTCGGTTCACGTTAACTTCGAGACCGCACGTTCGGGGCGCGTCGAAGGTCCCTCGGCCCATCTCTAAGGGGCGAGCAGCGGCGCGAGTGATCGCATGACGCGAGTCCGTTGACGCGCTCCTAATTCAGAAAGCAAAGGGCTCCCTTGATGATCGATGATGGCTTCAGGCCATTATTGGTTCAATCAACGGGAGCCCGATTCTTTTTCAAGCCCAGGCGCCTGGTAGGCGATTCATGAATCGCCTACCAGGATCTAGCTCCAATGTGCTCTTAATCTGGGATTAATCTGGCGTGACTACCATTCCCCTGGTTTGGGGTGATGGAGCATCATCCCGGGGAGGTATGACGCTTCAACAAACCGCCAGGATAGGGAGGGATTCATGAACGCGACGCCACAAGGGAATCAACGTACCTATATCATCGTCACCGCCATCGTCATCGCGGGGATCATCCTGAGCCTCTGCGCCGGCGCTTTAGCGGGGGGGACGGTAGCCTTCTTCGTCATACGTCGGGCTCAATCCACGCTCTGGCCCGCTCCCATGCCACAAGAGCGGATGCCCGAGGTCCCCTTCCAGATGCCCTTCCCGCCCTCTGGGGTTGGAGGCGCGCTCATTCAGGAGGTCATGCCGGATTCACCGGCCGATGAGGCGGGCCTGCGTGCAGGAGATCTGATCATCGCCGTGAATGGACAAGCGATCGATCCCGAGCATCCGTTAAACGAGATCATCGGGGCGTATAGCCCTGGCGACCGCGTGGAGATCACGATCCTCCGCGGTGGCCGGGAGATGACCATCGGCCTCACATTGGGGGAGCATCCGGAGGACTCCGAGCGAGCCTTCCTGGGCGTGCAATTCTTGCCCATAGCGGTTATGCCGCCGATGGAGCGAGGTCGTTAGAATATATGGCCACGCAGGTTGATGGCAACCCACGTGGCCATTTGGTAAGAGCATGTCTAAAAAGCACGATGGGGGAACCGCTAAGGCACTAAGGCTCCAAGCCAGAGTAGAGCAACCTGGCGGGTCGCCCCTATCTTGCCTGTCGGGTACTCTAATTATGAGCGATCCCTTTTGGAGAGCCTGCCAGGTAAAGGAGGAACCCCCGATTCATCCCTTTAGACGTCTTCCTTAGCGTCTTGGTGACTTCGTGGTGTATTTTCAGATGCGCCCTAAGCTCGGGTATGTGCTATCGAGATGTGGGGCTACTCGATGCGGCCCGTGGCGATGGCCTTCTTCACCTCGCCGATGGCTTTGGTCACTTGGATGCCGCGAGGGCAGGCTTCCGTGCAGTTGAAGATCGTGTGGCACCGATAGACGCCGAACTGGCTGTTGAGGATCTTGAGCCGCTCGAAGCCCGCGCGGTCTCGGCTATCAAAGATGAAACGATGGGCCGTGACGATCGCGGCCGGGCCTACGTAGTTCTCATTCCCCCAAAAGGAGGGGCAGGAGGTCGTGCACGCGGCGCACAGGATGCACTTCGTGGTATCGTCAAAGCGCTCTCGCTCCTCTGGGGACTGCAGCCGCTCCGTGGCGGGGGGCGGCTCATCATTTACGAGATAGGGCATAACGGAGCGGTAATGCTCGAAGAACGGTTCCATGTCCACGATGAGATCCTTGATCACCGGCAACCCCAACAGGGGCTCGATCGTGATCTTGGCGGTCCCCAGGTCCTTCACCAGTACCTTACAGGCCAGCTGATTGCGTCCGTTGATGCGCATGGCGTCGGAGCCGCATATGCCGTGAGCGCAGGATCGGCGGAAGGAGAGGGTACCGTCTATATACCCTTTGACGTATTCCAGCAGGTCCAGCACGCGGTCGGTGGGTTCTGCTTCCACTTGATAAGTCTCATAATGAGGCTTCTTGTCCCTCTCCGGATCGTAGCGGAATATCTTGAGTGTCACCTGCATGGTCGGCTCCACTTTCACGAGATTAGTAGACCCTCTTCTCAGGTGGGTACTTGGTGATCACGACGGGCTTGTAGGCTAACTTGACCCCATCTTCACGCATCCATGCCAGGGTGTGCTTGAGCCAGTGCTCGTCATCCCGTTCCGGATAGTCCTCACGCGCGTGGGCGCCACGGCTCTCCGTGCGGGCCAGGGCGGAGATCGTAGTCACCTCGGCCAGGTCCAGTAAGTTCCCCAGCTCCCAGACGTGGAGCAACTCCATGTTAAAGACCTTGCCCCGGTCCTGGATCTGCACATGCTGATACCGTTCCTTCAGCTCGCGGATCTTGTCCAGGGCCTCTCGCATTCCCTCCTCGGTCCGGAATACCCCGACGAGGTCGAACATGATGTGCTTCATCTCCTTGGCGATCTCGGCTGCCTGCTCGCGGCCGCGGGCGTTCCGCAGCCTTTCCAGCTGCTCCCGCGCGAAATCGGCGGCATCGGCCGGGAGCGGCGGGAAGAGCGTCTGACGAGCGAACTCGGCCGCGTTGAGGCCGGCCTGCTTACCGAAGACGAGGATATCGAGCAACGAGTTCGTCCCCAGCCGGTTGGCGCCGTGGACCGAGACGCAGGCGACCTCGCCGGCGGCGTAGAAGCCGGGCATGACCGTGTTCTCCTCATCGATGACGACCTCGGCTCGCTTGTTGGTGGGGATGCCCCCCATGGCGTAATGCGCGGTGGGCTGGACGGGTATGGGCTCCGTGATGGGGTCCACGCCCAGGTAGGTGCGACAGAAGTCGATGATCTCCGGTAGTTTGGCCATGATGTCATCGGCCGTGATCTGGTAAGGGGTGCCATCCGGATTGGTGCGCCCATCCAGCGCGGCGTATTTGTTCACCGTCTCCGGGCGGACGTCCAGGTAGAGGTAACGCTGCCCACCGATGCCGCGGCCTTCCCGCATCTCCAGATACATGGCACGGCTGACCACATCTCGTGAGGCCAGGTCCTTCACGGTGGGGGCGTAGCGCTCCATGAAGCGCTCGCCCAGGTCGTTGATCAGGACGCCTCCTTCGCCACGAACGCCCTCGGTGATGAGGATGCCCAGCCGGTAGATGCCGGTAGGATGGAATTGGAAGAATTCCATATCCTCTGCGGGGATGCCGCGCCGTAGGGCGATGGCGATGCCGTCGCCGGTGTAGGCGTAGGCGTTGGAGGTGATCTCCCAAAGACGCCCATAGCCGCCGGTGGCGAAGATCACGGCCTTCGCATGGAAGACGTGCAGTTCGCCGGTGGCCAGCTCGAGAGCGACGACGCCCGCCGCCGCGCCGTTCACCAGGATCAGGTCGAGCACCTGAAATTCGTCGAAGAACGTGATGCCCTGCTTGATGCATTGCTGGTAGAGGGTCTGCAGGATCATATGGCCGGTGCGGTCGGCCGCGTAGCAGGCGCGACGCACGGGCCGTCCGGTCTCATTGTTCGTGTGCCCGCCGAACGGGCGCTGGGCGATGCGCCCATCAGGCGTGCGAGAGAAGGGCAGGCCCATGTGCTCCAGCTCGTAAACCGTGGCCGGCGCCTCCTGGCACATGAACTCGATGGCGTCCTGATCTCCCAGATAGTCGCTTCCCTTGACAGTGTCGAATGTATGCCACTCGGCCCGGTCCTCCTCCAGGTTTCCCAGGGCGGCTCCGATGCCGCCTTGAGCCGCGCCCGTGTGGGAGCGAACCGGGTAGAGTTTGCTGAGCACTGCGGTGGATACGCTTTTGGAGGCATGGAGGGCTGCCATGAGGCCAGCGCCGCCAGCCCCTACCACGACGACATCATACCGGTGCTTTTGCATAAAGCCGCTCCTCAAATCGTCCAGACCTCGCCTCAGGAGGCCAGGATGACATAAATCGCCACGATGATCGAGAACAGCCAGAGGAGGAAGATCAGGCCCCGCAGCATGGGCCGTAGGAAGGAATGATCCACGTAGTCCTCGATCACGACGCGGAGCCCGTTAAACCCATGGGTGACCCCGAAGAAGATGAGCAGCATCTGCATGATCTGCCAGAACGCGTTGGCCCAACCCGCGGTGACATCGGGGATATCGCTGTTGATCACGTGATTGGGGTTGGGGAAGAAGGTCCATCGCATCAGGGTGGGCAGATCCATCTGCGTGCGGGCTCCCATGATGAAGGCCGCCGTCATGCCGAAGGCGGCCAGGAGGAGCATGGCCAGCCCAGACAATCGGGTGAAAACCCACATGATGTACTCGAGGGTCCAGCCGAGCTGGGGGACGTTACGGGATCGCATGAAGCTCCTCCTCCGATCGGGTTAGCCGCCGATAAGTCCGTTCTGGATCATGATGAAGATCGTCAACCCGTAGATGGGGATGAAGATGGCCAGTTGGATCCAGATAGCTTCGCGCTGGTATTCCAATAACTGGGGCCATATATCCAGGATGGTCACTCGCAGCCCGTTCAGGGCATGATAGAGCACGCAGAAATAGACGACGATTTGAAAGGGCCATGACTCATAGAGGCTCGTGATGGCGATGGCCACGTCGTTCCCGAATTGTTGGAGGAAGAACGCGGCGATGACGTGCATGCCCACGAAAAGCAATATGCCCAGGCCGGTGATCCGATGGAGGAGCCAGACCACCATGGGCAGGCCCCCTCTGTATCTGAGGCCTTGCAGCCACACTCTCCTGCGAAGGGTCATCACGCCTCCTCTAAGAGGAACGGTTCGAGAGAGCATTTATCCACGGCTACCTAAGAGGCAGGGGGATCGACGAAGGGCATCTGTGGGATCTTACAATGGCCGTGTCTTTCCTTGACTGTAAAGTTTAGGGGGAAAGCCACTACATCCGGTTATGGAAAGACGAGACGAACCGTCGATCTGCAGTTCCTCTCGTCTTTCAACCAGCTTATGTGCGCTCAATTATAGGCCAGCGTGGAAGATCGGTCAAAGCGAAGGGGGTATCCCCCGCTCAAGTGGGCTGTCCCGACGTCGTTCTGACGAGCCCTAGTGATACGAGTGGGAACCGCCCGTCGGATTTGGGCTCTCTTACCTTTGAATGGTAGAATAGCGCCGATCGTGATACCTCGGCGGATTGCCTGGCGTTCCCCCCTTAGTGCCCAATTCGCCCTCGTCTGGTCGCAGGAGGCCTGGATGACCAAAAAGCCCCGTTACCGTCTCTCGAGACGGGAGTTCGTGAACTCTGTGTTGGTCTTCCTCGGGAGCCTGATGGGAGGAGTGATCGGCCTCCCCGTGATCGGGTATGTGATCTCGCCCGCGTTGAAGAGGCAACGATCGGATGAGTGGGTCTCTTTGGGGCCATTGGAGAGTTATCCCCTCGATGAGCCCACGCCCTTCACTTTCACCCGCACCAAGGTGTACGGGTGGGAGAGGACCACGAATAGCTACGTCGTGTATGTGCTACGGCGTGTGGGGGAGCAGGTCATCGCGATGTCCAATGTGTGCACGCATCTCGGCTGCCGCGTGAAGTGGCGTGAGGATCTGCAACAGTTCGCCTGTCCGTGCCATGATGGGTTCTTTGATATCGAGGGGAATGTGATCAGTGGTCCGCCGCCGCGGCCGCTTGATCGATATGAGACGAAGATCGAGGACGGCATCCTGTTCATCCATTTCGTAGGGGGATAAACGTATCGTATGGGAGAGAGGGTTTTAGCGTGGCTGGATGAGCGTCTAGGGCTCACGACCATTTATAGCGTCGTGCTGGATCGCAAGGTCCCGAAGGTGAACTGGTGGTATACCTTGGGTAGTGCGACGCTGTTCGTGCTTTTGCTACAGTTCCTGACCGGGATCCTGCTGACCGTCTATTATGTCCCATCGCCAGACCACGCGTACGATAGCATCCAGTACATCATGAACGACGTTGCCTTCGGGTGGTTAATCCGGGGGATCCATCATTGGGGCGCCAGCGTGATGGTGGTGCTTGTAGTCCTCCATATGCTCCGCACGTTTTATCTGGGGGCTTATAAGTATCCCCGGGAGCTCACCTGGATCACAGGTGTGCTCCTACTGCTGGCCACCCTGGGCATGGGCTTTACGGGTTATCTGTTGCCGTGGAACCAGCGGGCCTACTGGGCGACCACGGTGGGGACCTCCATCGCCGGCACGGTGCCTGTGGTCGGTCCCTTTATCCTCCGAGTATTGCGAGGCGGCACGGAGCTGAGCGCTGTGACGTTGACGCGGTTCTTCGCCGTGCACGTGTGGGTGCTTCCCGCCCTGATCCTGCTGCTCGTGGGTGTCCACCTCTATCTGGTCATACGCATTGGAATCTCCTCGATCCCCACGGAAGAGGATTAAGCGCCTGCCAGGGAAGGAAAGCATCGTGGACGAGGAACGCAAGCGACGCTATTGGCAAAGATATCAGCTGGCCAAGCAAAAGGGAGTCAAGTTCTACCCGGATATCATCTTCAAGGATCTCGTCGTCGCCTTCGCCATCTTCCTGTTGCTGGTGGGGCTGGCCACCTTCGTTGGCGTCCCCAATGAGCCGAAGGCTGACCCCAATGACACCTCCTATATTCCTCGCCCGGAGTGGTATTTCCTCTTCCTGTTCCAGTTGTTAAAGTTCTTTCCGGGTAAGCTGGAGTGGATCGGCACCACGGTGGTGCCCCTCCTGGGTGTGCTGGCTTTGCTCCTCCTCCCGCTGTACGATAAGAATCCCTATAGATACTGGAAGAAGCGCAAGGTCGCCGTCTCCTTGATGACCGTCGTGATGCTCGGGATCGTTGGGCTGACCATCGCGGCGGTGGTCACGACGCCACCGCAGGAGGAGCAGCCAGCTCTGGCGGCCACCCTCGCCGAGAAGATCGCAGTGGGCCTGGATCTTTACTCCGTGCACTGCGTGGAGTGTCATGGCGCGGAAGGCGAGGGCGGCGAGATCAAGGGGGTGGAGGGGCTCGAGGGGGTCGTCCTGGATCCCCTCAACCATCCGGATTTCATGTACACCCGGACCGATGAGACGATCCTGAACATCATCAACTATGGCCAGCCGGAACATGGCATGCCGCCTTTCGGCCTGGCCTACGGCGGGGAGCTGACCCAGAGCGAGATGGAAGCCATCGTGACCTTCATGCGATACACGTGGGACGATCGCGTGGAGTTGCCGGAGGAGGCCGCGCGCGTAGGAGCCATCCCCACCCTCGGACCGGACGAGGTGCCCTCCTATGAGGTCCATGTGGGGCCCATCGTCAAGCGATACTGCGTCTCCTGTCACCGGCCGGGGAAGAAGAACAACAATTACTACATGCGCACCTACGAGGAGATCATGACCAGCGGCGACCACGCCCCGAACGTCATCCCGGGTGACCTGAACAGCAACCTGATCCTGATGCTACATCGTCAGGAGATCGAGGCGGGCGGGCCGATGCCGCCGACCAAAGCGCTGAAGCCGGAGCTGATCGAGATCTTCGAGAGGTGGGTGGCGGCGGGCGCACCACAGACGGCCGAGGAGGCGGCCGCGCTCTCGGCGCCGAAGGCGACGGAGACGGTGGGAGCTACGGAGACGATCACGCCCACGGTGACGGCGGAGGCTACGGAGATCGTCACCCCGACGGGAACCGTGGAAGCCACCGCGACGATGACGTCCACCCAGCCTGCGCCGTAGGCGCGACCGATTGAACAAGCATAGGGAACGCGATAAACGAGAGGGGCGTCATCGCGACGCCCCCCTTTACGTTTTACGCCTTACGTTTCACTTCACTCATCCATATGCCGGATGATAGCATCCCCGAACT
This sequence comes from Caldilineae bacterium, assembly GCA_011176545.1. Lineage (GTDB taxonomy): Bacteria > Chloroflexota > Anaerolineae > DUEN01 > DUEN01 > DUEN01. The sequence goes on along the minus strand of DUEN01000118.1, from coordinate 3,865 downwards.
CGGAGCACTTCAGCAGCGTGGCACCCTCCATCAGCCGGTGGAAATCATAGGTCACAGTCTTCGCGGCGATGGCGCCGGAGATCCCTTTGATGATCAGATCAGCGGCCTCGTGCCATCCCATATAGCGGAACATCATCTCACCGGACAGGATCACGGAGCCGGGGTTGACTTTGTCCTGATCCGCGTACTTGGGCGCGGTGCCATGGGTCGCCTCGAAGATGGCGTGGCCGGTGGTGTAGTTGATGTTCCCCCCCGGCGCGATGCCGATGCCGCCCACCTGGGCGGCCAGGGCGTCGGAGAGGTAATCGCCGTTCAGGTTCATGGTGGCCAGCACGTCGAACTCCCGCGGGCGGGTCAGTGTCTGCTGGAACACGATATCGGCGATGACGTCCTTGATGAGAAGCTTCCCCGCCTGGAGGGCCTCCTCCTGTTCCGCGTTGGCGGCCGCCTCCCCCTTCTCCGCCTTCGTGCGCTCCCACTGGGCCCAGGTGTACACGCGATCGCCGAACTCCTGTTCAGCCACCTCGTATCCCCAGTTGCGGAAGGCCCCTTCCGTATACTTCATGATGTTGCCCTTGTGCACCAGGGTGACGCTGCGCCGGTTGTTATCCAGCGCCCACTGGATGGCCGCCCGGACCAGCCGCTGGGTGCCCTCCTTAGACACCGGCTTGATACCAATGCCCGAGGTCTCAGGGAAGCGGATCTTGGCGTACTCCTCCGGGAAGTGCTCCTTTAAAAGCGCGAGGAAGCGCTTGTTCTCCTCCGTCCCATGTTCGAACTCGATGCCAGCGTAAATGTCCTCCGTGTTCTCGCGGAAGACGACCATGTCCACGTATTCGGGATGCTTCACGGGCGAGGGCACGCCGGGAAACCAGCGCACAGGCCGCTGGCACACGTACAGATCTAGGGCCTTGCGCAGGGCCACGTTCAACGAGCGGATGCCGCCGCCGACTGGGGTCGTCAGCGGTCCCTTAATGCCGACGAGGAACTCCTTGAAAGCGGCGATGGTCTCCTCGGGCAGCCACGTGCCGAATCGGTTGAAGGCCTTCTCGCCGGCATATACCTCCATCCAGTGGATCTTCCGCCGGCCCTGGTAAGCCTTCTCCACTGCGGCGTCCAGAACGCGCTTGGCCGCCCGCCAGATATCGCGTCCCGTGCCATCCCCCTCGATGAAGGGGATGATGGGATGATCCGGCACCCGCAGCTTGCCGTTCTCGATCGTGATCTTTTCGCCTTCCTCTGGTACCTCGATGATGGAGTAACTCACAGTTCCCTCCCTCTCTAGTCTCTAATCTCCAATCCTCTATCTCTAAGCCGAATATAATTCAACAACCCGCCCGCCACGACGATCTCCACCTCTCGCGCAGTGAGTTGATGGCGAGCGGAAAAGGATGTCCCCTGCGTCCGGTTGTACACGGTTATGACATCCCCTCGCCGGAGCGCCGCGCGGACGTCGGGGATCTCCAGATGATCCCCCTGTCGTATGCGCTCGTAGTCGGCGTCCTCGGTGAAGGTGAGGGGCAAAATGCCGAAGTTGACCAGGTTCGCGTGGTGGATGCGGGCGAAGGAACAGGCGATCACGGCGGTCACGCCCAGATACCGGGGGGCGAGGGCCGCGTGTTCTCGCGCCGACCCCTGCCCATAGTTGTATCCTCCCACGATGAACCCACCTCCGAGCTCCCTGGCCCGCCGCGGGAACTCAGGGTCAACCCGGGTGAAGGTGTACTCCGCCAGCGCGGGCAGGTTGGAACGCAGCGGGAGGACGTGTGCCCCGGCCGGCGAGATGTGATCCGTGGAGATATCCTCCCCAACCTTGAGTAAGACGGAGCCCGTGAGCATGTCCGGCATCGGCTCCGGCAGGGGGATGGGTTTGATGTTAGGCCCGCGGATCACTTCCACCTCGTCCGGGTTCAGAGGCGGCGGAATGATCATGCGGTCATCCACGATGAACCGCTCGGGGATGTGAATCCGAGGGGGATCTCCCAGATCGCGCGGGTCCGTGATGACGCCGGTGATCGCGGCCGCGACGGCCGTCTCCGGGCTGCATAGGTAGACCTGGTCGCCGGGCGTGCCTGATCGCCCGGGGAAGTTGCGATTGAACGTCCGCAGGCTGATGCCCCCGGTGGGCGGCGCCTGTCCCATGCCGACGCACGGCCCGCATCCCGACTCGAGCACGCGCACCCCAGCCGCGATGAGGTCCGCCAGCGCGCCGTCGCGGGCGATCATGGTGTACACCTGCCTGGAGCCGGGGGAGAGCGTCATGCTCACCTGCGGATGCACCGTGCGCCCCCGCAGCATGGCCGCCGCTTTCATCAGATCCGCATACGAGGAGTTGGTACATGAGCCGATGCACACCTGCGCTACGGGGCGCCCGGCCACCTCATGTACAGGGACGACGTTATCCGGACTGGAGGGACAGGCGATGAGCGGCTCCAGTTGGCTGAGGTCGATCTCGATGATCTCGTCATAGATGGCGTCGCCGTCGGCTTCCAGGGGGACCCAGACGTCCTCACGTCCCTGGGCCCTAAGGTATTGACGGGTCGCCTCGTCGCTGGGGAAGAGGGAGGATGTGGCTCCCAGCTCGGTGCCCATGTTCGCGATGGTCGCCCGGGCGGGCACATCCAGGTGGCGCACGCCCTCGCCGAAGTACTCGATGATGTAGCCGACGCCGCCTTTGATGCTCAGGCGGCGCAGCAGCTCCAGGATGACATCTTTGGCTGATACCCAGGCGGGAAGCCGCCCGGTGAGGTGAACGCCCATGATTCGGGGCATGACGAGATGATAGGGCTCCCCTCCCATGGCGACGGCCACATCCAGGCCGCCGGCGCCGAAGGCCAGCATGCCCATGCCGCCGGCTGTGGGGGTATGGGAGTCGGAGCCCAACAGCGTGCGCCCAGGACGGGCGAAACGTTCCAGGTGGACCTGATGGCAGATGCCGTTGCCCGGCCGGCTGAAGTAAATGCCATGTCGGGCCGCGAACGTCTGGAGGAACCGATGATCATCGGCGCTCTCGAAGCCCGTCTGGAGCAGGTTATGATCCACGTAAGAGACCGATAGCTCCGTGCGCACGCGAGGGATCCCCAACGCTTCGAAGTGGAGATAGGCGGTCGTACCAGAGGCGTCCTGCGTCAGAGTCTGGTCGATTCGGATCGCTATCTCATGTCCTGGACGCAGTTGGCCGGAGACGAGATGTGCTTCCAGGATCTTATGGACCAGAGTATATCCCATGTGGCGAACGTTTCCTCTCCATGACTGAAGTCGGGTGAACCGGGGATGAGAGGATCATGGGGTTCGCGTATCCCTGGCCTCCTTGCCTGAGTCCGTCTTGATCCTCCCTCCGGCGGATGGGCGCGTATTATACCTTTCGAGCGAAGCCCCCGTCAATCTGTTATGTCCTCATTGTAAACCGCTCTCAGGCGCCCGCTCGAGGATAGCATCGAGGATAGCATGAGGATTGTCCGGGAGGAGGGTATACTGCAGAAATGTCAAGGGCTTAGGTAGGGGCGCACGGCCATGCGCCCCTACTGAAGGGGCATATTGGCTATTCCAACATCAACGAACCGATTGCCGACGATGTTACGCTATATTCCTGGCGGATGGCGTTTTGACGCGAACGAACATCTGTGCTATACTCTTGGGTAGAACACACGTTCCGATACGCAAGCGCAGGTGATCAGGCCGTGGTCATGCTTAGAGATGAGGAGGTGCCCATCATGGATGAGAAGCGTAGGCGCGCGTTAGAGACGACGTTGGCGAATTTGCAGAAGCGGTTCGGCGAAGGGGTGATCATGCGCCTGGGAGAGGCCACGCACCTGCAGGTGGAGGCCATCCCCACCGGTTCCATCTCCCTCGATCTGGCCCTCGG
>DUEN01000117.1 GCA_011176545.1 Caldilineae bacterium | reverse complement strand
TTTGGCATCCACACGGGTGTGGTCGGCCACGGCGGGACCGCAGCGGACATACGGATCGAAGGTCCATCGCGCCCGTTTTCCATGTCGCAAGCGTTCTGGCCCCTTCCCATGGTCCTGAAGCGAATGGGGTTCTACACGGTGTCGATCAGCTCGTTTGCGGAACGGCATGCAGCATGGTGGTTCGATGCGGGGTGGCGGGAAACGTATAACCCCGGCAAAGGCGGGATGGAACGGGCAGACGAAGTGGCCCCCATCGCTCTGGAGTGGATTAAGCACAACGCGAGAAGGGATAACTGGTTCTTACACATCCATTTCTGGGACCCACACACCCCCTACCGCACACCATCGGAGTACGGCAACCCGTTCCAGGATGATCCGCCGCCGGACTGGATGAGTCAGGAAATATTGGAAGAGCACTGGGCTGGCTATGGTCCCCACAGCGCGCGTGAGCGCGAGATCGCAACACTGGATGATTTCAAACGCTGGATAGACGGCTACGATGTGGGGATACGGTACATGGATGATCACATCGGGCAGATCCTCGATGCCCTGGCACATGAGGGGGTCCTTGACGACCTGGTAGTTGTTGTCAGTGCCGACCATGGGGAAAACCAGGGGGAACTTAACGTATACGGCGATCATGGCACCGCAGACCACCTTACCAGTCGGGTGCCGCTGATCGTGCGTTGGCCCGGCTTGCTGCAACCGCGGGTGGATCAGGCATTGCACTACCAGACGGACTTTGCAGCGACTCTGGTGGACCTCATCAGTGGACAGATACCTGAGAGGTGGGACGGCGAGAGCTTTGCCGACGCCTTGCGAGCGGGGGAAGAGCAGGGCCGTGCGTCGCTCATTCTGAGCATGTGCGTGATGACGTGCCAGCGCGCCGTTCGCTGGGGGCCCTGGATCATGATCCGCACCTACCACGATGGGTATAACGACTTGCCGCCCTTCATGTTGTTCAACGTAGAGCGCGACCCCCATGAATTACACAACCTCGCCGACCTTGAACCGCAGATAACGGACCACGGGGTGAGGCTCCTTGAGGAGTGGCACACGCAGATGATGTACACCTCATCCAGCGACATAGATCCTCTATGGACCGTGATGCGAGAGGGCGGCCCTTACGGTGTGCGCGGCAGGCTGAAGTCGTACTGCCAGCGGCTGCGGGAGACCGGGCGGTCGCATCACGCCGAGGCGCTGGAGGCGCGGCACAGGGCGGGACGGTGATCGTCACGGCTCGCCTCTCATGGTAGCGGCCCATGCCATCCGATCAGTCCGTCATGGTCGATTCTTCACAGTGGATCATCACCAACATGAGCACCCGATGAGGAGGGTAGGCAATGGCAAAGAAAGTGAGACCGAAACTGGGGCTGTACAGCATCACCTACGCGGGGATGTGGTATGACGGCCCCGCCTTGAGCATCAAGGAGTTCATCTCCAAGGCGAAGCGTTTTGGGTTCCAGGGCGTGGAGCTGGACGGCAGAGCGCCTCATGCCCTCCCTTATCTCCTGAGCGAGCGTGATCGGAAGGAGATCGTTGAGTATCTGGCCAAAGAGGAGATCGAGCTCTCGGCTCTGGCGGCCAACAACGATTTCTCCAGCCCGGTCATCGAGCACCGGGACGCGAACATCCAGATGGTGATCGATATGATTCATCTCTGCCGGGACCTGGGCGCGCCCATACTGCGCGTCTTCACCGCCTGGCGGGGATCCAGCCGACGGGATGGCATGGGCACCTATGAGATAGCGCGGCCCGGCTACGATCGGGCCTTCCCCGGAATAACCTTTTCCGAGCGATGGCGATACTGCCTGGAGTGCTTCCGCATCGTGACCAAGGTGGCAGAGGATGAGGGAGTGATCCTGGCATTGCAGAATCATCCGCCCGTGGTACGCAACCACCAGGACTGCCTGGCCATGATCGAAGAGGTCGGTTCCCCGAACCTCAAGATGAGCTTCGATGTCTCGGGCGAGCGGGCCTGGCAGGACACGGATTGGATCCTGGCCGCGGGGCATCGCATCGGTGATCGCTGGGTGCACAGCCACTTTAGCGGCGACTTCAAGCGCAATCCGGATGGTACCGTGGAGCGCGCCCCGTTGGGCCGGGTGATGGGACCCAGAGAAGGAAATATGAGCTGGAACTATGAGGCCTGGGTGCAGGCAATGTACGAGGTCGGTTACCAGGGTTACGTGAACTACGAGGGCTGTACGCCGACCTACTTGTCCAATGGCCGACTTGTTCCCATTGAGGTGATGGACGAGCGGGTGCAGATGGCTCGAGATTTCATGCTGCAGTTGTTCTCCAAATACGACTGGGAGTAGAGGCGACTCAATGGACAAAGTCAAATATGCGATTGTCGGCTGCGGCTCCGTTTCGGGAAACCGCTACTTTCCCCACCTGAGCGCGTTAACCAAAGGGCAATTAACGGCGGTCTGTGATGCCGTTGAGGAACGGGCCCGGCGTCGTGCCGAGGAGTTCGGCGTCCCGTACTATACGGACCTGGACGAGATGTTGGTGAAGGCGGACTTTGATTTGCTGGTGAATCTCACCAACGTCCAGAACCACTTCCCCCTCAACCTGAAAGCGCTTCAGGCGGGCAAGCACGTCTATACCCAAAAGCCGATGACGGTCACGGTAGAAGAGGCGACCATCCTGATCGACGAGGCGGCCAAGAGAGGCCTCAAGCTTGTTTCGGAGGACGCAGGGCCGATTTTTCCCGTCAATCTCACGATTCGCAAGTTGCTTCGGGAGGGTGTCATCGGCAAGGTGGTCTGGGCGAGGAGCCGCTGTACGCACTGGGGGCCGGCCATCATCGATAATTGGCCCACGGACCCAACCTGGTTCTATAAGAAAGGCGCCGGGCCCTTGCGAGATGTGGGGATCGAACGCCTCCAGCTTCTCACCGCGTTGCTGGGACCTGCCCGGCGGGTGACGGCCATGTCGGGGATCAACCAGCCTGTGGTGGTGGTGCGCGGTGGCCCTAACAAGGGCAAGCGCATCGAGGTGGAGGAAGACGACGTGACGTTGCTCACATTGGACTTCGGGGATTCGATCTTTGCCATGCTGGACACGGCCTGGGTGAATGTCAGGGCCACGCGGGTCCCCGATCTGGAGATCTATGGCAGCAAGGGGGTGATCAGTAAGAGCGGAGGCCACGCGAAATCGAGGGAGTTCATCCTGGAGCTCTACCGCGATGAACCGGAACTGGGCATACGTGGCTGGACCGAGGTGGAGTTGATATCACCCGAGCAGCCACTGCCGCCTTTGCAAGTGCTGGGCCTCGCTCATGCGATCGACTGTGTTCTCGAAGATAAGAAGCCGATCCTGAGTGGTGAGCACGCGCGGCATTGTATCGAGATCATAGAGAAGGCCTTCATCGCCGCGCGGACAGGGATCACGCAAGAGCTGGAGACCACCTTTTAGACGGTCTCAGAGTGGGGATGAGCAGTTGCCGGCGACCGTCGCCGGCAACTGCTCACTGGTCTACGCCGAGGATTCTCTGCCGCGGTAGGGCCAGGCACGAGCTGGCGAATTACGCCCCAGGAACCTGACGCTCGTGAGCTGGAGTTCGTCTTTCGTCGCAAAGCTTATAGGGAGCAGATTCGCTTTGTCATCGTTATCGAAGCGCAAATTCTCTGCTCGGACACGTGCTGGCGCTTTCTATTTCTTCTTTCTGGCGGCCATTGGCTCCATCGGCCCTTTCCTCTATCTTGCTTACAGGCAGCATGGACTTACCGCGTCGGAGATCGGTGTTGCCATCGCGGTGGCGCACCTGATGAATTTCATCGCCGGGCCTCTCTGGGGCAGCGCCAGCGATGTATTGCAGCGCCGGGGTGGCCCTCCCTTGCTGGCGGTGGCCTGCCTGGGCGCCGGTCCAAGCATTCTGTTGCTGCAGACGGCAAGAGGACTGGCACCGACCCTGATCGCTGTGGTCATCTGGTCCTTCTTCGCTGGCTCCATCTTCCCCCAGGCAGATGCCGCCATCCTGACGTTGCTTGGCAAGGAACAGAACGCCTATGGCCGCGTGCGGGTCTGGGGTTCCGTGGGATTCGTCATCGCCAGCCT
>DUEN01000116.1 GCA_011176545.1 Caldilineae bacterium | reverse complement strand
GCCTGGATCGCCCTGGACGCGAGGGCGTTCGCGGGGCACTGGGGCTCTGGCTCGCTGACGCGCGAGGACATCGTCGCCCTCCTTCAGCGGCCTGATTTCGATCCCGAGGGATTATGGTTCGCTGAGATCGATGGGAAATTGGTCGGACAGGCCATAGCCCGTTATAATACCCGGGGTCCGAAAGTGAGGGGGATACCGCTAGGGCGCATTGATGACGTGGCTGTGTTGCCCGCTTATCGGGGTCGGGGGATTGGGCGGGCGCTGGTGCTCGCTGCGATGGGGTATTTATGGCGACGCGGCTGCCGGATTATCGAACTCACTGTAGATGCCGAGAACGTTCATGCCCGCCGCTTATATGAGGCATTGGGGTTCATAGAGGTCGGGCAGCTTCATTGGTACCGTTATGCGCTTGGGTAAAGGCATCCATCGGAGAAGCCTCGTGTCTCTTTCGAGACGGCCCCCCTCACGGAGTTAGCGATCCCCCAGATAGCACGTCTGAGAGGCACAAATAGGGAACCACCAAGGTACTAAGACTCCAAATAGAAAGAGAGAAGCGCTTTGTCCCTCATAGAGGGCCTTCCAAAGCTAAAGAGAGACATTCTCTTTAGACGCTTTTCTTAGCACCTTGGTGACCTCGTGGTGTATTTTCTCTTTAAGAGAAGGGAGAGAAGGGAGTTCTTCGATGGAGCAAAGCATTAACAAGAATGGCCACGGTCGATGGCAGGACGAGGAGCATTTCATCCAAACCGAGCTAGATCCGATTCATCTGGTCGAGTTGCAGATGCTGCAGGGCAAGGCGGTTCAGGGGGTGGCGCTCTGGTCGAAGTCCATCGCTGATGAGGAGTTGGCGGAGCTAGACGAGGATACCACGCCTGAGCATCGCGTGTTTGTGGACTTCGACCTCTATCTGGAGGGTCATATCCTCCTGGAGGTCTACGCGGCTTCCGTCTACCGAAACGGTGATGAGGAGCCGATGGTGGGACTGGACGTGATCGCGAACGCCCTGGGCCGGATGACCGAGCGGGGAGCCGTTTTGGGACAGGTGACCACGGACGAGGCGGATGGTCTCGTCCTGGTTCTGACATCCCGGGATACTGGGGAAGCCCTCACCATCGCCCCCAGCGGTTGGGCGCTGGCCCACTGGGATGAATTGCCCGATGACGTCTGGGTGGAGTAGGGGCTGTGAGTTGGTGACCTTCGTCGCCACGATGTTATAATGACGCGGGCTGACGCATCGATGCGAGGCCGGGGGCGGAGAAGGCTCCCGGCTTTCCATTTTCTTTCTTCTTTCGTTGAGGGCGTCTGGCGCCTCGAGTACGCTGGATGTGTGCGGATAAGTACGATGTTTGACACAGGGATCGATGCTTATGCGAGGGGATAGAGAGGGCGTGCCAGCACGGGTCACCGTGCGGGAGGTATGGCGACTCGCGTTGCCGCTGGAGGCCAGGCTCCTGGCGGGGCGCGCCTCCCTGGATCGCGAGGTGAGCTGGGCCTGTACGATGCGGCCTGTCCCACCAGCCTTCCCGCGTCTGGAGGGACAGGAACTAGCGCTCATCAACATCGAGGATCTGCATCACCTGGACGATTTGACGCTCGCCCAGGTGATCCGCAGCCTGCACGCTGCCAACATCTCGGCCGTCGTCGTGATCGGTCCCGTCGAGCCGGAGGCAGTGCCCATTGCCGAGGAGTTGGCGATGCCGCTGTTCTCGTTGCCGGCGGAGGCGATCGCCAGCGCGATAGAGCGTGATGTGATCCGGCTGATCGTTGATCGGGAGGGCGCCCTTGAGCGTTACCGTTCGGAGATCGCCCACCGACTGGCCGAGGTGCTCGTCGCCAATCGGGGATGGCGGAGCCTGGCCGAGGAGTTGGCGCACGCCACCCGTAAGACCGTCATCATCCAGGATGCCATGCTACGTGTGCTTGGCCAGGCTGCAGGCCCCGGCCCACTGCTCCCCCTGCGGGCCGAGGACGTCGAGGGCCTCCGCGAGCCGGTGGTCCGACCGACCGGCGAGGGGGGCGTCGCCCGGCTGATATACCCCATCTACGTGGATGATCGTACGGCTGGCTACCTCTCGCTCTTGGGGATCTCGGGCTTCGACGTCACGCATCGCATCGTCGCCCGGGAGGGCGCCCTTCTCTGCGCATTAGAGCTGGCCAAGGAACAGGCGATCGGCGGCGCTGAGGCGCAGCGCCGTTCGGAGTTCCTAGCCGATCTCCTGAGGGGGGACGATCTCGATATGGACCTCCTGGCGCGGCGGGCGCGGGCCCTTCACTACGATCCCACGCCGCCGCAAGGTGTGCTCGTGGTGGGCGTCGCTCTGGGGGGCGATCTGGATAGCGATCATCTGGCGCGGCAGGTCCAGGACGAGCTGGCGCAACGCCGGGTGGCTGGCCTCGTGGCAGTGCGGACGGCCGCCGCGGCGCCGGTGACGGTCCTTTTCCCATTACCGGGGGAGGGGCCCGCTCGGGCGGGTCGTCGATTTGCTCGGGACTTGATCGAGGCGGTGAGCGCCCGGTTCCCTCAGGTCGCTTTGGTAGGGGGGCTCAGCCGACCCTTGTATGAGTTGTCCCGTGCCAAAAAAGCGGTGGAGGAGGCTGAACAGGCGTGGTCCTTGGGGCGGCGGCTGATCGCTGGGTGCGGGAGCTTGCTGGTAGATGCCAGGGAATTGGGGGTCTATCAACTCCTGTTGCCGCTGGAGGGATCGTCAACCCTGCGCGCTTTCTACGAGGAGACATTAGGGGCTTTGGAAGAGTACGATCGACGTCATGGGACGGAGCTGGTGCGCACGCTGGAGGTTTATTTCCATCAATTGGGCAACCTGAGCCGGGCGGCGGAGGTGATGTATCTTCACCGGAACACGCTGATCTATCGGCTGGAGCGGATTGCCTCTATCCTGGGGATCGATCTGGATGACCCGGAGACGCGATTGTGCCTGCAGCTCGCTTTAAAGATCCGACAGATCCTCTAGCCGCTGGCCCGGTATCTTCCATGACTTGTGAGTCTTATCCAACCCATGAGCTTCCCTTTTGTCGGTTTTGTCCATAGCCACACGTGTCCGGGCAAGTTACATTGCGGATGCGGGGAGCCTGATGCGCTCTCCACGGAGACATGTCTGGAGAGGAGAGGTAACGTATGCAACATGATCCTGGCGAGGTCGAGCGAGTTCGGGAGGTGATCGAAAGAACCCACGTCGAGTTCATCAACCTGCAGTTCACGGACATCGTTGGCAGCGTTAAACAAGTCACCATCCCCGTCAGCGAGTGGGATGTGGCGGTCCAGCACGGGATCTGGTTCGATGGCTCTTCCATCGAGGGGTTCGCTCGCATCGCGGAGAGCGACATGTACCTTAAGCCAGACCTGAGCACGTTCGCTGTGATCCCATGGGAATCCGAGGGGCTGGTGACCGCCCGATGCATATGTGACGTGTACACGCCGAAAGGCGAGCCCTTCATCGGAGACCCTCGTTACGTCCTCAAGCGCGTGCTGGCTGAGGCAGAGGAGATGGGCTTTGTGTACCAGACGGGACCTGAGCTGGAATTCTTCCTATTCCGTCCAGGGCCGGACGGCCGGCCGACGACGACGCCGCACGATTCTGCTGGCTACTTCGATGTGTCCACGGATATGGCGCACAGGGTGCGTCGGCAGATGGTCAAGGCGCTGAACGAGTTCGGGATCGCGGTCGAGGCCGCGCATCATGAGGTGGCTACCGGGCAGCACGAGATCGATATCCGTTACGGGCCGGCGTTGACGACGGCGGACAACACCGTCACGTTGCGGGTGACGCTGAAGGCGATCGCTCAGCGGAATGGGCTGTATTGCACTTTCATGCCCAAGCCGGTCGCCGGCATCAACGGCTCCGGGATGCATACGCATCAGAGCCTGGCGTATAAGGATTCCGGCAAGAACGCCTTCGCCGATCCGAACGGTGAGTATGGGCTGTCTACAGTCGCCCTACAATTCATCGCCGGCCAGCTCGCCCATGCCCGTGGGATGTCGGCTGTCGTGGCCCCGTTGGTGAACTCCTATAAACGGTTGGTCCCCGGCTATGAGGCCCCCGTCTATATCTCCTGGGCGCGCATCAATCGCTCCGCTTTGATCCGGATCCCTCGTACCAGTCCTGGCCGCCCGGAGTCCACCCGGATCGAGTTGCGCTGCCCCGACCCTGCGGCAAATCCCTACCTGGCGTTCGCCGTCATGTTGGCCGCTGGCCTGGATGGCATTCGTAAGGGTATGGAGCCTCCGCCGCCAGCGGAGGAGAACCTGTACGAGATCGGCGGCGCGCGCGGCCGACTGCAGACGCTGCCGGGCTCCCTGGGCGAGGCGCTGGTTGAGCTGGAGAAGGACGAGGTGATCCAAGCGGCCTTGGGACATCATATCTTCGAGCGGTATCTAGAGGCGAAGCGTATCGAGTGGGATGAATATCGCTCCTCAGTGAGCGAGTGGGAGCTGGAGCGTTACCTACCCACCTATTGAGGCGCCTTGAGGCGCCGCACCCTTTCAGGCGTCAGAGCTCGTAGGGGGGCACGGCCGTGCGCTCCATGCGCTTAACCGCGCGGGTGAGGTCCGCTCCTGCCATCCTTCCCCCAAAAGGCGGCCACACCTGGAGAGGGAAGTGTAGAGGAGAAGCCCCTCCGCAGAAAAACGCTTCACTCACATATTGGCATACACGACACATGGTAGAGGCGAGGCATGCCTCGCCCCCACTAGAATGACCGATTTGTAGAGGCGCACGGCCGTGCGCTTCTACAAATCGCTCTTTTCCTGGCAGCTTACGGCTCCACGGGACAGTGGTAGGGGCGGGTCTGAGATCCGCCCCATAGGCATCAATTTAAGCGCGTCGTTCATATTAGCATACGCGACAATTAGGTGAAAAGCACAACATTTTGTAGAGGCGACACATGCGTCGCCCCTACATCGCGTGGTCGCCTACTATTATACACCAACTCTTATGAACAACACGCGAGCATCTTTCCTGTAGATTCTCTCATGCTTGTCAAGGGAGCGAGATGAGAAGAGGTTCAAGTTCTACATCCCGCCCGCAAGGGATCAAAGGTAGTCTGGTCTCGAAATATGGCCCAGGCCCACACCAGGATTTTGC
>DUEN01000115.1 GCA_011176545.1 Caldilineae bacterium | reverse complement strand
TGGCTCGAGGAGGTTTCAGGTAGCCGGGCAGGATATGGAAGAGCAGGCAGTGGTCGGTGGAGCCTTGCACGTTGCTCTCCCCACGCAGCGCGTTGATGCCGCCGCCCGCGCGCCCTATATTCCCCAGCAGCAATTGGATGATGGCCGCAGCCCGAATATTCTGCGTCCCGTAGGTATGCTGGGTCCACCCCATGGCATACATGATGGTGCCCACCCTGTCGGGCGTCCCCGTGGAGGTGAAAGCCTGATAGACCTTCAGTAAGTCCTCCTTGGGCGTGCCCGTGATCTGTGAGACGGTATCGAGGTCATAACGCTCGTAGTGTTTCTTCAGCAGTTGGAAGACACAGTTGGGATGTTGCAGGGAGGGATCCCTCAGAGGTACGCCATTGGCATCGGTCTGATAGGTCCAGGTGGATTTGTCATACCGCCGTGTCTCGGGATCATAGCCGGTAAAGACGCCATCATGGAAGCCAAAGTCCGGGTTGATGAGGAAGGAGGCATTAGTGTGCTCGACAACGTACTCACGATGATAGAGCTCGTTATCCAGGATGTACTTGATCATCCCGCCTAGAAAGGCGATATCGGTACCTGAGCGAAGCGAGGCGTAAATATGGGCCTTGCTTGAAGTTCGTGTGAAGCGCGGGTCCACGCTGATGAGGGTTGCCCCACGATCCATGGCCTCTGTCACCCACTTAAAGGAAATGGGGTGATTCTCGGCCGCATTGGACCCCATGATCAGGATGACATCGCTATTCTTGATGTCAATCCAGTGATTGGTCATTGCTCCTCTACCGAACGACTCTGCCAGAGCCGCAACAGTAGCGGAGTGTCATATGCGTGCTTGGTGCTCGATGTAGAGCAATCCCATCGCGCGCAGGGCCTTGACGAGCAGGATGCATTCCTCGTTGTCCAATGCCGCGCTGCCTACCGAAGCGATGGCCTCCGTGCGGCGCACGACCCGGCCCTGCTCATCCTTCTCGATCCAGCTCTCGTCCCTGGTTCTCTTGATACGCTTGACGATCTCGTCCAGGGCCCAGTCCCACTCCACCTCCTGCCATTCGGTGGCACCGGGAGCCCGATATAATGGCTTAGTTACCCTCCGATCGCTGTTCACCAGCTGGGTTAGCGTGCCCCCTTTGCTACATAGAGCCCCACGGTTGACCGGATGGTCTGGGTCCCCTTCAATATTCACGACCCTCCCTTTCCGTGCCCCGACGATCATGCCGCAGCCGACGGCACAGTAAGGGCAAATCGTCGGGGTCTCCGTAGTCCATCGGAGGCCGAGCCGGCGCGATGTTCTCACAGTTGGGGTCATCGATCCCGTCATCGCGAGCCAAGCCGACGTTGTGCCCCCCAGCTTAAGAAACTGTCGCCGAGTCAATCGCATCACAACCCCTCCCTATTCAGTAACCCGAGTAGCTCGTCGGCGCGCCAAAACGCGACACACGAGCGGGACAGGCATTCCGCTACCAGAACCGTGCTTCGATATGGCTCCTGAAGGCACCTTAGGGGGCTGAGAGTACGAGGCGGGGTTTATGTGTCTACGGAAGGCTCAACAGGAGCGGGCAGCAGACTGGCTAGCCGAAGCCGCGTATCATGGAGGCGCTGCGCGATCACGCCTGCCACCTGTCGATACAGGTGGTATCCCAGGACGTGATCCTCCTCCGCCAGTTGACGCAACGACATGCTGTCAATAGCTACTACCTGCGTCAGCACGCGTGCTTCTCCGCTGGCCGTGTACCGATAAGGCGACACCAATGTGGACCAGCCCACTACTTCACCAGGCCCCAGAATCTCCACAGGGATGGAACGGCCTAATATATCCACTCGCATCCACAACTCGATGGCACCGTTTAAGATGAGATAAAGCTTTTCAGCGGGTTCACCCTCCTTGAAGATAGTCTCCCCGGCCTGATAGACCTCCTCCTCGGAGATCATCGCCAGGCGGGTCAGTTGCTCCTCATCCACAGGGGTAAAAAAGGGGGACCGGCGGAATACTTCTGGTGATATCATAGCGGGCTACTCCTTTCTATCACCCAATCCAGGCCTCATGGGGTAGCTCTACATTCAACCATTGGAGTATATAGGACGAGTTCCTACCCGCTATTTTGTGGCGAATATGAAAACAAGCCCTACATATCGTATTTTCCGCCGCATCGAGGTAACACTTTGCAACCATCACGGTCGAATCATGCAGAACTACCGCCCTACGACGAGAGGCCCACTCATAGAACCTACTTCCCCAATGTAGTGTACGCCACTCGGAGAAGCCCCACCAGCCCCTCAAGGACCATTTCCGGGCACCAAAAAGGGCCATCTCACGATGGCCCCTAAAGGAGTATATGGATACGAGGGAGGTACAACCCCGAAAAGTGACCGGCGCTCCAGTTGGCGCCTGCTCATGAAACCATAGCCGCCTCGCGCTCCTCCTCGCGCGGCGCGGGCGCCCGCACATCCCACAGGATGCCCTCGATCTGAGACATGATTTGCTCCGTCGTGAAGTGGGCACCCGTGATGGCCTCGCTCGGGCAGGCCGCCACACAGGCCCCACAGCCCTGGCAGAGCGCCGTGACCACCTCGGATATCTTCCGGTCCTCATGATACACGATGGCATTGTACGGACACAGGTTGTTGCAGATCCGACAGCCGGAGCACTTCTCCTCGTCGATGTGCGCCCGCACCGGCTCCATCTCCACGACACGCTGGCTGATCAGGCTGGCCACACGCGCCGCCGCAGCCGCACCCTGCGCCACCGTGTCCGGGATATCCTTTGGCCCCTGGCACGCGCCGGCGATGAACACTCCCTCCGTCATCGTCGCCACCGGATCCAGCTTCGGATGCCGCTCCACGAAGAAGCCTTCGAAATCGCAGCCCAGTCCGAACTTCTGCGCCACCTCTCGGGCGTCGTGTCGCGCTTCGATCGCCGCGCTCAGGATGACCATGTCCACCGGAACCCGGCGTTGGACGCCGAACAGGGTGTCATACACCTGGACGATCAGCTTCCCTTCTTCCTCCGGTGTACGGGCGGCATCGGTCACCTCAGCCACCCGGCCCCGAATGAAATGCGTCTCCTCATCCATCAACCGACGATAGAACTCCTCGTACCCCTTACCCGGGGTACGGATATCGATGTAGAAGTTGTATACCTCAGCATCAGGGAGCCGTTCGTGCACCAAATGGGCGAACTTCAGCGAATACATGCAACATACCTTGGAGCAATAGGCGTGATAATTCTCATCGCGGGAGCCCACGCAATGAATGATGGCGACGCTCTTCGGCTCGGTCTCCCCGTCCCGCAACACGATCCTGCCGCCCGTCGGCCCCGCCGCGTTCACCATCCGCTCAAACTCCAGACTGGTGAAGACATTGGCCAGCCGGCCATACCCATACTGCGGGATCCGCCGCGGATCGAAGAGGTCATACCCCGTCGCCAGGATGATGTTCCCCACCTCGATCTCGATCAGCTGATCCTCTTGCTCGAAATCGATGGCGTTCGTGGGACAGAACCGCTCGCAGGCCCGACATTTCCCCCGGAGGAAGTACACACAATGCGCCTTATCGATCACTGGATACTTCGGTACTGCTTGAGGGAACGGTTTATAGATCACCTTGCGTTGCCCCAACCCGGCCTCAAACACCTCGTCCGTTACCTTCCATGGGCATTTCTCGATACAGATGCCACACCCCGTACACAGGTCTTCATTCACATATCGGGCCTTCTTGCGCACGGTGACGGTGAAATTGCCCAGGTACCCTTCGACCTTCTCCACCTCGCTGTAGCTCAACAGCGTGATGTTCGGATGCTGTTCCACCTCGGCCATCTTCGGCGTCAGGATACATGCCGAACAGTCCAACGTGGGAAAGGTCTTGTCCAACTGCGCCATATGCCCACCGATGGACGGCTCACGTTCTACCAAGTACACGTGATACCCACCGTTTGCCAGCTCCAGCGCCGCCGTGATCCCTGCGATCCCGCCGCCCACCACCAGGGTATTCGGGTTGATCTCCACCCGCAACGGCTCCAAAGGCTGATGCAGGATCACTCGCTCGATGGCAGCCTTCACCAGCGCCTTCGCCTTCTGCGTCGCCGCCTCCCGGTCGTCGGTGGCCCAGGAGTCATGCTCCCGGATGTTGGTCATCTCGAACAGATAAGGGTTCAGGCCAGCGCGTTCACAGACACCGCGGAAGGTCTTCTCGTGCATATGCGGCGAACAGGCGGCCACCACGACGCGAGTCAGCCCCAGCTCCTTGATGTCGTCCTCGATGAGCTCCTGTCCCAGGCTGGAACACATGAACTTGTAGTCCCGGGCGATGGCCACATGCGGCTGTTCACCAATCCAGCGGGTCAGCTCCTCTACATCCACCACTCCGGCGATGTTCGTCCCGCAGTGGCAGACATACACGCCAACTTTCTCGCCCATAAGCGCCTCCATCGCCTCGCCTTCATACAGCAGCGGCGATCACCCACCAGTGCTACATGTGTACCTGATCACACGCTTTCTTTCCCCAGAGGGGTCGAGGGAGCAGGACTTTCCTCTTATTCCCCTCCCTCTGTGTTCTCTCTGCGGTGAGATATGAGGATCATCACCGTCATGCGACCGCCTTAACGGGGGCGGCTGGTGAGTGCGCCTCAGTCTCCTGCTCGTGAAGCGCTAACGCCTCATATACAAGCTCGACCAGGTCCATGACCTTGAGGCGATCCGCATAACCAGTGGTCTTCACGGCATCCTTGAACATGGCGATGTCCTTGGGACAGGCGACGACGAGCACCTCCACGCCGTCGAGATCGACCGCTTCACGAATGCGCGCTTCGCTGGGACGCTCCCTGATCTCGCCTTCCTCCATCCAGATGCGACCGCCACCAGCCCCACAGCACACCGCTCGATCGCCATGGCGCGGCATCTCGACCAGCGTGCATCCCGTCGCTTCAATCACCCGGCGCGGCGCGTCGTATATGCCGTTATATCGGCCAAGATAACACGGGTCCTGATAGGTGACCCTGTAGCCGAGCTTCCTCTTGAATTCCAATCGCCCGGCTGTGATCAACTGGTCCAACAGTTCCGCATGATGTAGCACCCGATGCTGATCCCGGATCTCGGCCGGATACTCGTTTTTAAGGGTGTTATATGTGTGCGGATCCGTCGTCACGATGGCCTGGAAGTTGCACCGGCTCAGCACGGCCATGTTCCTGTCAACCAACATCTCGAACAGTCCCTCTTCGCCCACCCGGCGCACATCGTTACCCGCGTTGCGCTCGCCGTCGTAGAGGATGCCGAAGTCCAGGCCGGCGCTTCGGAACACCTCGGCCGCCTTACGGGTGACGTCGATGACATTGGCGTGATAGGATGCGTAATCACCCACGAACCAGAGATATTCGACCGGTTCTCGCCGCGCGTCCTTGATCTTGGGCTGAATCGCTCGCGCCCAGCGAGCGCGCGCCCGCCCGGACTGTCCGAAGGAGTTGCCATAGCGGGCCAGGTTCGCCAGCGCCTCCTGGAGCTGCGGATCGATCTGCCCCTGGTCAACCAGGTAACGACGCATGTCCACGATGGAAGAGAGCACATCGGTGAACACCGGGCACACCTGAGCACAGGCTCGACAGCTTGTACACGCCCACAGCTCCTGCGTCGTGATGACGTCCCCATGGAGCGCCTTATCGCCGTCCCTCTGCCACAGATGGGCGTCCAGTTTGATCATCACATCGCGCGGGGATAGGCCCAACCCGCTGGCATGGGCCGGACAGTTATCCTGACAACGTCCACAGCGGATACACGCCTCGAAATCCAGGATCTGCTTCCAGGTGAAGTCACGCCATTGCTTCACGCCCACCTGGCTGGTGTGACGCGCGGGGGCCAACGCGCCGGCCGGCTGTAGGGAGCGGAAGAAGATGTTCGTCGGCGCGGCGACGATGTGAAACAGCTTGGTGAAGGGCACACTGGCGATGAAAGTAAAGGCCAGCAACCCGTGCGTGATCCACAAGACCAGATGCAGCGTGCGATTGGTCGGCTCGCCCATCGCCAGAAAGAGCGATGCCAGCGCGTTACCGACGGGCGACCAGGCCGCCCAGTCTGGCTGGAGGACGGCGATCCGCAGGCCTTCGATTAGATAGCCGCTGATGGCGATGAGGGTCAACATGGCGATGGCATAGGCGTCGTCCCAGACCAGGCGACGCACAGGGACGTTTTGTAGGCGCGCTGGCCGGATCACATACCGGCGGTAAGCGGCCATCCCCAGGCCCACGAGCAACAGCAGTCCGAAGATGTCCAGGACCAGCTCGTAGACGACGTAGACACCGCCGGTCAGGAACTGGAAATCGAACAGGAGGCGGGTCACATCCCAATCCACGGTGGCCAGCACGGTGCCCATGAAGAGCATCACCATCCCCCAGAAGATGGCCAGGTGCATAACGCCCGCGTAGGGGTCTTCGACCGTGCGGGCCTGCCCCACGGCCTGGATGAGGACGGATAACAACCGTGAGCCCACCTGATCGATGCGGTGATCCGGCTGTCCCATCCGCCAGCGTCGGACTCGACGCAGCACCCCGTAGACGAAGACGAGGATCGTCAGACACCCCAGGACGTACTGGCCGATCTCTGCCCAATGCGGGATGTTCCAGAAAGTCTCTCGGACAGGCATTTCCCCTGCTCCATCGCCTTTACATAGCTGGCACGGCTCTCACCTGTCGCACCTTCTCCGTCAGC
>DUEN01000114.1 GCA_011176545.1 Caldilineae bacterium | reverse complement strand
GTACGTGCGGAAACCATGAGGATCCTCATCGTGGCGCCCAGACTGGCTGGTATAGATGCCCGTCCCGAGATCGCCGCCGTGGCATCTGGCCATGAGGCCACTATCCTGGACGGCACCGTATCCTCGTGGCGATTGGAGGACGCCCTGCGGGAGCGGCAATACGATGTCGTCCACTTCATACAGCACGGCGACGCGGGCCTGCTCCAGATGACAGATCGCAAGGTCACGCTGGAATGGCTCCTGCGGACCTTTCGCCATCAATGGGATCTGCGTCTGATCTACCTGAATGCCTGTGACAGTGTGGAGATCGGCGCCGCTTTACACAACAGCCTGGGGTGCGCCGTGGTGACCAACAAAGCGGACATCTCAGAAGAGGTCGCCACGCGAATGGCGTGCGATCTGTACGAGGCCATGGCAGCGGGTGCCGAGGTGGACGATGCATTCTACGAGGCCAAGGCCGGCCTGCGACGCCTTTATCCGGACCAGGCCGATATTCCGATCCTGATCAACGGGCATTCCATCATGCAGAGAGAGATCGTCGATGAGCTCGTGGGGAGGATGGACGCCATCGAGCGGCGTTTGCAGGTATTGGAGGAAAGCGTGGGCAAGCTGACGAGCCGGTCGTTACATGTCACGCTGACGGATGTTCTGTTGGTCGTCCTGATCGCAGTTCAGGTGTGGCAGGTACTCATACGGTAAGCAAACGGCCTACATGATACCGAAAGGGCAATTGTAAAACAGTGGGGAACAATGCCTTGGGTGAAAGGGCAGAGCGGGAATCCACGGGGGCGTCCACCTAAAGGTCGGGCGCTCACCGAGATCCTGAGAAAAGCCGGCAGCAAGACGCTGGAGGTCCACGGCAGGCGTATCTCCAGGAAGCGGCTGGTGGCCGACTTGCTATGGCAGGCGGCCGCCATCGGGAAGGTGATCTTCCCAGACGGCCGGGCTCTGGAAGTGTCGTTCGCCGATTGGTTCGACGTGGTGAAGTTCATCTATTCGCACATCGACGGTCCGCCCAAGGTAAGCATGGAACTCACAGGTGAAGACGGAAAGCCGATCTCCGTTTCCGTGATCGAGATCGTAAAGGACTATGGCGGGATTGCTGGAGGTTCGGGGAGAGAAGGTGAGGCTAAACCTGCATCCGGGTCAAACCCGGACGTGGGATAGCGACAAGCGCTTTGTGTTCATGCTGGCCGGGACACAGGGCGGGAAGACGTCCTTTCGGCCCCTGGTGGCTATGGCGGGAGATTCGGATTCGAGGGCCCGGTGACTACCTGGCCGTCACGGCCACGTTTGATCTTTTCAAGCTGAAGATGTTGCCGGAGATCCGCCGGGTGTTCGAGGACATCCTGCGCATCGGGCGTTACTGGGCCGGCGAGCGGGTGCTCGAGATCTGCGAGGGGGCCGTGCCCGGTGGGCGATTTCTGGCTCGGCGGGCGGACGATCCCATGTGGGCCCGGATCATCTTGAGGTCTGCCAAGGCCGAAGGTGGGCTGGAGTCGGCCACGGCCAACGCCGCCTGGCTGGACGAGGCGGGGCAGGATGCCTTCCGGCTGGACTCCTGGGAGGCGGTGTTGCGGCGCCTCAGCTTGGCCGAGGGGCGGGTGTTGGGCACGACCACCGTGTACAACCTGGGCTGGCTGAAGACGGAGATCTACGACCCGTGGAAGGAGGGAGACCCGGATATCGAGGTGGTGCAGTTCGACAGCATCCTTAACCCGGCCTTCCCCCGGACCGAATTCGAGAGGGCCCGTCGGCGGCTGCCCGTCTGGAAGTTCAACATGTTCTATCGCGGCCGGTTCGCCCGCCCGGCGGGGCTCATCTATGAGGACTTCGACGAGAACGTGCACCTGGTGGATCCATTCGAGCTGCCCCAGGAGTGGCCCAGGTACGTGGGCATCGACTTCGGGGCCGTCCACACGGCCATGGTATGGATCGCCGAGGACGTCCACCGGTCCGCCTATTACGTGTATCGGGAGTCCCTTAAGGGCGGTCGGACGACCCGGCAGCACGTGCGGGAAGCGCTGCAGGATACCCGATTCGAGCGGGTCGTCGGCTGGTGGGGTGGATCCAGGAGCGAGAAACAGCAGCGATGGGACTGGGCCCGCGAGGGGATCCACGTGCAGGAGCCGCCCATCTCGGACGTCGAGGCCGGCATCGATCGGGTGATTCAGCTTCTGAAGGAGAAGCGACTATTCGTGTTCAAGTCATGTCGTGGGCTGCTGGAGGAGTTCAACACGTACAGCCGTGAATTGGACGAGCGAGGGAATCCGACGGAGAAGATCAAGGATAAGGAGCAATTCCATCGGCTGGATGCGCTGCGGTACGTGGTGAGCGGCATCATGGGGCCGGTGGGTGCCGTGGGGGCGGTTTTCTGAGATGGCAGATACCAGGTCGAAGCAACCACGCCTATCGCAGACGAAAGACGTCGTCTCGTACGTGTTCACGCTGTGGGAGGTGGTACAGGAGGACATACCGGCCTGGGGGAAGCCCGGCCGGGCGGAGAAGTTGCGGGAGTTCGCCCGGGCCGAGCCCATCCTAGCTGGCGCTCTGGCCTCCATGGTGAGCAAGGTGGTCTCACTGGACTGGCAGATCACTGGCGGGCGTAACCGGGTGCGTCGCTATCACGAGGTGTTGTCCGAGGCGGAGGACGGCGCCGGCTGGTCGTTCCTACTGGACCGCTGGACGCAGGATTATCTGAACACAGATCTGGGCGGCGTGGTCGAGCTGGCCCGCGACGGCCGTAACGGTCCGGTGGTAGCACTGTACAATCTCGACTCGGCCAGATTAACTCTTACTGGGAATGCCGACGTCCCGCTGCGCTATGTGCCTCATTTAACCCAGAAGCCGATCCCCCTCTATCCCGGCGACTTCTCCCGGGCGGTGGATATGCCCAGCCCGGACGAACGCTATTTCAGCCTCGGCTTTTGCGCCGTCAGCCGGGCGCTGAAGGTGGCAAGGGTGCTCC
The DNA here is from genome assembly GCA_011176545.1 of Caldilineae bacterium. GTDB lineage: Bacteria > Chloroflexota > Anaerolineae > DUEN01 > DUEN01 > DUEN01. The sequence goes on along the minus strand of DUEN01000114.1, from coordinate 27,551 downwards.
TGGCATTATACAACTACGAGGAGGAGCAGCTGAGGGATCTGCCACCCAAAGGGGTCGTGGCCATCACCGGCATGACCATGCCGGAGGTGCAGGAAGCATTTAAGCTCTACGAGGCGAGGCGCAAGAGCAAGGAGCAGACCACTTTCAAAGGTGTCCTATGGCTGGCAGCCCAGGCCAACCCGATGCAGCCCATCGACGTGAAGATCACGCCGTTTTCGACGCTGCCGGATCATTTCGACAAGGAACAGGCGATCACACTATACGTCTTCACGCTCTCTCTCGACTTCGGTGTGGACGTGCGGGAGTTCTGGCCGGCCTCGCAGGCCGGGGCGACCAAGGCCGAGGCGGAGATCCAGCACCAGAAGGCGTTGGGCAAGGGGTTCGGCCGCCTGGTCTCAGGGATCGAGCGGGCCATCAATTGGGATGTACTGCCGGATGGGCTGGAGTTCGCTTTCGATCAGAAGGATGCCCAGGACGACCTCCTGCGGGCGCAGATTCACGAGAAGGTGATCGTTAATGTCCGCAAGCTGTGGGAGCCCAACCCGCTGACCGGCGCAGGCTTGATCGACACGGATGAGGCCCGGCGCATGCTGGTGGAGGCCGAGGCGGTACCGGCCTGGCTGGCCACCGGGCAGGATGTCACGTTGCATAGCACAGAAGATCTGGAATCCGAGGTCGCGAAAGCTGCCAATGATCGTCTGGCAGCTATCGTTGAGAAGGCGATGTTGGAACCCGGCGAAGACCTGGTGGCGATCAACAGCCGAGGCGAGATGATCACCATCTGGTCAAGCCGGTTCTATAGCTCTCCCCGGGCGATTCCTGCACCCGGGTGGCCGGGGGTGAAGGAGGCCCCGGCAGACCGCCCTTTAACAACAGGATACGAGCCACTACCGGGCTATCCCTAACTCGTGATCCACACTGGTTGGCCATGGAACGACGGCTGGCCACGGCGCTCCATCGCTTCTTTGCTCGCCAGCTTGATCGGGTACTGCGCACATTGGAGCGCATCCAACCTCGACTGGTGGAAGAGCAGCGCCGGCGGAGGGATATCCGACCGTTACAGGAGAAAGCGGGCTTTGACTTGCCGATCGATTGGAATGCCGAGGAGCTAGCGCTGAGTGCGACAGTCGACCCTCTTATCGCTGAGATCGTAGGCAATGCACTAGACAATGAGCAACGCCGTTGGCTGGCGCTTGGGATCCGGACAAGCTGGGAGATTTGGGATCAGGCGGCCGCCGAGATGGCCCGGCGTTACCAGTTCGACCTGATCAGAGACCTGACTGAAAGCACTCGACGTCAATTGGGCCAGGCCATCGCTGAATGGATTGAGTCAGAGGATGCTTTCCCTGCACTGGTCAAGAGGGTGCGTCGTATCCTACCGGCACGCAAGCCGCCGGGCTTGGTTCGTGATCGGGCGCAACTTATCGCGATCACTGAAGTGACACGCATCTATGCCGATAGCCGCGTGGCGGGGATGCGAGCAGTCGGCTTACGACGGATGCGTTGGCGTACAGCCGAGGACGAGCTCGTGTGTCCGATTTGCGCGCCCTTGGGACAGGCCGACAACGGCCAAGGCATGGTTGGCACCATAGAGTCGGGCTTCCAACATCCGACCAACGGCATGAAATACTTACGGCCACCCGCCCATCCCGGTTGCCGATGCTGGATCGTGGAGGACACCGAAGAGTTGAGTGAGCTTCTGGGTGGTGTGGAGGAAAGCGAATGGCTGGGCAAGCCACCTGAGGGCTTCACAAGTACGGACGATGCCACAGAGTGGATGCATGCGCATTATCCGCACATTCACACGAATTTCGAGGGCTCTGACGTGCGGGTTGTGGAAGAGATGGTTCCCGAGTTCCATCGATTGGCCCAAGAATATCCGTATGTTGCGGAGAAGATCACATTCCTGGGTATAGCCGAAGCTCCCTCTACGCTCTCCAACGCTTACGCCTGGGCTGATGGCCAGACGTTTTCCATCTCCTTCAACCCGAGATTCGCGCGGGATTATCAGACCTTCATGCGCAGCCTAAAGGAAGATGAGGAGATTGGATTTCATCCTGCGGGAACGGGAAGTATCGCCGGAGTCATGGCTCATGAGTTCGGTCACCTGCTTAACAGGTACCTGATCACTAGTACCAAGGCGTTTAGTCCGGTTGTCAGGCCCGACGGATTGGGTCTTGTATCTGATGCCAAGCGTCAGTTTGTGCAAGCAGTGAAGGCTACACGGAGACTTTCAGAGTATGCGCTGTATAACGAGCGTGAGGCTTGGGCCGAAGCATTCACCTCATCACGATTCACACCCCGTCGGCGGTGGACCAGGTATGTCCGGGCCTTGGAGAAACTACTCCAAGCGACTGCTGATCCGGCCAGATGGCGTGACGAATGGCGATGGACTACCGATTTATCATCGGAGGAGAGGGAGGCCTTACAGGATCAGCTGGAGAACCTTATTAGATTCGCTCGGGAGGTGGGCATATGGTGATCGGGCCGGCACCGCTGTGCATGTTCTGCAAGCATTACCGAGGGAATTGGATTTGTAAGGCCTTCCCCAAAGGGATCCCGGAGGAGATTGTGCTCTCCGCGACCGATCATCGAGAGCCGTTCGCTGGTGATCGTGGCATCCGGTTTGAGCCCGTAGACGAACGGGCTGAGGACTACGCCCAAGAGCTGTTCGGAGGTAGCGAGGGAACGAGATAATGGCCAGAGGGCGGGCGGCATCGAAGATCAGGCGCATCATAAACAAGGCTCGCCGGCGAGCCCTTATGGATGTTGGGCGCTACGTGCGAGCACAAGCGGCCAAATACCCACCTCAGAAGCCGACTACAACTTATCGCCGCACAGGCACTTTGGGGCGCAGTATTGCTGTTGAGGATCGTGTGCGCCGGTCCGGCAACAGGTACTGGATCGAGGTGGGCACTAACGTCCCCTATGCCCGCTTTGTGGAGTACGGAACGGGGCTGTACGGGCCGGAGAAGCGGCTGATCGAGCCGAAATCGGCGAAGGCGCTGGCCTGGGAAGTACCCGGCGCGGCCTTAGGGAAATTGGGAGGGCGGCAGACGGTGCTTATAGCCTACGGTATCGCCCGTCGAAAGGGGAAACTTGTGCGCAGCCAGAAGCACGATGTGCATATGGTCTTCGCCCATCATGTGCGCGGCTTCGAGGGCTGGCATTTCATGCGCAAGGCGTTCATGTCGCGAACTACGAGGAGGTATTTTCGGGCCCGTCTCATTCAGATGTTGGAGGAGATCAAGCGCGATTTGTCGGTGATCTAGGAGGAGGACATGGTCAGCGATCCGGTGCGGCTGGTGTCGGCGAAGTGGCGATATTTGGGGGCTCAACGTTTGGGCGCGGATGGGGTGAACGAGGCCACATTGCCCGCTGGCGCCACGATCGTGGTTATCACCGCTGAGACAGGAGCCATACGGTACAAGATCAACGGCACGGCGGATGCGAATAGCACTCCTGTGCCGCAGGATCAGACCCGTGTGATCGGCCCCTTAGCCAACCTGGACGGCTTTAGCGTGTTCAATTCCGGAGGCAGCGTGGCCTACTTGGAATTCTATCGCGAGGCGTGACATGACGACCTATTACGTGCGCAAGAGCGGCAGCGATGCCAATGATGGGCTGTCGCCCTCTACCGCCTGGCTGACATTGGGCAAGGCGGCTGGCATGGTGGCCGCTGGCGACACCGTATACGTGGGAGCGGGGGTCTACCGAGAGCAAGTCACCATGACCGCGTCGGGCTCCTCCGGCTCGCCCATCCGGTGGATTGCGGATGTTACCGGCGAGTACACCGGTGATGCTGGTCTGGTCGTGATTTCGGCACGGGATAGTGATGGAGCGGCGCCGGTCAGGGCATCATGCCTTGATCCTGGACAACAGAATTTCGTTGAGTGGCATGGCTTTGTGTTCGATGGCGGTACCAGTGCTGCTGTGTACAACGTCAGTGCTGGGAACACAGTCTATGAGGGATGTATCTTTGAGGGGTGTGTTTTTCTTGCCAGCTCTCAAGGGACTGGGAAAGCATTCTTTGTGGATCTGAATGAGGGCGTGACGCCTCCCGGTGATGGTCTTATTGTACGAGGCTGTACGTTCTTTGGGGGTATGAACATTGACTACAGTGAGAACGCAACTGCCTCTGTCGATAGCAAGATAGCGATCACAGATTGTCTGTTCTTAGGCCCTGGTGGTGGAGATACCTGTCTGAGATTCAACCGGGCTGTAGATAGTACCTATGCTGTGGGTGGGTTCAAGGTACGCCATTGCACCTTCGTTGGGGCCAATTATGGCATCCGGTTTGAGTATCCCGACGACGCCACATATCCCTCGACGGTGTATAACTGTCTGTTCGCTCACCTGTACCAAGGAATCCGCCAGCAGTTTGGTGCCGCGGGCGCGGTAGTCGAGGACTACAATCGGTTTATAGCCGTCTCCTCCAATACCTATGGCACGACTGGTGGGGCGAATGACGCCAGCGGGATAGCGGTGCCCTTGGCGGGTATTGCGGACTTCCCGCTGTACCGGTATCTGGGCTGGAGCCCGTTTAGCCCGTGGGAGCCTATCCGCTTTCTCGATGGTTCATACGAAGCTGGTGTCGTGGATGCTGCGTCGGCATCATATGCGACGACAGAAGATGTCTATGGGAACTCGCGGCCTGGCTGGCGCGGGTATGACATCGGGGCAGTGGAGGCACGGGCCCGGGCCGAGCAGGAGGGCACCACGGTGCATGGTGGTAACTACGCTGTGAAGCTGGCCGGGGCCGGATACCATGAGGTGATCCTGCCGGTGACGGCTGGCCAGCACACGATCAGTGTGTATGCCCGGAGGGACGCGAATTACAGCGGCAGCCCACCTAAGCTCCAGGTGCTGAATATCCCGGGGCAGGCTGATCAGGAAACGGCGATGACCGCGGGGGCCAACACCTGGGAGCAGCTATCGGTGGTGATCAATCCCACGATGGACGGCTTCGTGCGGGTGCGCCTGGTATCTCAGGATGCCAGCGCCAACGGTGAGTGCTATTTCGACGATCTGGCGGTGACATGATGGATGCGGGGACGTTTGAGTCTTGGCGATCGGATGGGGAGCTGCCGCCTGCTCCACCTGAGGGAATAGATGCAGGTGGGTTTGAGACATGGGAGGCTACTGGTGAGTTGCCGCCGGTCCTCTCGTTCGCCGGCGCAGGGCCCGGTCCAGGCACCGGGCAGCCTATGCCGGTTATGATCAGCGCTTACCGTTCGGTGAGGGCCGGTGAGCGTTGGGCCGGGGCCGGATAAGGGGAAACCGTGCCATACAGTGGTCCGAATGATCGAGACTTGCCGGAGGCGGTCAAGAAGCTGCCCAAGAAATTACGGGAAATCTGGGTGGCGGCGTTCAACGCCGCGCACAAGGGGAGGCCGGATGATGAAGGTTACGCCTTCCGGGCGGCCTGGGCGGCTGTGCGGAGGGTGAGGGAGGGGAAAAAGATGGCAGAGGAACAGAAGGCGAAGAAGAAGACCGAGGACGGTGTAGGATATCCCGCCAGCGCATACCTTCATGTTCCTGAGCCTGAGAAGCCCACCACATGGAGCCTGCGGGTGCGAGATGCAAGGGGCAAGATCGATCGCGAGCAGTTAGGGCAGGTGGCCGCAGCGCTCGGGCCCAAAGGTTTCCGGGGCAATCGGGCCAAGGTGACGGACGAGGAGCGACGCAAATATGCCCGGCAACTGATCTCTCTTTACCGGGAAATCGAGGTGCCTGACGAGGATATCCCGAGGTACCTGTGGGGCATTGCGGGGATGAAGGGGCCGAAGGAGAAGTCGATTAACCTGCGGGCGACGCTGGCTGAGGTCGAGAGCGCGTTGCCCAGAGCATTTCCCGGCCTGGACATGTGGGCGGTGGAGGTGTTCGACGACCACGTGATCGTGAGCATGCATGAGCCAGGGATGGCGCGCAAGTACTACAAGGTGCCCTACCAGGTCACCTACAAGCAGATCGAGGGCGATCCCAATGAGACGGAGGTGATCGACCAGATCACCTTTGCGTCACGCGAGGAATGGATGCAAGTGGTGCCTACCTTCACGGCTCTCAAGATGTTCGAGCAGGATGATGGCCGGACCCGTTGGGTGGCGATCAGCTCCGGCATGTTTGAGGATCGGGAGGGGGAGATCGTCAGCAAGGGGTTCCTGGAGTCGGCCGTGGAGGTAGCCGATCGAGTGGGGGATCGGGGGCCGCTGATGATCTATCACATTCCAGGCACTCGCATCGGCTCATGTGACTTTCAGGCTGTCATAGGCGGGTTCCTGCTGGAGTCCGGCCTGTTCGACGACACGGAGGTGGCCCGCAAGGCGGTGGAGCACCTGAAGGAGCATGGCGACGATTATGGTGTGTCGATTCAATTCTTCTATGTGAACAAATCAGCCGACGGCACATATTGGCCGCCGGGAGTCATTCTGGAACGGTCGGTGCTGCCCAGGGATACAGCAGCGTTCCCGTGGGCGACGATCAGTCTAAAGGAGTTGGGAGAGATGAGCAAGGTCAAAATCAGTGAGAGGAAGCTGAAGGCATTGCGTGAGATGTTGGGCGAGGAGAAAGCTGCCGAGATCCTGGAGCAATTGGAGAACGGCGCGGAGGCGCTGAAGGAGGCCGGCGTGCGCTGGAAGGAAGTCCTTGAAGAGGACAACGCCGATGAGGAAGGCGAGGACGGGACCGGAGCAGACGGCACTAATGACGCTGGGCCTGGGACGAAGGAAGCCAGTGATGCTGGCGACGGTGGCGAGGAAATCTTCGAGTTCGTGCTGTCCGATGAGGCTCTGGATGGCATCGCCCGGAAGTTGGATGAGCGTATCCGTGACGAGATCGGCCAGCAGTTAGTACCTGCCCTTGAGGGCCTGAATGAGCTGCGGACGGCTCTCAAGGAGATGGCCGCAGACATTGCTGAGCTCCGTAAGGCGGAGGAGGAGCGCCTGGTTGAGAAGGCTCGCCATCTGCCGCGGGCTACGATGCGGCGCATCCGCCGGCCGACACGGGACAATCCGCCGCTGACTGAGAAGGAGACCGATGGGGAGGAAGAGATCAGCCTGGCGGAGGTCGCCGAGCGATCACTAGGGCTGAAGGAGTGAAAGTCGTAGGAAATGTCGAGGTAGATCAGAGGTTTTGAGGAGGTAATGACAGTGGCTATGCAAATCGATCTTGAACTACTCTTGCGCGCTGCGCAGATGGCCGGCGCACTGTCCGGCAATACGCCGCTTTACGGCGTCAAGGAGCTGGGCAGCAAAGAGGCTAATCTTACGCTGTCCACCATGGCCAGCATGTACGGTCCCAACGGGCTGTTCCACATTTGTGGCGACAACGATCTCCTGAGCTTGACCATCGAGCCAGAGCCGTTCCTGGATTGGCTGGGGTGGAAGCCAAACAACGAGTCGACCCAGCTAGTCAAGCTGATCAGCTACATCGGCCCGGAGGGGACGGCCGGGGGCAGTCCGACCGGGGGGACTGCCGCCGCCTGTGATGACCCCAGCGGGGTGGAGTTCGGCACCTGCGAGATCCTGCTCCCGGACAAGGGGCGGATCAAGCGGGCTGGGCCGGTGCGGGACATCACCGAGAACAACCGTCGGGTGTGCGACCAGTACCCGCTGTACTTCAAGGACGGCCGGCGCATCGAGCACGAGATCGTCTGGTCGCTCACGCTGGCCGGTGTAGCGCTGCGCCAGGACCTGAAGCGCATGGTGGTAGCCGGCAATAGCAACAACGCCAACGAGTTCGCCGGGCTGCAGCAGCTGGTGAACACCGGCTACAAGAACGTGCACGATGGCCGTCGCTGCTCGGCGATGGACTCCATCGTGATCGACTGGGGTGGCAACGACATGAGCACAGGTCCTAACGGGGTGCATGGGCTGGTGGACTACCTGATCGATATCGTGCGTCGCATCCGGCAGCGTGCCATGTGGGCGAATCTGGGCAACATCGCCGTGGGGGACATGGTCCTCATGATGCCGTCCTTCCTGCGGGATTGTCTGCTAGATGCCTTCACGTGCTGGAGCGTCTGCCCGGGCCGGCAATACAACGAGGCCAACCTGAACACCTTCGAGGCGCGCACGTTCCGCAACACGTTGAACGGCGGGCAGTACGGCATGGGGCAGATCTTCGTGGACGGCACGCCGGTACCCATCATCACTTACGACTGGCAGTCGTTTGGGCAGGTTGGCGGCGCCTTCACCGGCGACATCTACGTGCTGACCCGGCGCATCGGTAATGTACCTGTGCTATGGGGGCAGTATATCGACATGACGGATCCGGCCCAGGCATTCGCCGAGGAGGCCGGGTACATGCACTACCGGGCCGTGGACGGCGGTCGCTTCCTGACCTACTGGAAGACGGACAACGAGTGCACGCAGGCGGTGATCGTCATGCGGCCCAACGTCTACCTCTCGGCTCCCTGGGCGCAGGCTCGGATCGCTAGCGTTGCCTGCCAGCGGCCGCTGCCGCCACTGTCGCCGGATCCCACTAGCGACTACTACGCTGAAGAGTATCTGGTGGTAGCCACGGCGCCGGAGGACTATCTGGTGCCGAGCATTTGATGGAGACTGAAGATTGGGGATTGGGTCTTCAATCCCCAATCTCCTTCCCCGGAGCGCATCATGGAATACCTGACGGTTAGCGAGATCCGGGATGAGTTCGGCGAGGATGTGGCAGAGCTGACCGATGCGGCCATCGTGCGACGGCTGGACCGATTGGCCGCGTACATGGAAGAAGCTTTGAGCCATACCTTCGGCCGAGCATTAGTGGCCCGATCGAGTGACGAGGCGCACACGGTGGAGGTGACCAGCGACCTGCTCATCATTGGTGGCGACACCTACCCACTCGACGACCATCCTAATCTGGGCACGCTGGTGGACACCGTGAACGCTGCGGGGGCGGCATACAGCCTGGAGCTGCTTCCCCAGGTGCATCCCGAGACGCCGACGTCGCTGCTGAAGCCGGTAGCCGCCACGGCATGCGGTGGAAGCTATGACAGGCGGGTGATCCTGGACATCGAAGGCATGTACCTGCGTGTCAGCGGTGATGGGAGTACACACCTATTCCTGCCGCTGCCGTTGCGATCAATCACGGCCGTGACGGAGGACGGCGTGGAGCTGGCGGCAGGGGAGTACGCTGCTATGCCCGGCGATAGCTGGATCCAGCGGCAGTATAACGTATGGTCCACGCGTAATCCGGGGAACATCGTGGTGATCTACGTGCCGGAGCTGTGGAACCGCGTGCCCGGACCGGTGAAGGCAGCATTGCTAGAGGCATTTGCCGTGGCGTCGAACCTGATGCCGATGGTAGCTGAGTCCTTCGGTGGTGCATACAGCTACCGTCGGGCGGAGGCCAGAACGGCCTCCTGGTCCTGGCAGGATATCCTCGGTGGGCCGTCGCTGCGGCCGTACGCGGTGAGGTTCCAGCCATGAGGATCTGTCTGCTGCCTCACTTTCAGCCGAGACAGATCGGCGGGGTAGCCCGCCATGTCCTGGCACTGCGCAAGCACCTGGCTCTGCGGGGGCACGAAATCGTGGCCGACCCGGTGCAGGCCGACCTGGTGCACGCGCACGCGGCGGAGACGACCCCGGTCGTAGATGTATACACTAACCACGGCATCCACCCGATGAAGCCGGAGATGGAGCCGTGGAAACGACAACAAAATAATGCTATCTTTTCTAACCTGAAACTGGCGCGGGAGGTGATCGCCGTCTCCCATTGGACGGCCGATCAATGGCGGCACCTGGTGGGCCGGGAGCCCCACATCATCCCCAACGGCATCGACCTGGATGAATGGCGGGATGTGCCGCGGGGCATGTGGCGGGCCCGGCTGAGGGTGGATGAGCGGACGCCCATCGTGCTGTGGGGCAAGTCCAGGATCGACGACGTGTGTGACCCCACGCCGGCATTGGAGCTGGCGCTGCATTGCCCTGATGTCCTGGTCGTGCTCACGGCACCGCCCAAGGCGTTCGTGCATCTGCCGCATAACGCCCGGGCGGTGGGGCCGCAGGCGTTTTCGGCCATGCAGGCGCTTTTGGCCGACTGCGACGTCTATCTGGCCACCACGCTGGAGAACCACAGCGTTCAGGTCCTGGAGGCCATGGCGCTGGGGAAACCGGTGCTGGGGTACGACTGGGGTGGGACGGCGGAGACCGTCCAGCATGAAGTCAGCGGGTTGCTGGTGCAACCCGGCCACCTGGATGCGCTGGCAGAGGCATTCCGGGAGGCATACGATCACAGGGAAGAGTTGGGGGCGGCCGGCCGGGAGATCGTGGCTGAGCGCTACCGGTGGGATCGGTTGATCGAGCAGGTGGAGGCCGTGTACGAGGCGGCGTTGACGGAGAAGCTGGCAGAGGAGGATCCGCATCGCCCCAAGGCCAGTATCGTGATCCCGGTATACAACAAGGCGCCCTATGTGCGGGAGGCCGTCGAATCCGCCCTGCGGCAGCAAGCGGACTTTCCCTATGAGGTGATCGTGGTGGACGACGGCTCCACCGATGGCAGCGCTGAGATCCTGGAGCAGATGGCGGAGGAGTACCCAGGGCTGGTGGTGATCCATCAAGAGAATGCCGGCGTGGCGGCCGCTCGCAACCACGGCATCCGCCTGGCCATGGGCCGATACATCTGCTGTCTGGACGCTGACGATATGATCGATCCGCTGTTTCTGGAGCGCACTGCGGCGGCGCTGGATGCCGATCCGGGGCTGGGCATCGTATACACCGACATGCTGGTCTTTGGGGATTGGCCGGATCGAGGCCGGTGGCAGCATGTGGTCCGGGCCGATGAGTACGAGTTTGAGCGGTTGCAGCAGCGGAACTTCATCCCCTGCTGCAACCTGTTTCGGCGGGTGGCGTGGGAGCGGGCCGGGGGGTACAAGGACATCAATCCGAGCTGGGAAGACTATGAGCTGTGGCTGAACATGGGGAAGTTGGGATGGTATGGACGCCGGGTCCCCGGCCCGCTCTTTCGCTATCGGAAGCTGTATCGGGAGGGGAGGGACTTTGAAAGTAAAGGGCAGGAGTGGCTGCTGCGGGCCACGATCAATCGCCTGCACCGGGACCTGTATCCGCCCATGGTAAGCGTTGTCATCCCGTGCTACGGCCAAAGCCGATTTCTCAAGGAGGCTATCGATTCGGCGCTGGCCCAGAGCTTCCCTGACATCGAGGTAGTGGTAGTGGATGACGGCAACGAGGATGAGGAGGCCGAGGCCATTCGGCAGATCGTGGCCGAGTATCCGGCCGAGGATGTGCGGCTGATCCGGCATGAGGAGAATCGGGGGCTGGCCACGGCACGCAATACAGGGATCGAAGCGGCGCGAGGGACGTGGATCGTGCCATTGGACGCTGACGACGTGATCGAGCCGACGTTCATGGAGAAGTGCCTGCGGGCGGTGGCGCTGGACCCACGCCGGTTCGCCTACACCGATTCGCTCTTGTGGTGGCCCAATGAGGGCCGAGAGCAGTTGTTGAAAGCTCATGCGTATGACTTCGATGAGCTGTTGCGGCGCATCACCTGGCCGTGCACGATCCTGTATGCCAAGGATGCCTGGCGTAAAGTAGGGGGCTACAAGCCGGAGATGAGCGATGTCGGAGGCTGGGAGGATTGGGAGTTCGCCATCTCCCTGGGTGAGGTGGGAGTGTGCGGCGTGCGCGTGCCGGAGCCGCTTTTCCGATACAGGCAACACTCGAAGACACAGATGCGGTACATGGCCGAGGAGCGCAAGGAGCGGTTGCGTGAGACCCTGCGGCGGCTCCATGCGGCCGTGTACCGGGGAGAGAGGCCGATGGGATGCTGTGGGCGAGGCGTGAGGACACAGCCTGTAAACACGGCTCAGGCCGCCGCCAATCGAGATGCGTTAGCGGCCCGGGCTAACGGCGATGAGGTGTTGGTGAAGTATGTCGGCGATCATATCGGCTCCATGCTGTGGCGAGCGCCAAGCGGTCGAGTGTATAGCTTCAGCGCGGTTGATTCGCTGAGGTGGATCCCTCGCGAGGATGCCGAACATTTCGCTGGCTTGCCGGATTTTATCATTGTGCCGGAGTGATGGCGATGGATTCAAAGACGTTGATGATCCTGGCGGCGATCCTGGCTGGAGAGGCGCCAGTGGCGCTTATGGGAGAGGATGCCGCCGAGGCGGTGGCCTGGACCATGCGCAACCGGATGGAGTATTGGGGGCACACGGTCGAGCAGATCAAAGCCGCTTATTTCGGCCGAGGACAACCGACCGAGGCGGAATTGGAGATCGTAGAGCGGGTGTTCGCAGCTGATAGGACTGAGGACCCGACTGACGGCGCCTTCTGGGCCATGAGTCGCCAGGATGTGGAGTCATGGGGGTTCCCGAAGGGGGATTTGGTGTTCGTGTCGCCGAAATCGGCCGTGTATCAGATCCACCTGTATCGGGAGGATCCTTTCAAGAGGGGAGAGACGGATGAGACCACATCCTTTAGCGGAGGCGCAGTGGCAGAGTGAGGACGGTGCCACGAGGCTGATCCGGTTGTGGCAGATCAGCCCAGCGAAGCGAGAGGCGGAGGAGATCGTCGGCCGGCTGGTGCGGATATTAGGGAAGCACGATAGCATCATCGAGCTGGGATGTGGCGCCGGTTTGATCATCCCTCACCTGCCTAAGTTCAAGCGTTATCTGGGGTATGATACATCGGCCTATTTATTGGCTGAGGCGCTGGATCGATATGAGGCGGACAAGCGCTGCCGGTTCGACATGCGGGATATGTTTGACATCCCAAAGTATCGGCTGCGCCGTCCAGTGGATGTGGTCATCTGTGTACATGTGGCACGCCACTATCTGGATCCTGTGAAAGTATTGCGCCAGGCCATACATTGGCCGGCGCGAGGTTATGTACTCAGCGCCCTACATGGCCCTGAGCGCCGAGATCTACTTAACGGGATATGCTTAGCGACCGAGGAGCTGGACGCATTTCTGATCGAGGCCGGGGAGACAGTGGATTTTGTCGAGCAGCCAGTTGGGGATGCGATGATGGTTCGCTATGTGGCCCTGAGACCTAGGCAGGTTGATGGGCCAAAGGAAGCGATGCGACGGAGACAGCGATGAGGCTGTTATTCATCGGGATCGACTGCCTTGGACTATACCGATTTGAGAGATTTCTGAAACCCAGGCTGCCGCAGATCGCGGCATGGGGTGAGTGTCATGCGCCTCTGCCGAGGACCGGCCCCAGCTGGACCAGCATCCTGACCGGCTTGACGATGGAAGAGCACGGTGTGACCAGCTTGTTAGGAACGGCCCGAGAAGGGAGTAAGACGTTTCAAGACTTGGTGGGCAAGTATATCTTCGAGGGCCTTCCGGGCAGCGTGGGAGTGTTTAACCTCCCCACGACCTATCCGCCTCGATGTCGCCCGGGGGACTGGATGATCAGCGGATATCCCTTTGATCCGGTCTGCTGCCCGGCCGATCTGTTAAACGGCATAGACTACATCGGCGACTATGCTCACCTGATCGTGGACCTACGAGGGGTCGAGGGCAAGTCCTATCTCTGGCCGGAGGAGTATGACAACGATACGGCGTTTGCCATCATGCAGTTGGTGGAGCGGGTGCATCTGCGGGCATTGCGCCGTCTGCCCGGGGTGGAATATCTATTCGTGTGCACGACCTATTACGACCGGGTGGCCCATCAATGTCATCAGCTGGGACCGGCAGAGCAGAACGATCCGCTGGACGATGCGGCCCGATTCGTGGTCGACTGGGTAGATCAGCTGCTCGATCTGTTCTCCGCCGATACGGTGGTCATGGTGAGTGATCACGGCTGGTCACAGCGAGAGAACTGGCACAGCCATACCGGGTTCTGGTGCATGTGGGGGGCAGGAGTGCCCGAGCTGGGTCGGGTCGACATCATGAATCATGAATTGCGAGGCCGAGTGGAGACGGCGCTATCGGTGACCGACCCGCAGATTGAGGGGCGCCTGCGGGCGCTGGGGTATGTGGAATAGGGGGTATCTCGATGAATGTCGAGGTGTTCGATCGGCATGGGGTTAAGCGGGACTGGGATTGGCTGCGTGACGTCTACGGCAACGTCATGTTGCTGGACGGCGGGCCGCGTCCCAAGTTCACCCTGGTCCGGGTTGATGAGACGGAGGGGCCAGCGGTCATCGTGGTGAGAATACAGCGGCTGGATGGAAGCCCCGTCGTTGATCAGCCCGTGGCAAACCATTGGCCTGACCCCGACTTACCCAGCCTTGAGGGAGGAGAGCTTAAGACCCTGTGGCGAACAACCGGCGTGCATCAACGCACGGATCGCAACGGATACACTGGCTTTGGGCTGGGCCCGGGCTCATACATCCTCGATCCCGTCTTAGGCGGGCCGCATGTGATCTGGGTGCTGAGCCCATCATTGCGCAGTGATGGGATCTCCGGGGTCGGTATGTTGCCGGGCACGAATCACCGAGGCCCGTTACATCTCACCTTCGTCCTCGATGATCGATCCCCTGAGGAGGTGATCGAGCCACCGCCGTCAGAGAGGGAGGCGACGCTGGCCGAGTTGTTAGCGGAGATGCGGGTCATTCGGAGCGTGCTTGAATCCCTGGCGGATCACCTGGGTGTCACCACGAGGTAAGCCGCATGAAGCTGATCGAGACGGCCCTGGCCGCCTGGCGACTGGCGCACATGCTGGTGAACGAGGATGGGCCTTGGGCGATCTTCTCCCGGTTGCGGTATTGGGCAGGGCTGCGCCTCGTGGCAGTGAAGGGAGAGGATGGCCGGGTGCACGTCAGCCGGGTAGCGGCCAACCCGCTGGCCGAGGGATTGAGTTGCGTGTGGTGCGTGAGCGTGTGGACGGCGGCGCTGTTGTGCGGCATGGAGCGTGAGGCGTGGAGCGTGGGGCGAGCCACGCGGCAGGTGTTGGCCGTGAGTGCCGGGGCGATCGTCGTGCATGAGGTGGTGATGTGGTTACGCTCGCACGGCGGGTGAGGCGGGTGTTCTTGCAGGCCTGGCGGCGATACGGCCGGCCGGTCATGGCCGTGATCCGGCCGGTGAACCAGTGGGGCCTGCCGCCCGGATATGCGTATGATGAGTCGTTGGACGCCGTGATCTACGGTGATACCGGTGATGTGCTGCCCAACCCGGAGGACTATTGGGCCTCCGACTACATCTACATCGTCCCGGCCCGGGAGGCGGCGGACATGCGGGCGCTGGTGGCGGCGGGTATTGTGCCGGAGGGGATCACGGAAGTGTTCATCCTGGCTGATGATGCGCCGACGGTGCGGGCTGCCCACGCCATCGAGATCGATGGTCAATGGTATGACGTGATCTCCGTCGATCACGCGCCGGCGGGCACGGGAGGCGTGTGGGCGCGGGTGCAACTACGCAGGAGGAGTTGAGGTGGCATCTTTACGGCAGATTCTGAACGCGTTGGCCGATGAACTGGTCAACACTTTCGACTGTAACGTGGTCAAGGGCTTTCCTGCGTGGGGGCGGCCCGCTCAAGATCCGCCGGTGGTAGCGGTACTGTTCGCGGGCTGGGAGCCATCGGGACCGCAGCGGATCGGGGCCTCGGCGCTCCAGGGAATCTCTCCGTCAACTTGGCAGATCTACGTGTTCGGCAGAAATGAGGTGGAGCTACTGGATCTGGCGGACACGTTAATGGCATGGCTTGCGAAAACCGAGATCTCTGTGAATGGTGAGACGGCGGCCTTTCAGGTGTTCGGTGTCTCAAGGTACGAGAGCCAAGTGGGTGTACAACAGGAGCTCTATGGTGTGTATTTCAATCTGAACGTGACCATGAGGTAAAGGAGTTGGGAAGATGGCACGACCGAGTTTCTCTCACACGTTACAAGCTCGTCAGCAATATCTCTCGCTGATCTTCCACAAGATTCCAGGAGAGGCGGATTGGACGCTATTGGAGCAAGGGCGAGTGCTCTCGCCAAGTCAGGATTCGGATACTCAGGAATACAACCGCATTGGCGATCAGAACAAGCTACGCGTGGTCCAATCGGTGATGACAGATGTGACCCTGCGAATGTATGTGGAGGACAACTGGGAGGAGGTCGCCCGTATCCTGGGCGTGGTGCGGCCGCCGGGCGGGTGGACTGGAAACGAGGTGATCCAGCTCGATCCCACCGTCGTAGGCGATCTGAAGATCGAGAACTACGATGGTGTGACGACATCGGCCAACCTAGTGGCCACGGAGTATATCAACGAGTTCAGCCCGCAGACCCTCTCGGTGGAGCTGGATGCTGAGGGCGACGTGCGGATCGCGGATCTCTCCGGTTCCGCGGCGGCCTACTACATCATCCCAGAGGCAAGCACATGATTAGCAGTCAGCAGATAGCCGGTAGCAGGAAGCAGCTAGATGCTGACTGCTACCGGCTGCCAATCGACAGGGGGAGGTGGCATGGCTGAGACAACGACAGAGGTTGAGGCCAAGATCGAGGACGAAGGTAATCCGCTGGAGGCGTTTCTAGAGGGCACGCCATCGCTGACTGAGATCATGGACGGCAAGGGTGTGCCTTTTTGGGTAGATGACCGCCAGTTCTATATCCGCCCGCCCACGACGGAGGAGTATGACCAGGCGCTCATGGTCCAGGAGTTGGCCCATGCACGCGCTATGAGCCAGCCTGAAGTGCAAAAGCTCCGGGACCTGTCGGTAAGCGATGGGGAGCGGCAGGTGCTGGAGGCCCGTATCGCCATCGCGGAGCGGGCCTATGAGGCGGCGGAGGATAAGCGCACTAAGGAATTGATTGCCGAGCGCCTAGCATTCCTACGCCGCCAGCTGGAAACGCGCACGCGGGCGGATGAGCTAGCCGACCGATATGCCGTGCTCAAACGGGACCGTTGGCTGACCTTTTGTCTGCTATGTGATGCAGACGGGAAACAGATGTTCGATCCCAACAACCCAGAGGACCTGGAACGCTGGGAGCGGCTACCCATGCGGGTGAAAGATGAGGCGCGCCTGGCGATTTGGGAGGTCCTGGCGGCGGTGCGCAATGCCCCTTTCGACTAGGGTCGGCGACGCGGGCCAAGATACTGCTAGCGGATCGGTTCGGCGTCTGGCCGCTGAGGATGCCTGCCCATGAGCTGACTGCGGCCCAGGTGCGCCTCCTGGCAGAGGCCTTGCATACAGAGTCTGCGGGCAAGGCCGCCGGAGCCGATGAGCCGCCGAAGTTCCCCAAGTCATATCTGGAGCGGTTCGTGAGGGCGCAGAGGGAGAGACGAAGAGATGGCTGACGTGGAAGTGGTCGGCCGGATTGTTGCTGAGGACGACTTCTCGGCTGTTCTTGATAAGTTGGTTGTTGAATCTGAAAGCGCGGGCCAGGCCTTGGATCAGCTTGACGAACATATCGACGCAGCCTCGGCCAAGCGCAGGCTGCAGGAGATCGAGGCCGAGCTGGCCGAGTTGCAGGCCAAAGCCGCCAAAGGGATCCCTCTCTCTGTAGGCGAGGTAGAGCGGGGCCGAGATCTGCGTCGGGAGGCCGATAGGATACGCGCCGGCCTCGAGGAGCTCGGTGAGGGGGCCGAGGAAGCGAAGACCGGCGTCATGGGGCTATTGTCAGGGCTGGGAGAGCTCCAGATGGCCATGACCGGCCTCATGGGCGCCTTCGCCGCACAGCAATTGATCAGCTTCACGATGGAGCTGATCCGCGCCGGCGCACAGGCCCAATTGGTAGGACAGATCTTCGAGAATGTGGCCCGCCAGGCCGGGATCTCCGGCGATCTACTCATCACAGAGATGAGCGAGGCGGCGCGGGGCACGATTGACCAGACGCGCCTGATGATCATCGCTAACCGGGCGCTGCTGGCGGGCGGCGCTGAGCTGGCGTCTAAGCTCCCTCGGTTGTTGGAGATCGCCCGGGCGGCCAGCCTGGCCACCGGCCAGGATATTAACTTCGTCTTTGACACGCTCGTTCGAGGTATCGTCAAAGCTTCGCCCCTTTTGATCGATAACGCCGATATCTACATCAAGATCGGTGACGCCGTTGAGCGGTGGGCCGAAAAACAGGGCAAGACCGTTGATCTGTTGAGCGAGACGGAGCGGCGTGTTGCCATCGCCAATGCGGTCCTGGAGCAAGGCGCTCGGTTCATCGAGCAGATGGGCCTGGCCTCGGAAACCGCGGCGGACAGGATCCAGAGCCTCCCCGCCGCCATAGAGGATTTACGGAGCGCATTGGGCGAGCTGGCCCTCATGACAGGCATCGCCGAGGGGATCAGTGAGGTAGCGGAGAATATCCGCTCCATGGCCGAGGGGATCAACCGATTCCAGGATGCCGTTGGCGTCATGGCCGACCTTGGGGCCGAGCTATCCGGCTTAGGGGAGGCATCTGAGGAGCTCCAGACCGGTTTCGAGCGCTGGGTGAGCCTGGCGATCGGTCTGACCCAATTCGGTACGATCGGCGTGTTCAAGTGGCTGTTGGAGATGCCGCCTCTTGCCGAGCGGGCCGACGATATCCTACGAAAGTTCGACTTGACGCTGCAACGGCTTAGAGAAGATGTCCCCTCGGCCGACATGAACGCATGGAACCGCATCATCGAGGAGAATAGCCGCCTAGCGGCTGAGGCGGCTGAACGGCAGCAGATCTGGAATCAGGCCTTTACGGAGGCTAGGCAGGAGGGTGGAGCCGCATCCCAGGTTATCTCGGCCCTGGGACAGTTGGCGGGACAATTATCCGTTGCTGTGAGCGAGCTCCCGGAGATGCCGCGGATCACCGGGCCTGGGATCCTCGTTGATACGTCGGCCCTCCGGGAATACCTGGAGGCGCTACGGGAGCTGCGACCTGAGCTGTCGGAGCAGATCGACTGGACATACGAGTACGTCGAGGCTATTGAGCAAAAGCAGATCGCTCTGCTAGATGCCGCCAACGCCAGCGAGGACGCGGCCGAGGCGTTGGGCCTGCTGGCCACCGAGACGCTGGGGGCCTCTTCCAGTGCCCTTGATCTGCTGCGTAACTATGAGCAGTTGCCGCCGGTGTTGCGAGCTGCCGTTGACGAGCTGACGGACATAGCGACCGTGATCCGACTGGTCCGCCAGGAGACGGAGGGGCCGATCACGGTAGACATGACGGTGAGAGGGGTTGAGGCCGAGGTGCGCCGGATTGACAGCATGATGCTCCGGCTTGCGGGGATCCTCTCGCCCGAACGGATCCGGGAGCTTCGGGATCAGGCTCTGAGAGAATACGAGGCCTACTTCCGCGATCAGGGTGACCTGACCGAATTCGAGTTTGAACTGTTGCAAGCCCAGTTTCTCCAGGGATGGGATGACATCATTCAGGGCGTGCGGCGGAAATACGACGAGCTGCGGCGGGCCAGCGAGCGGGGCGGCCGGGGTATGTTTGAGTCGGCCAGCCAGTTGCAAAGCGCGATCACGTCGGCCCTGCGTATGGGGGTCGAGGTGACGCCTGCCGATATGCTGGCAACCGAGGCAGGGACATATCAGGATAAGGCGTTGGAGGCCGCCCGCCAGCTTCAGGCCATCGTTGAGCGCGGCTTTGCCGAGCTGGAGGCACATCCGGATTGGGCGGCGCTGCTGAAGATCCCGCCTGAAGTCCTGAGCGGTTCTGAGGCCCAACTGAAGGCCTGGGCGGCGCAGACTAAGCAGGATGTGCTTGATCTGGCCCGGCCTGACCTGATCAATTGGGATGCATTCATCGAGAATTTCCGACGGTTACAGGAGAAGGCAGCGGCTCAGGAGCTGACGATCGACATCGCCGTCGAGAAACTGGAGGCGGCCGGGTTACTCACTGGCTCTGAAGAGGAGAAACGGAGGCAAGTGGCCCAGGCTCTCGGCCTAGCTGAGCCCAGCATCACGCTGGAGGCGCTGTTCACGGTCCCCGAAGGTTCGGCCGAGGCCATCATCAATCAGATCCTCGCCGGGCAGACGGCCTTACCGATCCCGGTGATACCGCAGGTTACCACGCCTGAGACTACTGCCACCGCAGTTGAGGCCACTCCTGGTGTTGCTAGAGAGGCTGCCCTGGAGGGTGGTGTCCCGGTTGAGGTGGAGACAGCTCCGGCGGAGGTACAGGCGCAGGGCTCGGACCTGGCTGCGGCTCTGTTCTCCGGCTTTGAGTCGGTCATCGTAAGCCAAGATGCCGGAGGTATGGTGGCCTCGGCATGGGCGGATGATTTCACTGCTCACCAAGAGGACTTCGCCAATATTGGCCGTGATTTGGGGAACACGATCATGGACGCCTTGTTGGAGGCGCTATCTGATGGCGCATCCAGGGCCAGAGACGTTATCGCCCGAGCTGTGGCGCCCGAGGTCGCCAGCATCCTGCAAGAACAGCAAGGCGGTAGGAGCGCGTTGCCATAAGAGCAGGTAGTGGGTAGCGCTATCTGTCAGTCGCTGTCTGCTAACGGCTAGTAAAAGGGGTGAGTTGTCGTGAGTTTCACGTGGGATGGGAACGCTTTGCCGAATACGATGAAGGACAACATCAAGGTTGAGTTTGTTCCAGTCGGCGGTGGCCGTCGGATGCTGGATGGGACGCTGCGCGTGGACCTGGCGACCACCAAGGCCCGAGTCGTGATCACCTGGGGCGGGCTGACCAAGGCACAGAGGGACGCCCTGAAGGCCCTGTTTGACGCCGGGACGGTGGGAGATCTGGTATTGCCCGATGGGCAAACGATCACGAATGCCATCGCCACACACAACGGCTGGCGGGAGACCCAGGTCTATGACGTGAAGAATAACCCGACCTACGAGGTCACCATGACGTTTGAGGAGTCCTGACCCATGCAAACGGTGAGCGCCGGATTCACGGCCGCGACCCAGGCAACCATGCGTCATCCGGTGAGTAAGCTGGAGATCTCCTGGGACGGGACTACATGGACGGATGAGTCTGAACGCATGGTCCGCCACAGTGGCCAATTGCAGCTCAACGCGCCTGGGGATGATCTGATACCGCCCGGGAGTGTGGGGGCGACGATCATTGAGCTCTGGAACGGCGATGGCCGGTATTCCTGGAAGCGTACCGACGGGCCTCTATATGCCTATATCGGTAGCGATGCCGGCCTGGCCGGTAAGAGGGTGCGACTGTGGCAGGGCTTCATGGTGTCCGGGGCGCCGGAATACGTGTGCATCTTCACCGGCGTGATCTACACATGGCAAGACGACACGGTGGTGGATACGATAACCCTATCCCTGCGGGACATGGGCTTCGCGTACCTACAGGATAAGGCTTCTACGGCCATGTTCACCAATATCCGGGTAGATGAGTGGATCCAGCATCTGGCCACGCTGGCCGGGATCAGCAGTGTCAACCTGGAAACGTCCCTCTTCCGGTTGCCCTATGCCTGGCTGGACGATGAGTCGATCCTGGAGGAGATCTGGCGGGCAGCCCAAGCGGATGGGGGCCGGGCATACTTCGATCAACTCGGGATACTGCGGTTTGAGAACGCCGCTCACTGGCTGACCAGCCCTCACGATACAGTGCAGTGGTCTTTCACCGAATCGGCCTATCAGTCTCCGGCCTCCCGGTTCAACCCAGATGATCTGGCCAGCCGGGTAATCGTGGAGATGCAGGGGCGGGTCCCGGCGAAGGAGGCCGTGGTCTACACGCTGGATACGCTAAGGGTGGCCAAGCCGGGCGAGACGATTACCTTTGAGTGCAGGTTAACCCAGCCTGCGGCCATCATCTGGACGCCCCAGGCGGAGAAGGACTACCAGGTCGTCAGCCCGGGCGGCATGGACATGAATGGGGATGTCACCGTGTCAGTGACCAAATACGCCCAACGTGTTCAGGTCCAGCTGACTAACAATCACGCTACTATGCCTGCGCAATTGATCTTCTTCCAGCTTAGAGGCATACCGCTGGTCGGCGGCCCGACGCAAGAAGTGATCAAGGAGACAGCCAGCCCACCGGCGGATCTCGAACGGACCCGATCCGTGCGGGCGAATCAATATCTTCAAACTCACGCCCAGGCGGACGCTTTGGCAAGCTTGCTCAGGGACAGGCATCAACGTCTGATGCCCGTTTGGGAGCTGAGGGGTGTGCGGGGCGTCCCGCAGCTAGAGCTGGGGGATCGGGTGTCGTTTGTGGATTCTCAGGCGATCACGGGAACCCGTGAGGGATATGTGATCGGCATCCGGTGGACATATGACGGCTATTTCAGCCAGGACCTGATGATCTTGGACGCCGAGAATCTATTCCCCTATACCGACTATTTCGTCATCGGTCAGACGGCATTGGGGGCCAACGGGAGGGCCTGGTACTGATGAGCGAATACTGGGAGGGGACGCCGGATTTCACGGCAGGGCAGATACTGTCCGCGGGCGGGCATCTCAACGCCCTGGCCCGGGCCGTGCGTTATCTGTTCGGCCTGGAGGTCATGAGCACGATCCCATTCTCCGGCGTGGATCATGAAGGGGTGTCCGCCAGCCCCATCTGGCAGGGATATATCCGGCACAAGAAGGACACCTTTGCCTATTCTTTCACCCTTCACGCGGCCTCAGGCCACACAGCTTACGGCCGCATCTATTACAACGGCCAGATGATCGTAGAGCATTCCCTGACCGATGGGGCGACGCAGACCTTCACTGGCACCGTTGACCTGTCCACATTGGGACTGACGGTCGGCCAGTTTTATCCGATCGAGGTGTACTTGCAGGGTACCCAGGGGTTGCCGCCCAATTGGCCCTATCTACACCTCCATTACCTGCGGGAGACCTATACTCCCTCTTACCCTACGCTGGCGGCTTTCAACGATGGGGATACGCCGACGGCTGCCCAGTGGCAGGCGCTGAGCGACTATGCCGAGGAGCTGTACAACGTGCTCACGTATCCGCGCGTTCCCTTTGCCGCCCGCAAGTCAGGCCCGGATATCTGGCAAGGGGGGATCAAGCATCGGGTGCGCTACCTGCTCTATCAGATCAGGCTGAAGAAGGCCCACAAAGGGAGCGGGTTGACGTGTCGGGTGTATGTGAATGGGGTGCAGCAGGACACGGTGAACATTGATGTGGACACGCCCACCAGGACGCCGGAAAACAGAAACGATTACGAGTTCCAGGATAAATACCGGCCCTATCTGGTGCAGTTCGATCTGAATCCATTGGGCCTTCCCATCGGGGATGATTACACGCTCGCCTTTGATCTGAGTAGCGGCGAGGATCCATGGCTGGATGCTCAGCTTCCCAAGGCGGTGCTGGATTTCGCCTATGAGGTGCCGGAGGCCTCGCCGTCTTTTGCAGGGTGGAACGATCTCCCGGAGTGGGAGCATGGGGACTACATCTACGGCAGCACGACGACCAAGCAAGTTCAGGATATCAAGGAGAACCTGGAATGGCTGGGTAGCCGGGCCTGTTACGCCAACATGCCCTGTCGTCTGGCACTGCACCCGTATGGCTTCAGGTTCGTGCGGCTGCACCGCTGGCTGCACTACAAGGCGGCGGAGGGGAAGCAGCCCAGGCTCGGCTATTACGTGGATCGGTGGCGGGAGGTGACGCTGCCCGTCGAGGAAGGGGTGGACTGGATGGTCTATGATCTGGACGGCGCCGACCACCTTTATCCCGGCACACGGTATCTGGTGACGGACGCCGATCATGCGATCGAGGACGTGGGGTACTGATGCCGAAGGATGAGGTTCTGCGCAGGATTGATCAGCGGGGTGGGATCGGCCCCGGGGCTACCGTCGCCAGCCCGGCGCGGCCAGCAACGCAGGGGCTTGGCAACGCGGACATGGTGGACGGGATCGACGCCAGCCGCGTTCCAGCGCCCAATGTGCTTCTGGCGCTGAATAGCCGGGGCAAGTTCCCAGCCTCGGTGATCGAGGGGGCCCTGGCCGACGAGTGGCGGGGGACTTGCGGCCGCATCGTGCTGGGGCCGACCACCTTCTTGACCGAGGACATTGACGATTCCCAGGCCTACATCCGTGTCCAGGATCAATTCTTCGGCGAGGGGGACTATGTCTATTTGAGCCTGGGTGCCGGCGTGACCGAGATCACGCGCATCGACGATGATGGTATCGAGGGGAATGGCTACTATCAATACTCGGTCACGCGGGCGGCGGATGGTGGCCAGGCGTTCGAGTTTGAGGCTGGGACGGCGGTCATCAGCGTGGGGGCCGAGGGTGGTGGGTACATGGTAGACGTGTCCGTGGCCGACGATGGGCCGTATCGGGACATGTTCACGCGGGAGAGCGATTCGGCGACGGACGTGGTGCGCAGGCTTAGGATCGGGAACCTGAAGGGCATCCTGGGCATCGCCGAGACGCTGTTCGGGCTGGCGGTTGGCGATCTGCGAGATGGTAGCAACCAGTATCTACTAGCCAGCAAACGGGGGATAGATCTTCATGGCGGGAACGCCATCGGGTATGATCACGAAGGGCATCCATGCTGGGGGATCTTTAGCTCAGACATGGATGTCCCCGGGGTGGGGAACTTTTCAGCCGGGGATTCCTTTTTCGGTTGGCCCGGAACCCCAGAGGCACCGAGGGGTAACGTGGTCATACAAGGCTCGATGGGGCGGGTTGTTTTCCGCTCGGGCCTGAATGAGATGATGGTGATCGATGGCGTAGCACAGACGATCCTGGGCCTGACGTACATCGGGTCACCTTTCGGCCCCACGATCTCCTTTGGGGGCGGCAAGGAGATCAGGGCCAGGAACTCGGATGGCGTGGACGGGTTCGTGGTGCAGGCCGGGACGAAAGAGGACCCAAACACGCTGTACATCCAGATTGGCTGGTCTGAGCCATTCAGCCCCAAGATCGTTCTCACGAACGCCGGGCTGCGTGTTGATGCAGAGGCTCTGCGGGGTGTCATCGATTTGAGCCAGGTCACCATTGATCACGGAGGCCTGGTCGGGCTTGGTGACGATGATCATCCGCAGTACCTGAAGAGGGACGATCAACCTATGGCTACCTGGTTTTATCAGGCGATAGGGGTATGAGATGGCGATAGCTGCTTTGACACCGGTTGTGGTGAGCCTTGGTACGACCGATACGACGATCCTCACCGTGCCTGCCGGTGAGACGTACAGGCTGGACGGGATCCTGGTCGTCAACACGGACTCGTCTGCCCACACGTTCAGGATTCACCTGTATGACGGTGCCACCGGTAGCCCGGCGCAGGGCAATGCGCTGTACTATGACGTGACGATTCCTGCGAATGAGACCTGGAGCCTGCCGTTCGGCCCGCTGGTTCTGCCTGCGGGATGGAAACTGAGCGGGCTGGCTGACATAGCAGGCATGGTTAACGTGATCATCACGGGGTTCACGCAGTCATGAGACGGTATCCACTTGCCTATTTTCACAACGTGATCCGCGTGGCTCCCAGCGGCCCGGCTCATGCTCGATCGTTGGCCGATGCCCTAGCTATGGTGAAGAGCCCTGGGGCGAATAACCGGTGGCTGATCGAGCTGGCCCCCGGTGACTACCAAATAAGTGCGACGATCGCGGTCCCGCGGTACGTAACCGTGCGGGGCGCTTTTGCTGGTGAGTGGCAGCGTGATTCATGGGCCAGCAGAATCTATGTCGGGGCCGGGCTATCTACCGGGATCAGCCTGTTGGGAGCGCTATGTGATGTGCTGGTGCATACGGCCGAAGCGCAAGCGACCACGTTTTATCTGATCTATGCATATAGCTACAGCGTGATCGATAGATGCTGTATCGATTGCGCTGCTACTGCAACGGGTGGAGCCAACTGTTATGCTCTGTACTTATCAGCCAGCGACGGTCATGTACTTATATATTCCACGCTGATCAACCGTGCCAGCGGCTTTACGAATGTGGTTGCGCTATATGGCAGACGGAATGCTGAGATCGATATCGAGTTCTGTAAGATCCGTGCTTATGGGACTGGTAGCTATGGCCTACTGCTCGACACGCCTGGCTACTGCAACGTGAAGCATAGTCACATTGAGGCCGAGACGGCTATATCGTCTGATCGTGCGGTGACTATGGACCATGTGTCGTTCAATGGCACGCTGAGCGCAAATGCAGCGGAGCAGCAGATCGTAAGCTCGACTAGGCACGGGTTCATGACGGCTGAGATGTACGGCAAGCTCGGTACCGCTGATTTTGTCGGGCAGCTTTATCTGGGTAACACTGCCTGTTGTGGGGCGGCAAAGTAGGGGAGGCAAGCGATGGCGAAAGATTTGACTGAAAGGCTGGCTCAGGATTCTGGCGGCTTTCGGTTTATGATGGTTCTGGTCAATCCAACGGATGGCAGCATCATAAGCCGCTGGAAGGTTGGGGAGACGCTGACAGAGAATGGCGAGACCGTGGCAATCCCGGTAGTAGAGGCAAGAGAAGGGACACCAACTGAGTACAGCGGGTCCGGCACGAATGCGGTGACCATTAACCCCTCCGGTGTCCGTTGGGTGGTTCGCTCCGTCTGGGTTGAGTATATCAGTTCAGCCACGGCAGGGAATCGCCAGATCGCTGTAGAGTTCGAGAATTCAGCGTTCAATCCCCGTGGGCGCGTGGTTGCTGGGACGACACAGGGGCCAAGTGAGACGCGGTATTATTTCTTTGCTCCCCATCTTCCTGACTTGACCGCCTTCAGGAACACAGATCACCTGATGACCCCCTTACCAGAGATTGAGCTGGGAAGTGGGTGGGCGTTGAAGGTGTACGACATGAACAACATAGATGCGGCAGGAGACAGCATCACGGTATATGTGATCGCCAGTGCAAGGGATGTGTAATGGGAGTCGGCGAGCGGATCAATAAGAGGGCTGCTGCGCTTGGGGCCGCGGCCATATTAACCCTGGCCGCCATTGTAGGCGGGGCCTATCTTGCTGTTAAGCAAGATGTTGGCGTGATGGAGGCGACGCCCACGCCGCCCGCGAATATCCTGTTCTTTCGAGATGATTACGCCAATACCGAGATCAGGTTATCGCATCCCTGGTGGCCCCCTGCTGGTTCCATGAGACCGTGGAATTGGAATGAGATTGAGCCTAGTGATGATAGCTACAGTTGGGGCAGTCCTGATAAGTATATCAGCACCGCTCAAGAGCAGCGCGTTGAGTTGGAGACCGGCGATGTAGTGACCAAGCCGGTGATGATGCAGATTGAGATCTACACGTCCGATTATGTGGATCACACGCCATCCTGGGTGTACCAGAAGATGGGGCGATCGGCTGGGTATGAGCTTGATCCTGGGGGTGGCTGCCCTGCGGTGACCATGCCGATGTATGACGATCCGGTATGGCAGGCGGAATACGATGAGATCGTCCAGGAGCTAGCGTCCAGATACAAGAGCTATGACAACGTGGTTGGCTATTGGATCAGCGTCGGTGTAGATGGGGAGGCGACGCCGATCAAGAATAGGGAGGGGTGTGACTATCAGGCTGAGGCCGCCAAGGTCTTGACCTGCGATGAGTATAAGGCGTTCATTAAGCATGCGATCGATGTCGCCATAGCTGCATGGAGTCCGAAGCCTGTATGGATCCAGGCCGCACCCGCTCCGTGCAGCTACGCTGATGGTAGTAATACGGATCGCAAGGAGATCGTGCAGTATGCCAGTGCAGCGGGGGCCGGGTACAAGATGAACGGCCTGGCCCCCGATCAGCAGGATGCCTATGGGACAGGGACGTGGGACCAGGCGATGAAATATGATGTGACGGAAGTGGTGACGACTGCCGTCGCGTTCGAGTTCTCTCAT
>DUEN01000113.1 GCA_011176545.1 Caldilineae bacterium | reverse complement strand
GCGTCCAACGCGCGCTTAATTATGATCTCAAGAAGGGGACTGGGTGACCTCGGGTGCCGCCCTTCATGCGGCCTCAAGCCTTGTTATCCATAATCGCCGGTGTTGCAACTTTGTTGCAATCTTGCGAGAGACCGTTGACATGTTTCAGGAGCAGCGCGACAATGCTCTCAAGGTGGTTCATAGTATTGTGATTAATGGCCAGGCTCTTCTCCCACACTTTGTGCCATTTTGTGAGTTTTCCACTTATTTGATCATCGCCGCTGCCCCCGGGAACAGGTAAGAGGTCTCTCGATGCGTGTGACGTTGCGGGATATCGCCCGCCGGGCTTGCGTTTCAACCTCCACTGTCTCGCGAGTTTTGAACGGATATCCCTACGTGAGCGAGGCCACGCGCGCGGCGGTGTGGCAGGCAGCACAGGACCTTGGGTATCCTCTGAACGCCCTGCGTCGTCCTCGTCGGGCAACCCGCACGGTGTTGCTGTTGACTTACTACAGAGTAGTCCCACATGACGAGCCCGACATGTATCCCGTCAGCGGCCATTTGGAGCGCATGATCTCCTCTGGCGCACAATCGGTTTTCGAAAGCCACGGCATCGCCACTCGGATCCAGCGTACAGATATGCAGGCGAAGGAGGCGCGACAGTACGCTGATGACCCAGCGGTGACTGGGCTCATCCTGATGGGGGGCATCGTCGATCGTGATTTCGTGCAGAATCTCCAGGCGTTGGGAGTGTCCTTTGTTGTGGCAGGGGCCCATGTTCAGCCATTACGTGTCGATTGCGTCATGGCGGATGTCTTTCGTGGCATGGAACAGGTTGTGACCCATCTGATCGAAAGGGGACGCAAGCGCATCGGTCTCGTGAACGGGCCGCCTACGACGACGACCAGCGAGGAGAAGTATAAGGGATTTCGCCTGACCCTCTGTGAACATCGTCTGCCTTTCTCCCCAGAGCAGGTCGTCTCGGCCGATTTCAAACCGGAGGCGGGCTATGAGCAGACTTTGCGATTGCTCGCACAGGTTCAGGATCTGGATGCCATCGTGTATGCCCATGATGCCATGGCCTTAGGTGGGTTGTGCGCGATCAGGGAGAGCGGTTACCGCGTCCCTGCGGACATCGCCATCACAGGATTTCACAACGAGGAGATCGCCCGCTTCACGGATCCCCCGCTGACGTCGGTCCACTTCGACGCGCGCATGTTGGGTGTTATCGCTGCCCGTCGATTATGCATGATGATCGAAGAGCCGGATGGCGAGAATTGGCATATTCTACTACCCACTTCCTTGGTCGTTAGGGGGTCCACGGAAGGTCGCTCCCTGTCGGTCGAGTGATCTCGGGGGGATGATCTCGTGGCCTCATCCTTTTTCCCATGAGCTGGTAAAGGAGGGAGCGCAATGGTTAGCAAGAACTGCACGACCCAAGGGCTGAGCCGACGCGAGTTCATGCGTCTGGTCGTCCTGACTGGGGCAGGAGCGTGGGTGGCCGCCTGCGCGCCCCCAGCCGCACCGACGCAACCGGAAGCCCCTGCCGCGCCGGAGGTGAAGGTACCTGAGGAGGTAACGCTTACTTTCTGGCACCATTGGGGTGGCACCCGAGTGCCGCTCATGGAGGCGATGATCGCAGAGTTCCAGGAGAAGAATCCCGGGATCAAAGTAGAAATGACTTTACAACCATGGGATCGTCGTCTGGAAAAGCTTCTGGCTGGCGTGGCAGCAGGTACCGCGCCCGATGTGACCATGCTTGGCCGACAGGATGTGCCCCAATTCGTCGAAAACAATGCATTGATCCCACTAGATGAGTTCATGGCCAAGGATGGAATCAAGCATGAGGACTTCTATCCTGGTGAGATCGGCCCTTGTATCTACAAAGGCCAGACCTGGATTCTGCCCATACCGACCGGTGGTGGATATGGTCTTGTCTACTACAACAAAGAGCTCTTTGAAGCGGCCGGATTGGAAACGGATCCAGCCAAGCAGCCCAAGACCTGGTCCGAGCTTGAGGGGATCGCGAAAGCCCTGACAAGGATCGAGGGGGGTAAGGTCGTCCAACTGGGCGTGCCTATAGGGTTTAACCGGGTTGAATTCCAGCAGTGGTTGTACACCAACAACGGGAAACTGCTGAGCGATGATGGGAAGGAAGTGCTCTTCAACAGCCCGGAGGGACTGGAAACTGTCGAGTGGATGCTCCACTTCCTAAACGACATCAACGGAGGCCGCGAGGCGGTGGAAGGCTGGGTGGAACCCGGGGTGAACCCCTTTGTGGCAGGCCTTCAGGCAATGCAGATCAGTGGCGTCTGGCAGTGGTTTATCATCAAGCGAGAGGCTCCTGACATCGACCTGGCGATTTTCCTGCGCCCGCACTCGGACGACGGTGAGTTGTTGATTCCGATCTTCGAAGGATGGGGCTATGTCATTCCTAAAGGGACAGAGCACCCCGAGGCGGCCTGGAAGCTGGTCAAGTGGCTGACCTGGGAGACTGGGGGGAAGTCTGCCTGCTGGTTCATGCGAGAACAGAAGCGTCCCTCGCCACGCATTGCCTGCAATGAGCATCCCGAAGCCAGCGGCGGTCATCCACAGTGGGAGTTGGTGCTGTCATCGCTCGATAAGCATGTGACTCCTCCCTACCTACCCATCAACGCGCAGATCAATGACATCGTGAACACAGCTATGCAGGAGATCTACCTTGGGCAACGAACCCCCAAGGAAGGCTTGGATGACGCGGCCGAGCAAGTGCAAAAGCTATTGGACGAGTATTGGGCGAAAGCAGCCTGAGCGGAAGCTCTCCCACAGGACCATGTCCTGTGGGAGAGCCTACATTGCCGGAGGGTAAGAGGTCGATGACAGAGATAATCGCAGGTCGTCGTGTGGCAACTCGCGTTCGTCGCAGGCGACTTTCTCTGCGGCAACGTCAGGCCATTTTGGGTTTTATCTTCGTAATGCCGTGGATTCTGCGCTTTCTCTGGCTGGACTTGGGGCCGTTCATTGCCTCACTATATCTCTCCTTTACCGAATATTCCGTTCTCAGCAGCCCTAAATGGATCGGCTTGGACAACTTCATACGAGCCCTGACGGATGATCGTCTCTTCTGGAAATCGGTCTGGAATACCGTGTATTACGCGGGTGTGAGCGTGCCTCTGGGGCTGATCATGGGGTTCAGCGTGGCTCTGGTATTAAACTCGAAGATCAGAGGGGTCACCATCTACCGGACGTGCTTCTATCTCCCCTCGATCGTTCCCTCGGTCGCTTCAGCTGTGTTATGGTTGTGGCTGCTTAACGCCAGTCGTATTGGATTGTTGAATTATGCGCTGGGCAAGGTAGGCATAGAGCCGATCAACTGGCTGGGCGATCCTGCTATGGCGAAGCCTTCGCTGATCTTGATGAGCCTGTGGGGCGTCGGGGGCGGGATGATCATCTACCTGGCCGGCTTGCAGTCCATCCCAGAGCATCTCTACGAGGCAGCCGAGATAGATGGGGCAAACTGGTGGCAGCGATTGCACCGGATCACCATCCCTCTAATGACCCCTACCATCTTCTTCAACTTGATCATGGGGATTATCGGATCATTTCAAGTGTTTAACGCGGCCTTTATCATCACCCAGGGGGGGCCGGCCAATGCGACACTCTTCTATATGCTCTACCTGTATAACAATGCGTTTAGCTACTTCAAGATGGGATTTGCGTCAGCACTGGCTTGGATGCTTTTTGTCATCATTTTGGCATTGACCGTGATCGTCTTCCGGACATCCGGCCGCTGGGTATATTATGAGCGCCAGTGAGGGAGACGTCATGCAACTCAGGCTGAAGATAGGGTATACCGCTGCAACTCGCATTCAACATACTATTATCTACATTTTTCTGACGGGTGCTTCGGTTATATTTTTATTCCCTCTGTTCTGGATGGTCAGCACCTCGTTAAAGACGGTGGAGGAGATCTCGGCTTATCCTATCGTCTGGTGGCCAAAGAAACTGCAATGGGTTAACTATCCTAGCGCGTTAAGGCTTCGCCCTTTCGATATATATCTCAAAAACACTATGATTATCGTGACCCTCAGCGCGCTAGGGGACGTGATCGCATGCTCCTTTGTCGCTTATGGATTCGCACGACTTCGCTTCCCCGGGCGTGACGCGCTGTTCGTGTTGTTACTGAGTACGATGATGTTGCCAGGAATCGTCCGTCTTATCCCTTTGTTTGTGCTCTTTCAGCGTATGGGCTGGATCGACACGTTTCTGCCACTTATTGTGCCCAACTGGTTTGGTACCCCGTTTTTCATCTTCCTCTTAAGGCAGTACTTCATGACAATCCCTGAGGATCTGGCCGATGCAGCACGCATAGACGGCGCATCGGAGTTTGGCATCTGGTGGCGAATCATGCTTCCCCTCTCCGGGCCAGTATTGGCGGTCATATTAATCTTCTCCTTCCAAGCTAACTGGAACGACTTTCTGGGGCCCTTAATTTATCTCAATAGCACAGCCAAGAAAACCCTAGCCCTGGGGCTTTACGAAATGCGCAACCTGCCGTACGAGGAGCAGAACTTTCATCTAATGATGGCCGCCTCTACCCTTATGGTTCTCCCAGTCATCACTATTTTCGCCCTATTCCAGCGCTATTTCATCCAAGGCGTGACGTTGACAGGCATCAAGGGATAGATCCATGATATATGGGCTCACCTCCCGCGATCGGCTACTCTTGGCCCTGCAGCGCAAAGAGCCCGATCGGGTGCCCATCTGGATGCTCTTCCCCAGGGAACGGCTGCCTTATTATGCCGATGTCTATAACGAGCCTTCCTACGCCCCGGTGATTCCCTATGTGCTCAAGTATACGGACTTCTTCGATCGCCGTGGGTTCCCGCGGCCGCCGTTCCTGACCGCGGCCGCGGTGGAGCGGCAGGAGATCATCGAGGACGGGGAGTACACCATCACCCGTCGGATCATCGATACGCCGTTGGGGCCGCTCGTCGCGCAGGTACGACGGCATCGGGATGGTCACATCGCTCCGGGCGACAGCTTCGCCTTCTTCCGGGAGATCGAGGACCTGGAGAAGGCGCTGTCCATCCCCTACGAGCCCTTCTCCCCGCCGCTGGACGAGTTCCGGGACGCGGCGGCGCGGCTGGGCGACGCCGGGCTGATGATGGCCGATCTCGGCACGGCCATCTCTATCCTGTACCATGCCACCGACACACAGCAGTTCGCCATCTGGACGCTCACAGAGATGGACGCGTTGGAGCACTTCGTGCGCGTCATGCATCAGCGATTGGAAGTCATGGTACACGAGCTGCTGGAGCAGGGCGTGGGGCCGGTATGGTTCCTGGTGGGTTCCGAGTTCGTCATCCCGCCGCTGGTGTCGCCCGCTGTGTTCGATCGGCTGGTGGCGCCGTTCGACGGCCGGCTGATCGAGATGATCCACGACCACGGAGGGTACGCCATCGTCCATCATCACGGCCCGATCGACGAGCTGCTGGAGGGGATCGCGGACATGGGCGCGGACGGCATTCAGCCCATCGAGGCGCCGCCGCAGGGGAATTGCACCATGGCCGAGGCCAAACGTCGGGTGGGCGATCGGGTGTGCCTGATCGGGAGCATCCAGTACGGCGATATCCAACTCGGGACGCCGGAGGAGATCGAGGCGCAGGTGCGGCAGACGATCCTCGACGCGGGGCAAGGCGGTGGGCTGATCCTGGCGCCCACGGCTGGCCCGTATGAGCCGCAGATCACGCCGCGCACGGCCGCCAATTACATCCGGTTTATCGAGGCGGGGCTGCGCTGGGGAAGGTATCCTTTGCAAGCAGTCAGTAGTTAGCAGGTAGCAGTTAGCAGTTAGCAGTTAGCCGTCAGCAGGTAGCAGTTAGTGGGAAGCGTTAAGCGGGGAGCGTGGGGCGAGGACGGAGAGGCTGTCGTCGATCGTCTATCATCCGAGCATCTGATCAGGGGGCAGCATATGGTTGTGGATCATCATCGGTTGAGTTGTGATGTGTTGGTAGCTGGAGGGGGAATGGCCGGGGTGTGCGCGGCCATCGCCGCGGCGCGACATGGCGCGCAGGTCGTGCTCATACAGGATCGCCCGGTGTTAGGGGGGAACGCGTCCAGCGAGGTGCGCATGCACATCGTGGGCGCGGACATGAGCGGCAGGCGTCCTCACGCCCGGGAGAGCGGGATCATCGAGGCCATCCGCCTGGACGACGCGGTGCGTAACCCGCATCGCAGCGCGTCGCTCTTCGATTTGCTGCTGTGGGAATACGTGCGTAACGAGCCCAACATCCAGCTTCTCCTCAACACACAGTTGGATGGCGTGCGCATGGCCTCGCCCACGCGCATCGCGGAGGCCCATGCCACGCGGCCGTCCACGGAGGACGAGTTCACCATCGAGGCGGCGCTCTTCATCGACTGCACGGGCGACGGTCGGCTGGGCGTTGAGGCCGGGGCGGAGTTCCGCATGGGCCGGGAGGGCCGCGATGAGTTCGGCGAGTCGTACGCGCCAGAGAAGCCGGATCAGCGGACGCTGGGATCGTCCATTCTGTTCATCGCCCGAGACTATGGCCGGCCGGTCCCGTTTCGAGCGCCGTCATGGGCACGCAAGTTCACGGAGGAGGATCTGCGCTATCGGACGCATATGCCCTTTGGATATGGGTTCTGGTGGATCGAGTGGGGCGGTGATCTGAACACGATCAAGGACAACGAGCGCATCCGGGACGAGCTGTGGGCCATCGCTCTGGGCGTGTGGGATCACATCAAAAACGGCGGCGACCATGGGGCCGAGAACTGGGCGCTGGAGTGGGTGGGCGTAATTCCAGGCAAGCGGGAGTCACGTCGCTTCGTCGGCGATTACATCTTGACCCAACATGACCTGGAGCAGAGCACGCTCTTCCCGGATCGGGTCGCGTTCGGCGGCTGGCCCATCGACTACCATCCGCCGTCCGGGGTTGATGAGCCCGATCAGCCGCCCTGTGTGCAGATCGAGGTGCCGCTTTACAGCATCCCATTGCGTTCCCTGTACTCTCGCAACATCGAGAACATGATGATGGCCGGGCGCAATATCAGCGCCAGCCACATAGCCTTCGCGTCGACGCGGGTGATGGCCACATGCGCGGTGATGGGACAGGCGGTGGGCACAGCCGCGGCCATGTGCGTCCGCGCGGGGATCACGCCGCGTGAGCTGGCGGCCGATCGCATCAGCGAGCTGCAACAGCTCCTGTTGAAGGACGACGCGTACATCCTGGAACTGCCCGCAAACGATCCCAACGACCTGGCCGCCGACGCGGTGGTAATAGCCTCCAGTTACCGGCCGGGTTGCAGCGCGGAACAGGTGCTCAGCGGCGTCACCCGGCAGGTGGGCGATGTCTCTCATCAGTGGGCGTCCGATCCCGAGCAACCTTTGCCTCAATGGCTCCAGGTGGATCTGCCACGGCCCGCGCCGATCGATGAGATCCACCTCACGTTCGATTCGGGATTCGTCCGTCCGTTAACACTGACCCACGATGATCGATTCAACGCCCGTATGATTCGGGGGCCGCAGCCGGAGACGGTGCGGGACTATACGATCGAGGCCCGGGTAGAAGGCGTGTGGCGGCGCGTGATCGAGGTGGAGGGGAATTACCAGCGGAAGATCGTCCATCGCATCGAGCCGGTGACGGCCGACAGCGTGCGGCTGACGGTGCACGCGACGAACGGGGACCCTTCCGCTCGCGTGTTTGAGATACGTCTGTATGGTCCCCGTTAAAAAGGAACCACTAAGGCACTAAGATTCCAAGATGAGATAGGGAAAGGGCATGTAGGAGGTCTTCCAGGCTCGAGAAGCGGCGGCGGTTAAAAACACGCCGTCTGGGTAGCCTTAAAATCCAGGTATCGCTCTTTCACACGCTCTTAGCGCCTTGGTGACTTCGTGGTGTATTTTCAAACGCGCTAAGTCTACAGCCTTATAGTCCGGGCGAGGCCAGCTTGCGGATCTTCTCTCCGGTTTCTCGCCAGCTGATAGGCGATAGCCCGAGTTTCTTGCGCAGGCGCTCCTCGGGCATGCCGTTGCGGAAGTCCCGGACGGCGCAGGTCCAGCGTAGCACCTCGAAGCCCACCGGCTTGGTGAGCCCTGCCCTCTTACCCAAATCCGCCAGCACATATTCCAGGTTCCGGGCCGTGCACTCGAAGAGGTGCGTCTTCGGCTGGTATTCGGCCAGGTACTGGCGTAACGCTGGCACGATCGAGGGGCTGAGGCTGAGTCGTCGCTCTTTATGTAACATGCGCGGGTTATCGTACCGGATGATGATCGACGGCGCGGCGGGATTGGACAGGTCGATATCATTCAACCGCAGGTTCATGCACTCGCTTTTCTTGATCCCGGTCTGGAGCAGCAGGCTCACCAGGACGTAAGGGCGGGCATCCGGGTGAGGCGCCCATAGCATATCCTGCGCCGTGCGAAGCAGCTTCTCTACCTCGTCGTCGAAGAGGATCTCCGGAAGGGGCGTGCGCACCGGCTGATGCGCGATCGGCGCGGCGGGATCTTGAGCGATGGCCTTGCTCTCGGCCAGCCATCCGAAGAACACCTTGAGCGTGGTCAACCGCCGGGCCAGCGATTTAGGGCTGCATGGCTTGCCGCGCTGGTACAGCAGATAGGCCAGGAAGTTGTTCAGGTCTTCCGTACTGATCCGGCCTATAGGGTGATCCGCCCCCAGGTACTGGCTGAGGATGCGCAGGTCGCCCAGGAACGCTTTGATGGTGTTCTCCGAGAACCCCCTACGCCGCATGTAGTCGCGAAACGCGTCCATGGCCGCGGCCAATGAAGATCGATACGTCAGGGAACTCGCTTGAGCGCTGGCCTGGTCGGGTTCGCTTTGGATTTCGGATTGGGGAATCAGCGAGGGTTGCTCCGTATTGGTTTCAGGCATGGTCGCCTCCTCCTTCGCGTAGCCGAGGGTCTGACACAATTTTAACAGATGAGGAAGCGGACGTCAAGATGCGTTTCACCCCTTGACAAATATGCGGAGTATGCCAGAATGAGCTTGACAAAGGTCCTTCCTCTTATGAACAGGGAGTGGGAGGTTATGAGCATCGATGTGCGTTTCACCGAAGCGGACTGGGAGCGCGTCGAGCGTGATTGGGCGGCTTGGTGGGCTGGTGAATTGGATCGCCCTCTGGTGATCCTCCACGGCATCGAACCGGATGAGGATGGCAACGTGCCAGAGGTGCACCATTTTACCAGTAATTATCCTCTCGATATGCCTGCCGATGAGGTCATCGATCGCTATCAGGCCTATCTGGAGGCTTTGCGCTTCTATGGGGATGCCTGGCCCAAATGGTGGCCGAATTTCGGCCCTGGCATCGTGGCCGGATTCCTGGGCGCGCGCGTCCACTCCGTGCCAGAGACTGTCTGGTTCGAGCCGGCCGAGCTGATCCCCATCGAGGATATCCACCCGCGCTATGACCCGGACAACATCTGGTGGCGACGGGTAAAGGAGCTCACCCGGCTGGCCGTGGAGCGATGGGGCGATCGGGTTTCCGTCGCCCATACCGATCTGGGCGGTAACCTCGACATCCTGGCCTCCCTGCGCACGACGGAGCGGCTGCTCTTGGATCTGTACGATGCGCCCGAGGAAGTAGAACGCCTGGTGGGTGAGATCACCCAGCTCTGGCTGCGCTATTACGATGAGCTTTACGAGATCATCCGCCAGGCCGGCCGCGGCACCACGCCTTGGGCGACGATCTGGTCCCCCGGCAGGTGCT
>DUEN01000112.1 GCA_011176545.1 Caldilineae bacterium | reverse complement strand
GGCGGTTGACTATGTATACCGCCTTGGTGGAGGCACCGTCCACGTGCTCCCGGGGACCTACACGATGCGAAACGCAGTCCATCTGCGTCCGGGGATCACCCTACGTGGGTCAGGGGAGGAGACGGTCTTCAAGAAGGGCCCTAGCGTGACGACGGCGCTGGTTCGGGAGACGGACTGGTTCGAGTTCGCTGTTCAGGTGGAGAATCCCACCGGCTTCACGCCGGGATGCGGTCTGGCGTTGAGCACGGAGCGGACGGAGATATGGCCTGCCATGAGGCTGTATACCGTGACCGCTGTGGAGGACGATGTCCTCTACCTGGACCAGCGAACCGAGAAGAACTACTGGATGAGCGAGGGCGCGAAGGCGCAGACGCTTTTCCCTCTGCTTTGCGCCTTTAATGTGGACGATGTGAGGGTGGAAGATATCGTCCTGGATGGGAATCGCGAGGAAAACGACCACATTGACGGCAACTACGCGGGAGCGGTCTTCATCCAATACTGCGATCGGTGGACGTTCAAGAACGTCGTGGCGCGAAACTACAACGGCGACGCCTTCAGCTTCCAGGTCTGCGATGATATCCACTTCGAGGATTGCCATGCCCTGAACAACGCCGACCGAGGTTTTCATCCCGGTAGCGGCTCACAACGTCCCCTGTTTCGCCGCTGTACGGCCTCTGGGAACAATATTGGCCTTTTCTGGTGTTGGAGCGTCTGTGATGGCGTGGCGGAAGACTGCGTCTTCTCCGGGAATCGGCTGCACGGCGTGAATTTCGGGCATCGCGACACGGATAACGTCCTTCGTGATTGTCTCATTGAACGAAACGGCGAGGTGGGCGTCCTCTTCCGCCGGGAGGTCAACGAATATCGCACTCCCGATCGGAACCGCATCGAGGGCTGTATCTTTCGGGACAACGGACAATTCGGGGTCGACATCCAGTGGAAGGCGAAGGATATCGTCATCCGGGATTGTCAGTTCGAGAGCACAGACGCGAGTTCCCAGAAAGTGGCCATTCGTATCGCCCCGGAGGCGGAGCGGATCGTCATCGAGGACAATCTCTTTCGGAACTGCGCGGTGGAGATCGAAGACTTGCGAGAGCGGAGGGATTCCGGTCATGGAGATCCGCGAGATCGTCGAAGCTGACTTACCCCTCTTGTTGGATCTGTGTCAACGTACGCTTCCCCTGGACGCGTTTACGCCGACCCTATTGCGCCGCCGGGTGTTGGAGGAGCCGGATCGTAACCCGGCCTATCAGCTCGTCGCCTGGGAAGATGATCGGTTGGTCGGCGTGATCTTAGGTGGCGTCCGGGAGATAGACGAGGGGAGGATGGCCTGGGTGCGCCTGATCACGGTTGATCCCGCCTATCGTCGGCGGGGTATCGCCTCTCAGTTGTTGGAGGAGCTGGAGGGGCGATTGCGCGCAGATGGGCTCACGCGGCTACGGCTGGGCAACAGCGCGCCGAACTACTTCTGGCCTGGCCTGGACGTGCGCTACACGCCCGCAATCTGCTTCTTCCAGCACCACGGCTTCCATCGCATCGGCGAGGCGGTGGATATGGAGGTGGACCTCACCGCGCACGATTGGGATACCAGTGAGGAAGAGGCGCGTCTGGCCCGGGAGGGGTTTCTCATCCGTCGGCTGCAGCCGGAGGATCGTGAGAGCATCAGCGCGTGGCTGCAGGAGCGGTGGAGCCCTGTGTGGCATTACGAGGTCCTCTCCTCTTATGAGAATGATCCCATCTCCACGTTCGTGGCCACACGCGAGGATCGTATCTGCGCGTTCGCCTCTTACAACGTGACCATGTTCGAGAACGGCTTCGGGCCCATGGGCACGGAGCCAGATCTGCGCGGCCGCGGGATCGGCCGGGTGCTCTTCTGGCGCTGCATGCGAGATATGAAAGCGCTGGGTCATCGGACCGCCGACATCTGCTGGGTGGGACCCATCGCCTTCTACGCCCGCGTGGCCGATGCCCGCATCCACCGTGTGTTCTGGTGGATGGAGAAGGAGTTGTAGATTACAGATAGGGGTTCAGCATGCTGAACCCCTACCGTACGACTGCGGAGCATCCGTATCCCCCGTGGATCGCTTTCCTGTGAAGGAGATTACCATGTTGACCTTGTCCGCTTGTATCGAGATGTTGTTCCCCGAGTTACCGTTTCTGGATCGGATCGACGCTGTGGCTGACTCCGGGCTGACCGCCTTCGAGTTCTGGGGCTGGCGCAACAAGGACCTGGACGTCATCGCACAACGCCAGCAGGCGAGGGGACTGACGGTCTCCATCTTCTCCGTCGAGCCCAATAATATCCTCTGTGACCCGGCCCAGCACGAGGCCTTTCTGGCCGGGCTGGAGCCGTCTTTTGCTGCCGCCCGTAAGCTGGGATGCAAGACGCTGATCGTCCTCACCGGGAACGAGCGCCCCGGCGTCCCCCGGTCGGAGCAGATCGACGCCGTGGTAGACGTCCTCCGGCAGGCAGCCCCCATCGCCGAGCAGGCGGGTATGACGTTGGTTTTGGAGCCGTTGAACGCGTTGGTAGATCACGGAGGTTATCTGCTGAATCACGCCGATGAGGGGTTCGCCATCTTGGACCGGGTGGGCAGTCCGGCCGTCAAGCTCCTGTTCGATATCTACCATCAGCAGATCACGGAGGGCTATCTGACCGCCCGGCTGACCGCACATGTGAATCAGATCGGCCACATCCACATCGCCGACGTGCCGGGCCGCCACGAGCCTGGCACCGGCGAGATCAACTATCGCTTCGTGCTGGAGCAATTGGCGAAGGCTGGCTATGACGGGTTCATCGGCCTGGAGTTTCGCCCGCTGAAGCCCACACTGGAGGCGCTTCAGCCCATCATGCAGATCATTTACGACATCAATCAGACGGTGGAGGGCGTATGACTCGATGGATGATCGGTAACGCGAGGGTGCAGGTCGTCTGGGAGGATGTCCCCGCACCCCGGTTGATCTTGCTGGCCGAGACGGCCCGCTCCGGATGGGTGGAGATTTGTGAGCTGGGAGGAGCTGCCTTGGTGGATGCCCGGCTGTTTCCCACGCAATTCCCGTTGCCCGACGAGCTGCCGACGTGGACGGTCGAACAGCCGGATGAGCACACGCTGCGTCTAGTGGCGGATTGGGGCGGCCGTGAACTGACCCGCACGGTGAAGGTGGACCCTGAAGAACCTCGCGTGCACGTGGCCGCGCGCCTAGTGCTGCGCGGCGATGAATTGGTGGAGTGGTTCCAGGACGTGTGGACGTTCCTGGCAAGCGGTCCGCTGGATTACGCCTGGGCCCCCAATCTGCGCCCGGGCGACGACATGGTCATCGGCGATCATGTCTTCCGGGCGCCCGCGGTGATCCTCCTCAAGGGCGGCCGTTGGGCCGCGCTCCTGCCCGACCTGGACGCGCTGGCCGCGCTGAAGCGGGCGCGCCAGACATGCCTGGAATTGGACGTGAAGGATCGCGTGAACCCCGTCTTCGGCTATGGGCTGAAACAGTACGAGCCGATCCATCACACCTACTACCGTCACGCGCCGTCGATGTTGAGTACGCCGCCAGCCGGGCCGATCACCTTCGCGTACGAGATCATGGTAGGGGCAGAGGCGGAGCGGCCGGAGGTGTTGCGGACCGTCACCGCCTATCAATGGCGGCGTTATGCCCCGTCCTATCTGGAGAAGGCGTTGCCG
This sequence comes from Caldilineae bacterium, assembly GCA_011176545.1. Classification (GTDB taxonomy): domain Bacteria; phylum Chloroflexota; class Anaerolineae; order DUEN01; family DUEN01; genus DUEN01. The sequence continues at coordinate 27,129 of DUEN01000112.1, read as the reverse complement.
CAAACCCTCCCCTTCCGCGATTACGCGGACTACACGTATACCACGGTTCAACAAGTCGGCGAATGCGTGGAATTCGAGATCGAGGGGGAAAAGGTCAGCGGCTTCAAGGCATTGGAACATGGCGGCTACTTCCGGACCCCTCAACCTATCGTCTGGAACCAGGCCTGGTTTAACGGGTTGCGCAGCGCCTACGGCATGTGGCACTTCGGCCGGCGCCTGGGACGTCGCCGCTGGCAGGAATGGGCGCGGCGCGTCAGGGCATGGACTTTGAAGGCGCCCCAGATCCATGGGCTCTTCCCGGCTATATACGCCTATGAGGCCGGGGAGTGGTGGGGGTCCCCGCCGCGCCTTAACGGCGGCCGTCATCGGGTACACACCTCCAGCGCGGCCTGGACGGCTACCTGGCTGCTGTGGTGGGATCGGGACCTGCAGCGAGATCGGGCGGCTGTGGAATACGCCCGCCGCCTGGGCGACTTCCTGGTGGAAGCCCAGCTTCCCTCCGGCGCCATCCCCGCCTGGTTTGATCTCCCGGCCGATGGGGAAGGACGCCCGGAACCGGTGGAGACGCTGAAGGAGTCGGCCGAGACAGGTGGGGCCGCGCTCTTCCTGGGTGAGCTGGCGTTACACACGGGGGAGGCCGCGTATCAGGAGGCGTTGTCGCGCGCCTGTGACTTCTTGCTGGCGGAGGTCATCCCTCAGATGAAGTATTGGGACTTCGAGACGTTCTGGTCCTGTTCGTGGAAGCCACTGGACATGACGGACCCTCATACTGGCATCCTACCGCACAACAATTACTCGGCCTATTGGGCCGCCCACGCCTTGCTGCGCGCCTATGAGCTCACCCAGGACGAACGCTATCTGCGGGGCAGTCTGGAGGCCTTGGACATCCTGAACCTCTACCAGCAGATCTGGAACCCGCCCTGGCTGGACCTGTACACCTTCGGTGGCTTCGGGGTTATGAACACAGACGGCGAATGGAACGACTCGCGACAGGCCGTGTTCGCGCCATTGTACCTGGAAGCCTATCGCGTCACCGGCGAGGAGGAATACTTCCAGCGGGGCGTGGCCGCGTTGCGGGCGGCCTTCGCGCTGATGGCCGTGCCGGAGAATAAGGAGGTCAGTCCGCATACCTGGGGCGCGTATCCTGTGGGGCTCAGTCCTGAGAACTTCGCTCATAGCGGCGAAAACGGCACCCATGGCCGGTCCGACTTCGGTTGGGGGGCCGGGGGCGCGCTGGCGGCCGCCGCGTGGGTGGAGAACCGCTACGGCGGCGTCTACGTGGATCTGAAGCGCGGGCGGGCCTTCGGCATCGATGGCTGTCGGGTCACGCAGGTTGAGCGGGAGGGGGAGGAGTGGCGCGTGGAAGTCGCCGAGCAACTGGGACATCCCCGACAGGTCACGATCGTCACCGATGATGGGAGACGTCTGCCGATCTCGCTGCGGGCGAAGGCAAGCACTTCGGTCACGATATCTCCGCAGGGGAATTCATAAAAGATCACACGTCAAGCCGCGGCTCCGCATTGCCTGGCTTTAGACCTTGCAGTATAATAGGCGATGTGTCATGGTGGCTGGCGATGGGAGATGCAGAGGAAAGGTATTGAGCGTTGGGGAGATACATGGGATGAAATCTCTGCAGGCGATCAGACGGGCGTGTGGGATTCTGTTCGTCCTAGCCCTTGTGTTGTCTACGGCCGCGTGTAGAGGCCGCGTCACCCCGACGCCGGAGCCCCGCACCATCCAGTTCATCCTGTATAATCAGCCGGGTGAGCTGCGATCCCCCTATCAGCGGCTGGCGGATGAGTTCCAGGCGGAGCATCCGGAGATCACGGTCGAGATCCGTTCCATCTCTGGCTCGGGCAGCCTGCGATCCGCTCTGAACGCGGGCGCCGACGTCGTGCTCTCATGGGGGTGGGCCCTGCAGGACGTCGGCGAGTTGCGGCCTTTGGATCCCTTCATCGAGGCGGAATCCCCTGACTTCCTGAATGATTACCTCCCCAGAGTACTGGATGCCGTTCGTTATCAGGGCCAGATCTTAGCCTTACCGGTCGATTTAGACGTGTTGGTCCTTTACTACAACAAGGAGTTGTTCGATCAGGCTGGAGTGCCCTATCCGGAACCCGGCTGGACGTGGAGCGATTTCGTCGCGCTGGCTCAGGCCCTGACGCAACCTCTGCCGGACGGCAACGTTCAGTATGGCTTTTACCCCGCCGGCGCCCTGCCGGATTATCTCCCCTTCGTCGCCCAGGAGCTCTCGGCGCTGTGGGGGGATGACCTACTGAACCCGCAGAAGTTGCGATTGGACAGCGAGCCCGTGATCCGGGCCGTTGAGTGGTTCACGGATCTGGCGCTCCGATACGGGGTGATGCCGACGCCGGCGGAACTGCGACGCAGTACAGGGGATCCCATCGTCCTCGGCCGTGCCGCCATGTGGCTGGATTGGATGTCGGAGCGCGGCGGCCGATGGGACAGCGTCCCCTGGCAATTCTCCTGGGGCGTCGCCCCCCTGCCTCGAGGGAGCACCGGACGCACCATCGTGATCATGGCCATGTATGTGATCCCGACCTCAGCGAATCATCCGGAGGACGCGTGGCGCTGGATTACCTTCCTCTCCCGCCGCTATGAGCAAAACAGCGGGCTGCCGGTACGGCGCTCTCTGCTGGAGGATCCCGATCTCCAAAAGCAGATCGGGCCGGAACATTTCGAGGTCTTCGTGAAAGCGGCCATGGACGGCATCATCGCCTCCCCTGGCCCTGAGTTCGATATCTACGCGAGCGCCCTGGAACGGGCCGTGCGCGAGATCCTCGTGGACGGCCGGCCTGTCGAGGAGGCGCTGCGGGATGCGCAACGCCGGGTTGACGCTGCCGGTGGTTAATCAACATAAGGGAACATCGCCGCCATCGGGCGGCTTAACATGAAACCACGTTCAGGAGGTATTCTTTCATGGTGCGGAGAGCAGCGCGTTTGGCTGCAATGATGATCATCGCTGTCATGGTGACGGGATGTGCCCTGTTGCCGACGGGGCGCTCGCGCGCGCCTGCGCGGGAGGAACCCACCCCGACACCTATTCCCACGCCGGTCGTCCCGACGAAGCCTACCTACCGGGTGCAGCGAGGGGAGGTGATCAAGAAACTCACGTTCACCGGGCGCATCGCCCCCGTCCTGGAGAAGGAGCTTTACTTCCGCACGAGCGGCCGGGTGCGGCATGTTTATGTCCAGCGCAACGATTTCGTCAAGGCCGGCCAGATCCTGGCGGACCTGGAGATCGACGATCTGGAGCGCGAGCTGACCGCTGCCCAGTTGGAGTTGGAGCGGGCGCAAGTGCGTCTGGAAGCGGCGGAGCGTGAGTTGCAAAACGCGATCCGGCGTGCCGAGATCAACCTGGAGATCGCGAAGCTGAACCTGGAGATCGCCAAGGCGCATGATCCGACGCCGCGCAAGGCCCAGGCTCAGGCCGATCTGGAGAGGGCTCAGGTTGAGCTGCAGCGCGCGCAGGAGGAGTACAACGCGATCGCCTGGCGGAACGATCGGGCGGCGACGAAGCAGGCGGCGGCCTTGCAGCAGGCGACGTTGAATTATCAGAAGGCGAAGGCTACGTATGACCTGATCATGCAGGACATCGCCGCTTATCAGTATGAGATCGCCATCAAGGAGCGACAGGTGGAGCTGGCCCAGCTCGCCCTGGATGAGCTGAACCGAGGCGTGGACCCGCTCTTGAAGAACGATGTGGAGCGAGCGTTGCTAAAGGTCCAGAAGCTGGAGGCGGCCATCGCCGACGCGCAGATCATCGCCCCTTTCGATGGGCAGGTGCTCTCCATCACGCTGACGGAGGGGCGGCCGGTGGACGCCTTCAAACCCGTGGTGGTCGTTGCCGATCCCAGCGAGTTGGAGGTGAGCGCGGACCTCACCAGCACGCAGTTGCAGGATCTGGCCGAGGGCATGCCAGCCACAGTGGTGCTGGTCAGCCGTCCGGGAGAGGAGCTCAAGGGGTACATCCGCCGCCTGCCTTATCCATATGGCGGCGGAGGGCGGACGGGCACTTTTGATGAAGAGGATAAGTCCACCCGAATCGCCCTGGAGGCTTCCGCGGCCGAGGCGGGCTATGAGATGGGAGACTTGGCGCGGGTCACCGTCGTGCTCGAACGCAAGGAGGACGTACTCTGGCTGCCGCCGCAAGCGGTGCGTATCTTCGAGGGGCGCACGTTCGTCGTGGTCAAGGAAGGCGAGGCGCAGCGGCGGGTGGACGTGAAAGTGGGTATCAAGGGCGAGGATCGTTGGGAGATCGAGGAAGGGCTGACTGAGGGACAGATCGTGATAGGACAGTAGAGGGTGTAACTCAAATGGGTATGCTTCTTCGTGCGTGGGCGGTCTTCGTCGTCGCCGCCAAGCGTCTGCTCTCGCAACGGGGGCTGGCTCTGGCCACCGCGTTAGGGCTCATCACGGCCGTGGCCCTAGTGATGAGCGTGCCTCTATACGCGGACGCGGTGTATTACCGCATCTTGCGCGAGGAGCTTACGGGAGGGCAGGTCGGGGTAGGCGAGACCGTCACCAGGCCGCCCTTCGCCTTCATGTTCCGATATCTGGGCGCGTGGCACGGCCCCGTGCAGTGGGAAGACGTCCAGCCACTCGACCTGTACCTCTCGCAACAGGCAGAGTCGGCCCTCGGGCTCCCGCAGAAGCTGATGGTGCGGCATTTTAAGACGAACAACTTCCGACTCTTCCCGAAGGAAGATATCGCCTATGCCGACACGAAGCAGCCTCTGGCCTGGGTCAGCTTCGCCTTCATCAGCGACCTCGAGGATCATATCACCCTTCTAGAGGGAGAATTCCCCGCCGTCGCTGAGCCGATCGAGGATAGCGTCGTCGAGGTCCTGATGAGCGAGCCCCGCGCGATGGAGCTGGGCCTGCAGATCGGGGAGACGTATATCGCCTTCGATCGTCGCGGGACGGAGCGGGGGCGGGTTATCCAGATCCCAGTGCGCATCGCCGGCATATGGAAGCCCAAGGATCCCAAAGAGGAATTCTGGTTTTACAACCCCGCGGCGCTGGATGACGTGCTCCTCGTCCCGGAGGAGACGTTCATTGGACGCATCAGCCCTTATCTGGATGACGAGGTCTACCTGGGGCTTTGGTATTTCGTCATGGATGGATCCAACGTCCACTCCAGCGACGTGGGGACCCTCATCGCCCGGATCACGGCGACGCAGCAGCATGTGGCCGCGCTTTTGCCGAACACCAGCCTGGATGTATCGCCGATGGATGCCCTGCGGCGATATCGGAGCGCGGCCTCGCTGTTAACGTTGCTGCTCTACGCGTTCAGCGTGCCCATTATCGGCCTGATCCTGGCGTTTATCGGCCTGGTGGTGGGCCTCGCTGTGGGGCGGCAGCGCGGTGAGATCGCCGTGTTGCGCAGCCGCGGGGCTACCGTGTTCCAGGTGGTGGGCATCGCTACCCTGGAGGGTCTGCTGTTGGGAGCGGTCGCGCTGGCCGTGGGCTCCCCCGTCGGGGAGATGATCGCACACGTCATCGGCCGAGCGCGCAGTTTCCTGAACTTCACGGCGGAGACGGATCTGCGTGTGGGCGTGACGATGGCCTCGCTGCGCTTCGGCGTGGTGGCCATGGGGCTGACACTGGTCGCTCAGGTGGTGCCCACGATCGGCGCCGCGCGGCACACCATCGTGACCTACAAGCAGGAGCGGGCCCGCATGCTGCGCCCGCCCTGGTGGCAGCGGGCATGGATCGACGTGTTGCTGTTCATCCCCGCGGCATACGGAGCCTACTTGCTGCGTCAGCAGGGGAGCATCGCCCTCCCCGCGGGCGGCGGGACGCTGGTCAACGATCCCTTCCAGAACCCGTTGCTCTTCCTGGTGCCCGCCTTGGGGATCTTCGCCCTGACGCTCTTTATCCTGCGCCTGCTGCCCGTCGTCATGTCGGCCATAGCCTGGTTGGCCGCGCACATAGGTAGCGTGGGCGTGTTGCTGGCGGCGCGCCAGCTAGCTCGTTCCCCCGGCCTCTATACAGCGCCGTTGATCTTGCTGGTGTTGACGTTGAGCCTCTCCGCCTTCACGGCCTCCCTGGCTCAGACGCTGGATCATCATCTGTATGACCAGATGTATTATAAGTACGGTGCGGATATGCATCTAGTCGAGCTGGGCGAGAGCACGGAGACGATGGGAGGTGGTGCCTTCGGCTTTGGAGGAGGTGGAGGCGAAGAGACGTCTACCACGGAGGAAGAACAGGGGCCTCGGTGGCTCTTCCTGCCGGTGACCGAGCATCTCAAAGTGCCTGGCGTGCTGGCTGCCACGCGGGTGGGAAGGTACACGGCCCGCACCCAGTTGAGCGGGGGGACGCAGACGGGCGTCTTCATCGGCGTCGATCGGGTTGACTTCCCCAAGGTCGCCTTCTGGCGGTGGGACTTCGCCCCCTCGTCGTTGGGCGCGCTGATGAACGCGTTGGCCGTCGCCCCGGAGGGGGTCCTGGTGCCTCGCGACTTCATGGGCATGCACGCACTCCGCGTGGGCGATACTATTCGCGTGAGCGTGGACATATATGGCCAGCGCACCACCATGGATATGAAGATCGTCGGGATGTTTGACCTGTTCCCGACATGGTACCCTGAGGAGGATGGGCCGCTCTTCGTAGGGAATCTGGACTACCTCTTCGAGCAGGCGGGAGGACAATTCCCATACGATGTATGGCTGAAGACGGATCCGAACGTGGATTACGCCCAGATCGTCGAAGGGGTGCGTGATCTGAACCTGCGGGTGTTGGACTGGAAGGCCCCGCTGGTCGAGGTAGAGAAGGAGCAGCAGCGGCCAGAGCGACAGGGGCTCTTCGGTCTGCTCTCGGTGGGCTTCGCCGCGGCCGCCCTGTTGACGGTGCTGGGCTTCCTGTTATATGCCCTGTTCTCCTTCCGACGCCGCTTCATCGAGCTGGGCATCCTCCGGGCCATCGGGCTATCCTCCGGACAGATGGCCGTGTTCCTGGCCTGGGAGCTGGCCTTCCTGATCCTCACGGGCCTGGTGGCCGGCACAGCGCTGGGGGCATGGGTCAGTGAGCTGTTCATCCCCTATCTGCAGGTGGGGCGCGGCCCCTCAGCCCGCGTGCCCCCCTTCCTGGTGGAGATCGCCTGGCCCGCCATTCTGCGCATCTACGCACTTTTCGGCCTGTTGTTCATCGTCGCTCTGGTCGTCCTGGTAGTGCTGCTCCTTCGCATGAAGATCTTCCAGGCAGTCAAATTGGGTGAGACGGCGTGATATGGCACAAGAACCTTTTATCATCTGCGACAATCTGGTGAAAATCTACAAGGTCGCCGATTTGGAGGTGGTGGCCTTGCAGGGGCTTGATCTGGTGGTCGCCCCTGGTGAGTTGTTGGGCATCGTCGGCGCCAGCGGGAGCGGGAAGACGACGTTGATGAACATCCTTGGAGGGCTCGATCGGCCATCCGCCGGACGTGTGTGGGTGGATGGCTACGATCTACTCAAGCTCTCGGACGCCGAGCTTAACCGGTACCGTCGATCCAAGGTGGGGTTCGTCTGGCAGCAAGGCGCCCGTAACCTGATCCCTTACCTGGATGCCCTGGAGAACGTCATGTTGCCCATGACCCTGGCGGGCATGACGGGCCGAAAGAAGCGTCAGCGGGCTGAAGAGCTCCTGGAGGCCGTGGGGCTAGCTGATCGCCGGCATCATAAGCTGGCGCAGCTCTCCGGCGGCGAGCAACAGCGCGTCGCTATCGCCGTGGCCCTGGCGAACAACCCATCCCTCCTGCTGGCGGACGAGCCCACCGGCGAGGTGGACTCAGCGACGGCGCTCACCATTTACCAGACCTTCCAGCGCCTGAATCGGGAGTTTGGGTTGACCACCCTCATCGTCAGCCATGATCCCGGGCTCGCCCGGCATGTGGATCGCGTCGTGGCCATTCGTGATGGCAAGACGGCCAGCGAGACGGTGCGACAACGTCAGCTCGTCTCCGAGGAGTTCCCCGAGAGTGAGACCGCTGCCGAGGGAGAGCTCCAGGAGGAGATCTTTGAGGAGTTGGTCGTCTTAGACTCGGCTGGCCGGCTGCAGATCCCGAAAGAATATCTGGAGCAATTCGGCATCAAGGGGCGCGCCCGGCTGGAGTTGACCGAAGAAGGGATCTTGATCTTGCCAGCGCCCGAGTCTGCTTACACCCAGGCGGCGCAGGTTCCGGTGGCTGAGCTTGTGCCGAGCTCACGATCGCATCGGCGGGGCCTGCGTGGTCTGCTCGGTCGTCTACGGCGTGATGGCCAATCCAGGAGGAAGTCATAATGGCTGGGGAGCAGCAAACCAGCGCCAATGGGTATGTCGTTGAGACGGAGGATCTGTGGCGGATTTATAAGATGGGATCCATCGAGGTGCCTGCCTTGCGTGGGGTGAACCTGCGTATCCCGGCGGGGCGCTTCGTGGCTCTGAAGGGGCGGTCCGGGAGTGGAAAGACCACCCTGCTCAACTGCATTGGAGGATTAGACCAGCCCACACGCGGCGTCGTGCGCGTCTTCGGACGCGATCTCTCGAAGCTGAACGAGCGGCAGCTTACGCAATGGCGGCGTGAACGGGTGGGGTTCGTCTTCCAGTCCTTTGGCCTGCTGCCCACGCTCTCCGCGTATGAGAACGTGGAGCTGATGCTGCGTATCGCTGGCGTGCATGGCAGGGAGCGCCATGAGCGCACGTTGTATTGCCTTCGTCTGGTGGGCCTGGAGAAGTGGATGGATCATCGCCCCTATGAGCTCTCCGGCGGCCAGCAGCAGCGCGTGGCTATCGCCCGCGCGCTGGCGAATAACCCTCAGCTTATCCTGGCTGATGAGCCTACCGGCGAGCTGGATAGCGTCACCGCCAGGGAGATCCTCTCGCTCTTCCGACGCATCGTGGAGGAGGAGCATGTCACCCTGTTGATGTCCTCCCATGATCCTCTGGTGGACGAGTACGTGGATCAGATCCTGCAACTCCGAGATGGGCAGATCGTCGAGGAATAGCCGGCGGTTAGATATCGCTCTGAGAGCAGGGCCCGGGCGCTGTCCCGGGCTTCTTTTTCCCTTCCAGCTTGCGCGCGCTTTCGGTGGCCGTTGGGCGTGGGCCACCATCACTCATAGCGGAGATGGCGTGAGGAGCGCGATCGTCCTGGCGTTGGTGGGGTTCGCCTACGCGGCCTTGCCATGGCCGTGGGCGATGGTTCCTCTCCTCGTCCTCGGATGGCTCATCGCTCACGCGCCCGGGCCGGGGTTGGCGCTCATCGCCCTGACCGTGCCGTTTTATTACTCGCGAAAGCCCCTGGATAGCGGATGGCTCTCCTACACGGAGGCTTTCACTATCTCCGCTCTGGTCTGGTCGTTTCCTCGATGGTGCTACTTACGAGGGCGATGGCGCGCTCTGGACGGAGCTGTCCTGGCCTTCGTGCTCGTAGGAGGGGCGGCCGCGCTGGTGGCGCCGGATCGGGAAGGGGCATGGTCGGCTTTAGGGCGATTGATCCTCGCTCCCGCGGGCCTTTACATGCTGTGGAGGCTCCTACCCGTGAATCGCCAGACGGCGTATTGGGCGGCAGGCGGACTCGTCGCCGGAGGGATGCTGGTCAGCGTGATCGGGATCGCGGGCTACATCGGCGGGGATGTGGTGGTAGCAGGGCGAGTTCCCCGGTTGCGCTCGATGTATTACTCCCCTAACGAGGCGGCCCTGTTTTTCACGCGCGTTTGGCCCATGTCGATGGCCTTCGCCTTGGGAACAGCCGGGCGATCCCGCCGCCTCTTCTCCCTCGCGACGGGGGTGATCCTCATCGCGTTGGCGCTAACGTTCTCGCGCGGCGCGTGGCTTTTGGGGATGCCCGCCGGGCTTGCGGCGTTGGCCTTGACGCGACGCCGCTGGCGGATTGGGCCGTGGGTGCCTGGCGCTATGTTGCTCGCCGCTCTGGTAGCGCTGATCCGTGGCGACGGTGCCGCGCTACGACCGGAGGTGTGGCGGGCGGCATGGGCCATGTGGCGGGATCATCCCTGGCTGGGGGTAGGGCTGGATGGCTTCCAGTGGGTTTATCCGCGCTATATGGCCCTGAGCGCATGGCGGGAGCCTCTGTTGTATCATCCGCACAACGCGGTGCTCGAGATCGGCACGTGGATGGGGGGGCTGGGGCTTTTAGCCGTCATCGCGATGGGATGGGCGTGGACGAGGATCTATCGGCACGTGGAGCATGACGCCTCTCCCGCCCTGCTCTCGGGGTTGGCGGCTGGATGGATCGCGGGCCTGGCTCATGGGATGGTCGATGCCTTCATCGTGTTGCCCCACCTGGCGCTTTGGGCCATGATGGCTTTGGGCATGATCACGGTGTACGATACATCCTCTGAAGACGAGGCCAGTTGAGCGCCGGAGGGCGGCTTGAGGCAAACGCCAAAAGCTTGTAAAATAGGGCATCTTCGCCGGACAGAGCGTTGGGTTCGGCGGGTTAGGAGAGATCGCATATCCAATGGTAGAGGATACCGGCTTTCGCTTCCTGGTAACCGGAGCACAAGGCTGCATCGGCGCCTGGGTGATATACCATCTGGTTAAGGCGGGATATCGTCCCGTCGCCTATGATCTGGATCCCACGCCACGACGGCTGCGATTGATCGCGGATGCGGAGGATATGGAGCGCGTCCAGTTCATCGCCGGGGACATCACGGACGCGGACCATCTGGCTCGGGTCATCTCCGCGCACGGGATCACGCATATCATCCATCTGGCGGCGTTGCAGGTGCCGATGTGCCGCGCCGATCCGCTGTTGGGCGCCCGTGTAAACGTCCTGGGGACCCTCAACGTGTTCGAGGCCGCGCGTCGCTTCTCTGATCAGGTGCAGCGCGTCGTATACGCGTCGTCCGCGGCCGTCTATGGCCCTCCAGAGGCGTACGATGTAGACCCGGTGCCCGAGTCGGCCCCGCTGTTACCCGCGACGCATTATGGGGTTTTTAAGTTATGTAATGAAGGTAACGCTCGCGTGTACTGGCAGGATCACGGCCTCACTTCCATCGGCTTGCGCCCGTGGACTGTGTATGGCGTGGGGAGGGACCAGGGGTTGACTTCTGACCCGACGCGGGCGATCGTGGCCGCGCTCCTCGGGCGTCCCTTCCAGATAGGGTTTGGCGGTCGTACGGATATGCAGTATGTGGAGGATGTGGCGCGGATCTTCATCGCCTGTGCCGCGGCGCCCTATGAGGGGGCCGCGGTCTTCAATCTGCGCGGCGAGGTGGTCAGCGTGGAGGACATCATCGAAGCCATTGACGCCGCGGTGCCTGGGGCGCGTCGGCTCATCACTCACAGCGGGCAGCAGATCCCGATCGCTCCCTCGCTAGATGATCATGGGTTACGGGAGTTATTGAGTGAAGTGCCGCACACCCCCTTGAGAGAAGGGGTCGCTTGCACTGCGGAACGCTTTCGATATCTATTACAGGAAGGGTGTGTAGAGCCCGCACAGCTTGGGCTTCCTGCTGAGCCATAAGACGGCTTTGCAGCCCGTCAGTTCCAAAGGGATCCCCCTAGTCGAAGGTGACATGGTCGTTCACCAGTCACCTTTTTATATTCCCTTCGGATGGAGAGGTGGGAGATATGTCTAATACGTCTAACACGACAGGCTCGACTGACAATATGGCGAAGGGTCTGGAGGATGTCGTCATCACCACGACGAAGCTCAGCAAAGTCGATGGGATAGCCGGGCATCTCTACTATCGCGGATATAGCATCGATGTCCTGGCTCAGCACGCCAGCTTCGAGGAAGTCGCCCATCTGTTGTGGTTCGGACATCTGCCTAATAAAGCTGAGTTGCAGGCGACGCGGGAGAGGTTGGCCAGGGAGCGGTATCTGACCCCCGGATTGGTGGATAGTTTGCGGAATATCCCATCGACCGCCTCGCCTATGGCCGTCTTGCGTAGCGCCGTCTCCCTGTTGGGACATTATGACCCGGAGGCGGAGGATACCAATCATGAGGCCGTCATGGATAAGGCATGTCGCCTGACTGCGCAGATCGCCAGCGTGATCGCCGCTTTTGAGCGTCTGCGTCGGGGACAGGAGCTGGTCGAGCCCCGGGAAGATCTCAACCACGCGGCGAACTTTTTATACATGCTGACCGGCGAGGAACCCGATCCTGCCGCCAGTCGGGCGCTGGAGATGTATCTGATCCTGTTGGCGGATCATGAGTTCAACGCGTCGACGTTTGCGGCCCGGGTGACGGCTTCGACGATGTCCGATCTCTACTCGGCCGTCACAGCCGCGATCGGGGCGCTGAAAGGACCGTTACACGGCGCGGCGAATCAGAAGGCGATGGAACAGTTCATGGAGATCGGAAGCGTGGAGAACGTCCGCTCGTGGTTTGAGAAAGCTAAGGCGGAACGGCGCAGGATCATGGGGGTTGGGCATCGCGTGTACAAGGTCCTGGATCCCCGCGCCCGCCATCTGCGAGAAGTCGCGTTGCAGTTGAACGAGGTCGCCGAAGATCATCGCTGGCTGGATATCGCGCTGAAGCTTGAGGAGTTGGTGGAGTCAGATCCGTATTTCAATGAACGCCAGCTCCATCCTAACGTGGATTATTACTCGGCGCCGCTTCTGTATACCCTTGGCATCCCGGTGGATCTGTTCACGACCATCTTTGCCATGAGTCGTATCGTGGGATGGACGGCTCATGTGATGGAGCAATGGGCGGATAACCGCCTGATCCGCCCCAGGGCCCAATATGTCGGCCCGATCGATCTGCCCTGGGTTCCCCTGGAGCAGCGGGGTTGACCGGGAGCCGTTGTGAGGTCCCTTCCCTGTGCCAAATGCTGATACCCTTTTCAGCGTCAGTGCCCATATCGTCGCCCTCCGACGAGCTCCAGGTGTGGCTGCTGGAGGAGGAGAATCCCTCCGCGCGCTATTGGACGCTGCGAGCCCTGATGGGATATCCCGAAGAAGATGAGCTGGTCCGGCGGGCTCGTGCGAGGATTGTCGAGGCGTCCCCGGCACACGATATCCTGCGCGCCCAATGGCCCGAGGGGTATTGGGTGGCGCCGGGCATTGGATACAGCCCGAAATATCGGGCGACCATCTGGCAGATTCTCTTCCTGGCGCAATTGGGCGCGCCGCCGATCGAACCCATCCTGTGCGCCTGCGAGTATGTGTTGTCCCATGCTCGCCTGCCGGACGGGCGCTTTTCAGCCGGAGAGGGATCGCGAGGTGCCCTCTTGTGCCTCAACGGGAATTTGCTGAGGGCGTTGTGTTGGTTTGACTTTCGGGAAGACCCCCGAGTTCAAGCGGCGGCGGACGCTTTGGCCGCTCAGATCACCCATCAGGGCCTGCGTTGTCGGTTCAATGGGCGCACGCCTGGGGGAGGCATACCAGCCTCCATGACCGAAGGGCTTCCCTGCGCCTGGGGAGCTGTCAAGGCCGGCCTAGGGTTGCTCAGCGTGGGCGTGGAGCATCCGGAGCGCGCCGCAGCCGTTTCCCAGATCCAACGCCTGTTGATCGAGCATGATCTGTGCGAGGCCGCTTACCCGACAGCCACGGAGCCCAGCCTGCTCTGGTGGCGATTTGGCTTCCCCCTGGGATACACCAGCGATGCGCTCGAAGCCTTGACGCTCCTGCGGTGGATGGGGCATGAAGATGATATGCGGCTGCGGCCGGCGGTGGAGCGGGCGTGGGCGAAGCGTGATGCGAAGGGCCGCTGGCATCTGGAATACACGCCGGAGAAGACGTGGGGCAGCTTCGGATCGCTAGGTGCCCCCAATAAGTGGGTCACGATACGTGCCCTGCTGGCCTTGCCGCCGAACGGTGCGGCCTGATCGGCTTCTGAATTGACATCTTGCGAGGCCAAGGAGGTCGTCGTGGAGCAGGCAGTGACGTTGCCATCACAACGTGTCAAGTCCTTACGTCAAGCGTTTGAGCGGCGCTTTGGTCGCGCGCCGGAGATCATCGTACGGGCGCCCGGCCGGGTGAACCTGATCGGCGAGCACACCGATTACAACGATGGGTTCGTGCTCCCCGTAGCCATCGATCGTGACGTCCTCTTTGCCGCGGCGCGGCGGAATGATGATCGAGTTCACCTGTGGGCCATCGATCTGGATGAGGAGGACGAATTCGCCCTGTCGGATATATCTCGCAGCGAGGCGAGGCCATGGGCGAACTACCAGCGCGGCGTAGCGGCGATGCTACAGGCGCGCGGCCACAAGCTCATCGGCGCTGATGTCGCCTTCAGCAGCAACGTCCCCATCGGCGCGGGGTTGAGCTCCTCCGCCGCGGTAGAGGTGGCGGCCGCGTTCGGTTTCCTCTCGCTCAGCGGGGAGGAGATGGATCGAGCCCAGATGGCCCTAGCGTGTCAGCAGGCCGAACATGAGTACGCGGGCGTGCCGTGTGGCATCATGGATCAATTCATCAGCGCCCTCGGCAAGGAGGATCACGCCTTATTGATCGATTGTCGCTCGCTGACCTATGAGCACATCCCCATCCCGGAGGGCGTCCGCATCGTCGTGGCGGACACGGGCGTGCGGCGGGCGCTGGCGGGATCCGAGTATCGGGTGCGGCGCTCGCAGTGCGAGGAGGCCGTCCGACTATTGCAGCCTGTGTTGCCGGAGATTCGCGCCCTTCGCGACGTGAGCGAGGCCGACTTGGAGCGGCACGGCCATCTGCTGCCGGAGATCGTGTGGCGCCGGGCCCGCCATGTGGTCAGCGAGAACCAGCGGGTGCTGGATGCCGTCGCCGCGCTGAGGCAGGGCGATCTAGCGCGCGTCGGTGAGCTATTCATGGCGTCCCATCGCAGTCTGCGAGATGATTATGAAGTGAGCAGCCCGGAACTGGATGCCATGGTGGAGGCGGCGATGGAAGGGCCGGGGTGCTTTGGCGCCCGCCTCACCGGGGCCGGCTTCGGTGGGTGCACCGTAAGCCTGGTACGGGCGGATCGCGTGGAGGATTTCGTCGCGCACCTGACGCGTGCGTATCGGGAGCGTACCGGGCGAGAGGCAACGGTATACGTCACCCGGGCGGCGGACGGCGTAGGAATGGCTACGGCGTGACGCCCCGAGTTATCCCCCATCCCTGACGCTACGGATATTTCGCAGGTGCTCTTCGTACGTCCGGGCGAAGATGTGGGACCCGTCGCCGCGGGCGACGAAGTAGAGATAATCCGTCTCCGCCGGTTGGAGGGCGGCGCGGATGGCGTCGAGTCCCGGGTTGCAGATGGGGCCTGGGGGCAGGCCGGGGTAGAGGTAGGTATTGTAGGGTGAATCCACCGTCGTGTACTCCTCTAGGGATACGGGCGTCTTCCACCATTGGCCTGTGGCCGGCTGGTATCCCATGGCGTACTGGACCGTGGGGTCGGCCTCCAGGCGCATCCCCCGACGCAATCGGTTAAGGTAGACCCCCGCGATCAGGGGCCGCTCTTCGGGCAGGATGGCCTCCCGCTCCACGATGGAGGCCAGCGTCAGCACTTGATGAGTGCTCAATCCTTCCGGATGCGGCGTCGAAGCCAGGAGAGGGGCGGCCTTTCGGCCGAAGTTATCCAGCATGCGGCGCAGGATCTCCTCGGGCTCCGGTTGCTCTGGCAGCTCGTATGTGTCTGGGAAGAGATAGCCCTCCAGCGAGGCGTCCGAGGGCAGGTCCGCCAGGAAGTCATACCCTCCTAACTGCTGGGCTGTGGCGTTCCCCCCGTACACAAGGCGCAGAAACTGGTCCCCATCCACGACCCTGGCGCGCGTGAACATATCGGCGATCTGTTCGACCCGCCAGCCCTCGGGGATGGTCACGAGGATGCCGGGCGCGTCGCCGCGCTGCAGCCGAAGGGCGATCTCCATCATCGTCATGCTAGGCGAGAGCTCGAACTGTCCGGCCTGGACCCCGGTGTCCATGTGTGTATAGCGCAGATATCGACGGAACAACTCGGCATCGGTGATGAGGCCTGCCTCCTCCAGCCGCCGCGCGACAGACATGATCGGCTCGCCCGGCTCGATGGTGAAGATCACGATGGCGGGATCATCGCTGGCCGGCCGCCCCAGCTTATCCTCGTTCGCGCGGATGTAGAGGGCCAGGGCTGCATCCGAAAGGCTCGTGTCAGCAGGGATGGCCTGGCAAGCGATCAGCCAGGATGTTAGGAAGAGGACCGCGGCGAGCGGCCAAAGGGGATGACGGGCTGAGGGGGAATGGCGTGGATACATGGAAGATCCCGTGATCAATCCGCGGCCAATTGGACCAGCCTCTCGCCGTCGATCAGCTCGATGGGCTTCCCGCGCGCCCAGAGCCGGGCCTGCCGGGAGATATTCGCGGTCGTGACCAGATAACCGCGATCGGCTCGCTCGTGGATCAGCACGCCGAACAGGTCACGGACTACGGGCTCACCCACCGTGCCGCGATACCGTTTACACTGTACGATCCCGTACTCGCCATCCTTACGCACGATGAGGTCGATCCCATGGTCGGCTATGTCCGGCGTGTTGGTGACCTGATAGCCGTGACGGCGGAACAGCTCCCCCGTCCATTCCTCGAATTCGCTGGGAGTCAATTGCAGGAGTTGTTCCCGGGTGCGGGCCGCGCGCAGCTTGGCGAGGCGGCGTCGTCGTTCCCGCTGCTCACGCCACCACGGCCAGCCCCAGGCCACGATCACGATGAGCGTGTGCAGGAGCGCGAAGCCTATCAGCCAGCCTGCGGACAGGTGACGTATGATGAGATCTAAAGGGCGTTGGCCGCTTATCCCCCATGCAGCGAAGAACGGGATATAAAGGAGGAGCCAGGCCATCGTGATGATAACACGCGCCTGTCTCCATCGACGCCGCTTGCGGGCCACGCGTTTACGGCGGAAGGAGCGGGTGGCTGGGGGTTCATAGTATGGCCCCAGTTCGATGCGGGCCTGCTCCTCTGGATCAATCGTGTCCGGATCGTATTCGTAGTAACCGTACTCGATGTGAGCGGTGAGTTCCAGATTCTCCATGTGCGCCTCAGGGAGCTTGGTCTGTTTGCCCTTTTGATCGAAACTCGTTCACCCCCCCAAAGCCCGCTCCAGGAGCGGTTTTAATTCATCGGCGATCACCAGGACGACTTCGTCCTCTCTTGTACCTGCGAATAGAAGGCCTTACCATCGCAGCCGGCCGATCACGCTGCTCGGTTCATGATAATGCCAATAGGACTTCCTCCGCCTGCGAACGAAAGAGCCCCAATTCATGAGCTTTCTCAGCCACGAGATCCGTGGCTTCCTGTCGGATGTTCTCCCCCCCTCAAGCGTGTGGGGATCCAGGGTCAGGAACTTCCTGGGGACCTTAGCGAACATGCGCTTAGCCAAGATGGGATACCCCAGGGAGGCGTATTCCATCGCCAGGGAGAAGTCCAATGCGACCTCCTGGAGGCCCGCCCGGCGCATCCTCTCGAAATGACGGAGGGCGATGACGTGATCCCCGCGCATAGAGTAGGCGGTCGCCAACAGGGCCCAATATTCGACCACGTCGGGTTGACGCGCGACCATCGGCTCCAGGAGGGCAATGGCCGCCTCGACATCCCCGGCCTCGAGAAGTTCCGCCGCCGTCTGCGTGACCGAGCTGATCGGCCCCAAGCTGAAGGGTTGTTCCCTTCTCGCCTTCTTCTCCCTACGTTTCTTCTTCTTCCTTTTCCTTTGGGCCATAAATGAATCCTCGCCTCATGCCCTCCTCTCGATGCAATGGACGGGCATAGAGAGCGGAGGCTTATCTTTGATTTCGTAAAGCCGTCCAGCTAGCGTGCAGGATAACCATGCTTGGAAGTCTTGTCAAGATCTCTTGGAGGCGTTTCTCCTCACCCCAGACGACGGATGACGGCGACGACCTTTCCGTGGATCTCGACCTGGTCTGCGGGCACCAGGATAGGGTCGTACTTCGGGTTCGCCGGCCTCAGCTCCACGTGGTCGCCCTTGTGGTAGAAGTACTTCAGGGTCGTCTCCTCCTGATCCTTAAGCCAGGCGACGACCATCTCTCCGTTCTCCGCCGTCCGCTGATGACGTAAGATCACCAGGTCCCCATCTCCCACCAGCGCGTCGATCATGGAATCGCCGCGGACCTCAAGCGCGTACAAGTTCTCCGGGTCCGGCGCCAGGATCTCCGTCAGCTCGATCGTCTCACCGCTGTAGGGGTCCTGGCTGTTCACATCAGGGACAGGGATGGGCTCACCGGCTGAGATACGCCCCAGGATGGGGATCTTGGGAGGGGAATCGGGCTTAGGGGTTGGCGGATTCAAGCGCCTTAATAAGCGGATGCCGCGAGATACGGAAGGATCTCGTTTAATGTACTTGGCGGCTTCCAATTTCTTTAAGTTGTAGTTGACGACGGACGTGGAAGAGATGTTCACTGCGCTCCCGATCTCGCGAATCGACGGTGGGAACTCGTGCTTATCGATATAGTCCTCGATGAACTCCAGGATCCGTCGTTGTCGTTCTGAGAGAGTCATAAAGACAACCTCCTTAAGGTTTTGAGTGATCCGATGGCCTTGGAAAGTTTGTTCTAATTATAGCGCGAACACACGTTCTAGTCAAGCCGTTTTCCCAAGATTCCCAAACGATCCGGTCTTTTCCCAAGTCATTCGTTGTGGGGTTACGTCGCTAGCCGTTCCTATTTGCCAGCGCCTCGCGTCTCACATACAATAGTGCCGCCGTGTAATGGGCGTGTGTCTATGTTTTAGAAAGAGGAGGGTCAGGTGACGTTGATAGGACCTCCGGGGATGGCCCCCCGTCGGAGGTGGGCGGTCCTGGCGATATTCATCATCGGGTTGCTGGTGGTGGGCACAGCAGGGTGTCAGGCTCTCCCCGCGACGTCGGGTTTTACGTCCCCGATGCGCACGTTATCCCCTTCGGAGCGCGAGGAGCTTCAGACATCGTTGGAGGCCGCGGTCCGGGATCGGCTTGATCAGTTGCTCTCCAGCTTCCTGGAAGAGGGGGTCGGCCAGCTAGAAACGCTGGATATCGAGGTCAGGGAGGGCGGCTTCGGCACATGGCGCGGCCGCGTGGTCCCCGCGGCGTGCCCGCTCGTCCGCTATGAGCTCATCTACGATGGCGTCCTCTCGGACGGGACGTGGGAGCTTTATGAGCAGGAGATGACCGAGACCAATCTGGCGCGCTCCTGGGCGACGGCCTATAGCGCCGCCCATGATGGGGCGAGGGTCCCCGTCCCTGGCTCGGCGATCCGCCGGGAGGTGGCATTGAACCCGCCCATCATCATCGAGATCCTGCAGGCGGCCTTGCAGGATCCGGACAATGCGATCATGCGCGCCACGGCGGGATTCTACATCTGCATCACGGACGTGGAGGGTTATGGCAACCTGTCTCAGGAGGACGTGGCACGCGTGAAAGAGTTGATCCCCCAGGTCAGGGAGGTTTTATCCGCCGCTCCGCAGAGATCGGCATCTCAGTGACCGCTGGGTTGTGGATTCTATCGTTTGACATCTCGAGGTGATCTTCATGCGGAATGAACGTGAGTCGGGTAAGGGACGCATAGAACATAAAGTAGGGATCATCAGCCTGGATGGCGCCACATGGGACGTGCTCCTCCCGTGGATACGAGAGGGGCACTTGCCTCATCTGGCCAAGCTCCTAGACGAGGGCGTCTGGGGGACGCTCCGATCGACCATCCCGCCGGTTACGGCGCCGGCCTGGGCTTCCTTCCAATTAGGGAAATCCCCGGGGAAGCATGGGCTTTTCCATTTCACCCATTATCAGCCGGGCAGCTATGACATGGTCACCATCAACGCGACCCACATCCCGACGCCCACCCTGTGGCAGCTCGTCAGCCAAGCGGGCCGTCGGGTGTGCATCATCAACGTGCCGGTGACCTATCCCCCGCAGCCGATCAACGGATACGTGGTCAGCGGGATGCTGAGCCCGCGTCCCGAGGTGGCCTTCTGGCCCCCTGAGCTGTGGGAGGAGGTCAAGAGGGAGATCGGGGACTACCAGATCCTGGGGATGATCCGGCGATTTGACTACCTTGGCATTAAGGGCTTCGTGCCCATGATGATGGAGATCGCTAAGAAGCGCGCCCAATTAGCGCATTTCCTGTTGGCCAAGGAAGATTGGGATCTGTTCATGATCCATTTCCAGGACACGGACACGTTGCAGCACGCGGCGTGGGCCTGGATAGACCCCGCCCACCCGGATTTCGCCAGCAAGCCGGCGAAGGAGCGCGAGCTCGTTTTAGACTTCTATCGCCTGATCGATACCTTCATCGGCGAGCTGGTGGACGCCCTGGGCGCTCATCGCGATGTGATCGTGATGTCGGATCATGGGTTTGGACCTGTGCTCCGTCGCGTGTACATCAATCAGTGGTTGCAGAACGAGGGTTATCTGACCAGTCACCATCAGTCCTCCTGGAAGGGGCGCCTGATCGATTGGGCGGAGACGGTCGTCCGGCGGGTGGATGTGTTGAAGCTTCGCCGTCGTCTCATCAAACCCCGCAGCCGTATGGAGGACTTCGTCGAGCGGTTGACGAGCACGGAGCTCATCATCTGGCCTAAGACACGAGCCTACGCACCCGCCGGGCCCTTCTACGGCCGGATTTATTTAAACACAGTAGGGCGAGAGCCGATGGGCACGGTGGCGCGTGGCCCGGCATGGGATGCGTTACGGGAGGAGATTCGAGATAAGCTGCTGAAGTGGGTTGACCCGGAGACGGGGCAGCAGGTGATCCGGCAGGTGTGGCTTCGCGAGGAGCTCTATCACGGGCCGCGAGCCGAGCTCCTGCCTGACCTGGTGGTGGTGCCGGCCGATGGCTATCAGATCGCCACGAACTTCCGGCACGGCATCCTGGTGGAGGATATGCCGCGCTTCCTGACCGGAACGCATCGGCTGGATGGGATCGTCGCCCTGAAGGGGCCGGCTTTCGCCCCCCGGCAGGAGCCCATTCAGGCCCGCATCGAAGACCTGGCGCCGACCATCCTGTATCTGTTGGGCCTCTCCATCCCGGACGATATGGACGGGGAGGTCTTAGTGGACGCGCTCGACCCAGGGTTGCTCGCTCAGCGTCCGATAGAGCGGATCGCGGCAGATGCGATCGCCGCGGCCGGGGATGAGGTTTTCTCGGAGGAGGATCTAAAGGAGATCACCACCCGCCTGACCGATCTGGGATACCTGCAATGAGAGGGTTGGCGCAGCTCGTGCGCCCCGGGGATGATCGGCTCTGGAGCGCATCGCGTGGTGGCGAGAGATGATCGCCATCTCCGAGGCGCCGCGAACGGATGTTTAGCATGGGCTCGGAATCCACCAAGGCGATTCGGCCATTTCCCTTCAGCCGGGGGGCCATCATCATCGTATTGGCCGCCGGTCTGGTCCTCTTGGTCATCAGCACTGTCACGATAGGGGCGTATCTAGGGACCGCGATGGCAGCCCTCACTGTCCTCGCCCTCATCGCCGGATTGGGCACCATCCTGGTCAGCTCCCTGCGTGGGGGGGAATATCTGTCCTTCATCCTGCTGGTGAGCTTCCTCCCCTCCTTGAGGCTGATTCTAGGGCAACGGTTAGCCTTCTACGCCTTTGACCCGGTGCTCATCTTCGCCTATGTCCTCTGGGCCGGGGAGTTTTTGAGCGGGCGGATCCAAAGGTTCCGACTGACCCTCGTGGACGCCCTCTGGGGGATGTGGCTGGCCTGGCTGTTCGTCGCATCGCTCTTCGGCGCGCGGGTAGCCATCGCCCTGGATGAGTGGGCGTTGTGGTTCCGGGCGTTCCTGATCTACTTCTACGTGGCCCATCGCGCGAGCAAACGCGCGATAGGGGTTTTCATCTGGATCCTCGCCCTCATCGTCCTGTTGGAAGGTGTGCTGGGTAGCCTTCAGTTCGCCACGCGTTCTAACATCGGCGCGCTCTCCGATCTGGTGGGAGAGCGCGTGAACGAGGCGCGGACGATCACTTTGACCAGCGGCACCCAACTCTTCCGGGTCCGGGGGACGTTGGGATCGGATACCGCCCTAGCTCACTGGCTCGAGCTTTCCCTCCCCGTGTTGTTCAGCCTCCTCCTCGCCGAGACGTCGCTTCGACGGTCTCTGTGGTGGTTGTTCACCCTCGTCATGGGGGTGATCGCCATGGTCCTCACGTTTACGCGAGGCGGATGGCTCGGGCTAACGGCGGGCATGAGCCTGGTGGTGCTCTTGAACCTCCGACGCCTCCTGCGTTATCCCAGGTTATTCGCCGTGATGACGATCACGCTGGTATTGATGGCGTTGGCCGCGACGCCGTTTGCGTCTTTGATCTGGGAACGCCTGACCGCGAGCGCGGAGGACACCATCTCCGTGCGCGTGAACCTGAATCGGGCCGCGCTGCAGGTGATTCAGGATCACCCGATCACGGGGATCGGCCTGGGCAATTTCCCATGGGTCGCGCCGGACTATGGCGTTGGGTATTCCTGGCCATCTGAGGGGGCTGAACATAAGGTGCACAACCTCTATCTGGCGCTGGCGGCGGAGGGAGGCGTTCCTGCCCTGCTCTTGTTCTTATGTCTCCTGGCCGTGGCCTTCGCCAGAGCGAGACAGGTGAGGGATGATCAGGACGAGACGACCATCGTCGCTGTGGCTCGAGGGATATGGGCGGGGAATATCGCTGTGTTGATCCACGGGCTGGTCGCCTGGGGACTGATCTCCTACATGGTCCTTCCTCTGTGGGCCTTCATGTTGGGCATGCTGACGGCGGCCATCCGATGGGATAAGGCCATGACGTGGGAGGAGGCGCCTCGATCCTCGGGATAGTTTGATGGAGCCCGTCAGATCGACGCCCGTTCATATCAGCATACGCGACAAAAACGTTAGCATGGTACGCCGTGCCCTTATCCTGTGGTGAATGGATGTAGGGGCGACCGGCTGGTCGCCCCTGCTATTCCAACAATGAGCGTCAAGGGTAAGGTGAGCCTTTTCGCCTGTGGGCAGAAAGGGTCAGATTAGAGTCTTCATCTTCAGCATATGGGTCCCTAAAGCTTCCAAGGCGCGGGCGACCTGGTGCTTGTTCTCCCGCTTCAGTTGCTCTACGGATTCGTTCAGGACGGCGAAGAAGGTCCCATCGATGGCTGGTAGATATAGCCCGATGAGCTGGCTGAGCTCCTCCTCGTCGCGCGCCTTCAGCAGCTTGCGGATCGCCTCCAGCGACTCTTCTCGGCTCATAGGCATATGCGATGCACCTTTCGGGACAGGCTCGATTTATCGGGGGAAAGAAGAGCGACGACCGGGCATGAATATAAGGCCGTCGTGGGTCACGTGATCATAACCTGTGGGGGATCGCGTGTCAAATGGCTCGGGCAGCCCTGGGAAACGCCATGGCGAGTCGGTGGAGGAGAGCTCGATTTATGGCCGCCAGTTCTTGGTCAATCGCCCGTAGCGACGTTGACCGGCTTATGTGGGTGTGCTAAGATAGCGCCATTCTACACATCACATTTGGCTCCTGTCTGGAGGCTTAGCATGACCGAAAAGGTGCGCATCGGGATCATCGGGGTTGGCCAGATCGGCAAGGCCCATCTACAGACGTACATGGATATCCCAGAGGCGGAAGTCGTGGCCGTGGTGGACATCCGTGAGGATGAGGCCCGACGTGTGGCGGAACGGTTCAACGTCCCCCTCGTGTACACGGACTACGAGGAGATGCTGAAGCGGGATGATATCCAGTCTGTAGACGTGTGCCTGCATAACCGGCTGCACGCGCCGGTGACCATCGCCGCGTTGGAGGCGGGGAAGAATGTCTATTGCGAGAAGCCGATGGCGTGGACTTACCGCGAGGCGCGGGCGATGTACGACACGGCCAAGCGGCTGGGGCGTATGTTGCATATCCAGCTGGCCACGTTATACTCGCCGCATGCTCGGGCGGCTAAGCGATTGATCGACGAGGGATATCTGGGTGATATCTACTACGCCAAGTCCAGCCATTATCGACGGCGCGGCCGTCCCTTCGTCGATGGCTACGGCTCGGCCCAATTCGTGCAGCGGGCTACGGCTGGCGGTGGCGCGATGTTGGATATGGCCGTCTATCACATCGCCCGCATGATGTGGCTGTTGGGCAACCCGGCGGTGAAGACGGTGTCCGGTTCCACGTATCAAAAGCTGGAGAACATGTATCCCGAGCGCCGGGAGAGCAGCGGCTACGACGTCGAGGAGTTAGGGATGGGGCTGGTGCGTCTGGAGGGAGGCATCACGTATTTCATCGAGGAGGCGTGGGCCATCCACTCGGATCCTCCTGACGGGGACCACGTCTTCGGCTCCAAAGGAGGCGTTCGGGTAGAGCCGTTAGCCTACTTCACCACGCTCGCGGATATGGAGATGGACGCTACCTTCGATGTGGAGAGGGCGGATTGGCGCTGGTACCAATGCGATCCCGCCCTGGCCGATTGGCGGCGAGATGAGAACCCCTATGTCCGGGGACGCTATGATTCGCAGCGTCACTGGCTGTGGGCTCAGCTGGGGCGTGTCCCCCTGTTAGATACGGCCGGGTTGGCTTTGAGAACCGCGGAGATCACGGAAGGGATTTATCTCTCCAACCACCTGGGGCGTGAGGTGACCGCGGAGGAGATCGCTCAGGCGGATCCGGAGACGTATCGGTGATCTCAGCACGTGACGCCTGATCCGTGTAACCCCTGCTTGAGGAGGTGTTCCAGGTACCGATGGGGACATCCATCACGACACTAGCGGTAGGTTGGGCATTGCTCTTAGGGTCCCTGGTCAGCCCTCCTCCGGAACAGAGGGCGCCGGAAGAAGGCCCAATGCCTCGTCCTGTGCCACGCATAGAGCGCTCCATGGCGCCGGAGGGAGTGCGATGGTTGCCTCTAGGCCGGTTCCCTATTCGATTTTATGGCCCACGATTTCAGGCAGGTGGCCGCACGGCCAGCGCGGCCATCTATCGGCCGGATGCCCGACTGGCCAGCGTGGGAGGCCGGCTCCTGGCTCGCCTGCGCCGCATCCCCAGGCGCCTCACTGGCGTCCGCCGCGTCTGTATAGCGCGAGACGGCCCCTGTCACGACTGGGGATATCGGCTGCGCATCGTGGATCCCATCCGAGGCCGACGTCTTGAGGTGACCGTGGAGGACACCGGGGCCGGCGATGGAGTAGACCTTCCCGACGCGACGTGGCGTTACTTCGGCTATCCGCCCGAGGTGGGGCGCTTTTGGGGCGACGTGTGGGTGCGGCTGAGATGAAAGGCGAGGCCCCTGGCGTCACGAGGATCACTTGCCAGAAGATCCTGGGGGTGTTACACTGAGTATGAACAGACCACGAAGTCACCAAGACTCTAAGGAGGGTAAAGAATGATCTGGGGGCTCCCTCTTTAATTGGTAGCCCTTATAGTGCGCTTCTGTCTTCTCTATCTTGGGATCTTAGTGCCTTGGTGGTTCCTCGTCGTACTCTTCAGACATGCTCTCAGATAATCCGGGAGGGAACGTGGCCGCGCAGGCGCTTTATCGAAAGTGGCGTTCGCAGACGTTTGAAGAGGTGATCGGGCAGGAGCACGTGACCCGCACGCTGCGCAATGCGCTGCGGGAGGGACGGCTGGCTCATGCCTACCTCTTCGCCGGCCCGCGCGGCACAGGTAAGACCAGCACGGCGCGCATCCTGGCGAAGACCGTCAACTGCCTGGCGGATCCAGAGGAACGGCCGTGTAATCGCTGCCATATCTGTCAGGCCATCACGGAGGGACGGCTGCTGGATTTGATCGAGATCGATGCCGCCTCCAACACCTCCGTCGATGACATTCGCGACCTGCGCGATAAGGTGGGCTTTCGGCCCAACGAGGCGCGAATGAAATTCTATATCATCGACGAGGTGCACATGTTGTCCAACAGCGCGTTCAACGCGCTGCTGAAAACGCTGGAGGAGCCGCCACCTCACGTGGTTTTCGTCCTGTGTACGACGGAGCCTCACCGCATCCCGGCCACGGTCCTCTCCCGTTGTCAGCGCTTTGACTTCCATCGCATCAGCACGGCGGATATCCGCGCTCATCTGGCTCGCATCGTGGCGGCCGAAGGATACGAGGTGGAGCCGGAGGCGTTGGAGTTGATCGCCCGCACGGCGACAGGGAGCATGCGCGACGCGGTCAGTCTCCTGGATCAGCTCCTCTCCTATGGCGATCGGGTTATCACCGTCGCTCAGGTACGGGACGTCCTGGGAGCGATCTCGGAGCAGACGATCGGGGAGTGGATGGCCACCCTGGCCCACGGAGATGTAGCGACGGGGCTGGCGCTGCTCAATCGTCTGGTCATGGAAGGGGCGGA
Source organism: Caldilineae bacterium (assembly GCA_011176545.1). Classification (GTDB taxonomy): domain Bacteria; phylum Chloroflexota; class Anaerolineae; order DUEN01; family DUEN01; genus DUEN01. Next base: position 958 of record DUEN01000112.1, on the reverse strand, counting down.
GCCGCGCGAGCTGGCCCGGCAGGCGCTGTTATATCTGAGAGGGGTGCTCTGGTTGAAGGTGGGCAGCGATCCCTCGCTCCTCGATGTGGATGCCGACACGCTGGCCCAGATGCGGGAGATCGCCGCGGCGTTCGCCATGCCCGATCTCGTGCGGGCGGTCCGATTGTTCAGCGAGGTGGCCGCGGAGCTGCGTAGCAGCGTGCAGCCTCAGCTCTCGCTGGAGTTGGCGTTCGTAGAGGCGGCCACACCGACGACTGAGGCCGCGGCGGCGGCCGCCGTATCGGATCAGGGCGAGGAGGCCGAGGCGCCTCCGGCGGCCGTTCCAACGGGCGCGCGTGAGCGGGAGGAGCCGTCGGAAGGGCCCTCAGCCGGCGCGGAAGAGATCGGGGTGGCGGAGAAAGGGGAGCTGTCCGGGGAGGACAAGCTGGCATTGCTGCGGAGCTCATGGGACACAGTGCGCCGGGAGCTGCAGGCGAAGAGCCCCGCGGCGTTGGGCGTGCTGTCCTCCCGCCGCGGGGTGAGGTTTCTGGCCGTCGAGGGCCAGGAGGTCATCATCGGGTATCAGGAGCGGGCTCGCTACTCCGTGGAACAGATCTTACAGCGTCCTGAGGTGACCGAGGCGCTTGAACAGGCATTGAGCAAAGTGTTCGGGGCACCGCACGTCGTCAGGTACGTGCCGGAGGACGCCTATCGGGCGAAGCAGGCCGGCGGTGAGGGGGAAGCAGCTGTGAGGCCCGCGGAGGGCGGGATGGATCCGCTGGTGGAGACAGCTGTGAACGAATACGGGGCTCAGGCGGAACAACTCTAATCTCTAACCTCTAACCTCCAATCTCCTGTATAGACTGGGGAGATGGGTAACAGGTGTTCGGGGACATGGGTTACAAGTGTTCGGAGACATGGGTAACACTTTCATTGTACCACAAAGCGATGGGATCAAGGGCCTCCGAGATTCATCCTG
>DUEN01000111.1 GCA_011176545.1 Caldilineae bacterium | reverse complement strand
CTCTCGCCCGACCCGCACCACCCGGGCGGCGTGGACCTGCTGCGGGCTCACCAGAGCGGCAGGGTCCACTCCGACCGCCACACACAACCGACGATGGTTCTCGGCCACCCGTTCCGGCGCATCCCCTCGCGCCGTCGTCAGGTTGAGCGAGGCGAAAGGCTCCGGGCTAACGCCGCCCAGCCGCGTGCTGATCGCGTGACGCAACCCCGCCTGCCCGGCCAGCGCCTCGAACTGATAGAAAGCGACCCCCTGCACCGTGCGACGAAGCACGCCTCCTCACTCCACGTTCCTGATCTCTATCCGTTGTCGGCGGGCGTGCGGGCCCTGCATGAGCACGTCCCCGGCGAGTCGGAACGCCCAGGACGCATCGCAGACGCCGCAGGTCAGACACCCTGCCGCGGCAGGAGGACATGGCCGGCCAGGCCGATCTCGCCGAGCCAGCCTGCGTTCCCTGAGGAAATAGTTACGCGTGTGTCCCGCGCTCACGATCTGCCAGGGCAACGGCCGATCCAGCGGCCACTCTCCCAAATACTCCGCTGCGGAGAGGCCACACGCGGCCATCGCGGCATGGAACGCGGACAGCGATGGCCGAATCAGCTTCAGGAGCACCCTGGCCAGCCGCCGATCGCCGCGAGCCAGGATGCCCTGAACCGCGGCCCACTCCGGCGAATCCGCCCGCACAGCGATGCCATGGCGGGCCAATCGCCGTTTGATAAACCCCTGTCGCTCCCGCAAGACGGGGACGGGCGCCATCGGCTCCCATTGGAAGGGCGTATGCGCCTTGGGCACATAGGGCGTGGCATTGATCACGATACGCCGGGAGAAGCGCTTTCGCACGTTGAGCACGAGATCGACGAGGGCCTGGATGTCAGCCTCCGTCTCGGACGGGAGTCCAACCATGAAGTATAGCTTGAGCTGCGGGAACTTCAATCGCTCGGCCAGGTCAACAGCTCTGAGCAGATCATCCTCCGTTTGCGTCTTGCTGATCGCGTCCCGCAGCCGCTGCGATCCGGCCTCCGGCGCGAGCGTCAGAGTCTGCGTCCCGCTTTCCGCCAGCAGCTCCAACAAGGGCTCGCTGATCGGGTCCGCGCGCATAGAGGAGACGCTGACCCGCGCGCCCATTTCCCGCAACGCCACCGCCAGCCGATCGATCTCCGAATGGTCGGAGACCGCGGCCGAGACGAGCCCGATCCTGCGGCTATGCTGAAGCCCGACGCGGGCCCACTCCAGGATCACATCGGCCGGGATCTGGCGCGGCGGCCGGTAAATGTAACCGGCCAGGCAGAATCGGCACCCGCGGCCACAGCCGCGCGCGATCTCGATGAGATGTATATCGCCGAACTCGGTGTCGGGTGTGTATAGGCACGAGACTGTGGGATGGCCCGTTAGCTCGCGCACCCATAGCCGATCGATGGGATGCCAATCCGGTCGGGAGGGGTCATTATGATGGATGAGTGGCACATAGACGCCCGGAATTTCCGCCATGTGCTTGAGCAGATCCGCTCGCGGGGCCTCGATGAGCTCCCGCAGCAGGTCACAGAGCAAGCCGATGACCTCTTCCCCCTCCCCAAGGACGATGGCGTCGAAGAAAAGGGCCATGGGTTCCGGGTTTGCGCTCAGGGCCGGTCCCCCACCCAACACCAACGGCCATCCCTCGTCCCGATCCTCAGCCAGTGGAGGTAACCCTGCCTGGCGTAGCATCTCCACCACGTGGAAGTAATCCATCTCGTAGGAGATGGTGAAGGCGAGGACGTCGAACTCATCCACCGGCCGCTGGGATTCCAGGGAGATCAAGGAGCGTCCCGGCTGAAGGCCGTCCTTATCCCAGAAGGCGCGCTCACACACGGTGTCAGCCCGGAGATTCCACGCGCGGTAAAGCGTCTGCAGGGCCAGGCTGGACATCCCCACGTAATACGTGTTGGGATACGCCAGCGCGATCCGCAGCTTCCCTCCCCAATCCTTGTAAATCGTCCCACGCTCACGACTGAGGATCCGTCGGGCGCGTGAGATCTCCTCCCATCTCATTGCCAGACCTTTATAGCCGGGTATAACGCAATATCGTCGGTACTCGTATTCGTAGGATGACCGGCCGGTCGCCCCTATCTGAGCTGCCGAACGTTTCTATGGTATACCCTTTATAACCCTTCCTAGGGCGCCATCATACACGTATTCCTGCAACACCGTCGTCCATCGGGAAGAGCGCACCACATCAGGCAGATAGGACCATACCAGCGCCAGCGCCTCGCGCAGGTCGAGGTACGCTCGCTTCTGCCAGGGCATGTGCGAAACGTGGACGTCGGGCGTCGGGCTGGGATATACGAGGAGTCCCTCCCGCAGGAACATGCGCTGGGCCCGATAGAGATGTAACGGATGGCTGACGACGATGGCCCGCCTCCAGCCACGCTCTCGCATGAGCGCTACGGCCACCTGCGCATCCTGCCAGGTGCTCATCGAGCCCTCGGCCAGCCAGATGTGCTCATCTGGGACACCCCACTCCAGGGCCAGCCGTCGCGCCACCGCCGCGGCGGAAGCGGGATCGCCCACGTATCCCCCGGTGAACATGATCTCGGACGCCCATCCCTCACGATAGAGGGCGACGCCATGTCGGGCGCGGCTGTACAGATCCGGGCCAGGACGCCCATCAGGCAACACGCGAGCGCCCATGACGATAATCACATCGGCGGGTTGCCGTCGATCCTTGCGGCTGTAACGGTCAACCCGCCATCCCAAGATCGCGATGCCCAACAGCCCACTCAGGGCTAAGAAACTGAATCCAAGATACGCTCGGCGTAACCGGTGCTTCATTAGAACGATTATAACATGCCGCCTTTGCGCGACCAAACGGTTTCAACCGGGCAGGGGCTCATCCCGCCTCGGCCTCTTTTCCCTCCTGTTGGCGTCGGAAATCGACGAATCGGTAGCCGACGCCCCGCTCCGTCAGGATGTACTTGGGGTTGTTCGTGTCCTCTTCGATCTTCTGCCGCAGGTAGGCGATATAGAGCCGCAAGAGCTGGACGTCATCCTTATACTCGAATCCCCACACCTTCTGCAGTAGCACCTCTGAGGGCATGACCCAACCGGCGTTCTGCACGAGATGATAGAGGAGACGCCATTCAGTCGGGCGCAGATTGATCCGCTTGCCGTCCACGATGACCTCGCGGCGGGCGAAGTCGATCTGGAGCCGATCGTCCACCTTGACGATCCCTCCCGAATGCACCGATCGGTCCGCCGTCCGCCGCAATACGGCTTTACAGCGATCGCTCAGCTCCAGAGGGCTGAACGGCTTCGTCACATAGTCGTCAGCGCCGCTGGAGAAGGCCAGGTGCTTATCCGCCTCCTCCCCTTTGACGGTCAACATGATCACCGGCACGTCCGATATCTCCCGGATGGCCTGCAAAGCCTCAAACCCGTCCATCTCCGGCATCATCACGTCCAGGAGAACCAGGTCAGGCAGCTCCGTGCGCACCTTCTCCACGGCTTCCAGCCCGTTCGAGGCGCTGATCACCCGGAACCCGTCCAACTCCAGGTTCTTCTGGATGAACTGCACCATGCGTCGCTCATCGTCGGCTACCAGGATTAGCTTGCCGGCAAAGGGGTTATCCATGGGCTTCTCCTCATCAGTGCATGCACGGTGGATCGGAACCGCTCGTCGGGATTGTATCATGGCTCATCGCCGCGGGCAACACCGTTGACAAAGCGCACATGCGGTGGTACATTGGATCATGCCTCCCCAGTTGTGAGTTGCGAGCAGGTGAGGATCATGGCGTATTCGGCGTGGTTTCAGTGTATTCGCGGTTGTCCCGGTCGCTATTCGCTCTATGAGGTCATCTACGAGTGCCCCAACTGCGGTGGCCTGTTAGAGGTGGCCCACGACGTGGAAGCCCTGCGTGATCGCAGCCCCGCGGCCTGGATGCAGTTGTTCGAGCAGAGAGCCCGTACCACGCAGTTCCCCTATGGCTCGGGGGTCTGGGGCAAGAAAGAATGGGTCGTCCCCGATATCGATAACGATAACATCGTCTCCATGTATGAGGGCCATACCAACCTCTTCTGGGCGGAACGGCTGGGTCGGCAGATCGGCCTCCCTGATCTGTGGGTCAAGCTCTGCGGCAACAGCCATACGGGCTCGTTCAAAGACCTGGGGATGACCGTGTTGGTCAGCGTTGTCCGGCAGATGATCGCCCAGGGCAAGCCGATCCGGGCCGTGGCATGCGCGTCCACGGGTGACACCTCGGCGGCGCTGGCCGCTTATGGCGCGGCCGCGGGCATCCCCACCATCGTCTTCCTCCCACGCGGCAAGGTCAGTACGGCTCAGCTTATCCAACCCATCGCCAACGGCGCACTGGTCCTGGCCCTGGACACCGATTTCGACGGCTGTATGCGCATCGTCAAAGAAGTCACCAAGGACAACACCATCTATCTGGCTAACTCCATGAACTCCCTGCGCATCGAGGGCCAGAAGACGGTGGGGATCGAGATCGTCCAGCAGTTCGACTGGGCCGTGCCGGATTGGATCATCATCCCCGTGGGGAATCTGGGGAACATCGCCGCGCTGGGCAAGGGGCTGCTGCTCATGAAGCAGTTGGGGCTGATCGAGAAGCTGCCCAGGCTAGTAGCCGCGCAGTCGGCCAAGGCGAACCCCCTTTACCAGAGCTACCTTCGCGGCTTCCGGGAGAAGGTCGTCGTGCGCGCACAGAAGACGCTGGCCTCCGCCATTCAGATCGGCAACCCGGTGAGCTATGAGAAGGCCGTCCGGGTGCTGCAGCAATTCGATGGGATCGTGGAGCAGGCGACGGAGCAGGAGCTGGCGAACGCCGCGGCTTTGGCCGACCGCACCGGGATGTACACGTGCCCTCACACCGGCGTCGCGCTCGCGGTCCTGTTTAAGCTGCTCCGTCAGGGCGTCATCAAAGGCCACGAGCGAGTGGTCGTTATCTCCACCGCGCACGGGCTCAAGTTCACCCAGTTCAAGCTGGGATATCATGAGAACACACTGGACGAAGTCGAGGCCATGCACGCCAACCCGCCCGTATATCTTCCCGCCGATGTGAAGGTGGTGCGAGAGGCGATCGACCGCCGGCTGGAGGAAAGCGGGCTGTGATCCGGGAGCATGATGTGGTCCTGCGCGGCCCCCGTGTCCTCCTGCGCCCATTTACGGAGGCCGACCTTTCCACGGCGCTGGGCTGGTATCAGGATGAGGAGACGCTACGTCTGAGCGAGGCGAACGATCTGGATGCCCGCACGGTGGACGATATCCGTCCCATCTACGAGTACCTCTCGCAGCATGGGCATCTCTTCATCATCGAGGCGGACGGCCAGCCTATTGGTGAGATCTGCCTGGAGCGTATGAATCTGGCGTGGGTGAATGAGCGCTACCCCGGTGAGCGGATCTACCGGCTGCCCATCGTCATCGGCGACAGGCGGTACTGGGGGCGGGGCTACGGCACCGAGGCGGTCGAGCTGCTTTTGATCTATGGGTTCGAGCAGCTTGGCGCGGACCGATTCTATATCCCCGGCGTGTGGGGATTCAACCAACGCAGCCTGCGCCTATGGCGTCGCCTGGGCTTTCGCGAGGTGGACATCCGTCCGATCGTGCTGGACCGGCGGGGCCGTATCGACGAGACCGATGAGATCGACTTCACGCTGACGAGGGCGGAATGGGAGGCACGCCGATCACGACGAGGCATGACCTATGAGCGAACGTGATCTCTCCCGTTATAGTCGGCAGCTCCTCTTCCCGACGCTGGGCGAGGCGGGGCAGCGCCGCCTGTTGGACGCGCGCGTGGCCGTCATCGGCTGCGGCGCCACCGGCAGCGTGATCGCCAATCATCTGGCCCGCGCGGGGATCGGGTATCTGCGCGTCGTAGACCGCGATTTCGTGGAGCTACACAACCTGCATCGCCAGATGCTGTTCGATGAGGACGACGTGGCCGAGTCGCTGCCCAAGGCGGTAGCCGCGGCCCGGAAGCTACGCCGGATCAACAGCCAGATCGTCGTCGAAGATGTGGTGACCGATGTGAATCCTGGCAATGTGCTGGACCTGATCCGGGATGTGGACCTGGTCATGGATGGCACGGATAACATGGAAACGCGCTACGTCCTCAACGACGCCTGCGTGCAGTTGGGCAAGCCGTGGGTGTATACCGGTGCCGTCGCCTCTTACGGCATGGTCATGACCATCATCCCGCATGAGACGGCCTGTCTGCGCTGCGTGATGCCGACCCCACCCGCGCCGGGGACGCTGGCCACGTGCGATACCGCGGGAGTATTGGGGCCAGCTGTCGCGGTGGTGGCCTCCATCGCGGCCGGCGAGGCCCTAAAGTACCTGTCGGGCATGGCGGAGATCACCCGCGGCATGCTCCATTTCGAGCTGCTGGATAACCGCCTCGACCGCTTTGACATCGAGGGGCCACGCCCGGACTGCCCGACCTGCGGCCAGGGCGAGTATACGTTCCTGCAGGTGGAGGCTGGGACTCGCTCGGTAGTGTTGTGTGGTCGCGACGCCGTACAAATCTCCTCGCCCGGCGACTCCTCACTGGATCTCGATCACCTCGCCCAGGCGCTGTCGAGTGTGGGCCAAGTTCGGGTCACCCCCTATCTTCTGCGAGCCACGTTGGAGAGCTACGAGTTCACCATCTTCCCCGACGGCCGAGCGATCATCAAGGGAACGAACGATCCAGCCCTGGCTCGGGCGTTATACGCCCGCTATATAGGGCACTAGGCCGATCCCCGCTCATCACCTCACTGTAAGGAGATGATCGTTGTGACATGAGAGCGTATGAAGCTAACTCGGCCAGTAAGCCGGGGACCAGGGTGTACTTCCCCCTCCTGATAAATGCGCGTAAGCAGAACCAGGGCTCCTTGCTCCAAACTCCCTGGTATGGCATAATCTTTCTTGTCGATACCCTATACATTTGCATCCCTACTCTTGTAAGGAGGAGACCGATGAAGATCCGTATCGAGTACTGTGCTGCTTGAAACTACACGCCTAGAGCCGTCAGGATGACGGAACAGCTTCTGTCGGATTTCGAGCCGGAGATCGAAGAGCTGACGTTGATCCCCTCAGATGGTGGCGTCTATGAGGTAGAAGTAGACGGGGAGTTGATCTACTCCAAGAAACAGACGGGACGCCATGCGGAATACGAGGAAGTGAAGAAGGCGATCCAGGCAAAGCTTAATCGCTAGACGCGAAGGGGGCCTCCTCGAAAGGGGAGGCCCTTTCAGTTATGGGAGACGTCTTATCGAGCCTCCTGTTCATGGATCTCCCATCTGGCACGAGTCTCCTCCCGGGTACGAAGCCCAGAGCCATCCCAGACCTCTCGGCGTCCCCAGAAGTAGACCGTGAAGCGAGGGCGCGAGCGTGGAGGAGCGGGCTGGGTGGGCTTAGCCACGAGAGGCGAAGGACGGCTCAGCAGTCCTCGCAGGATCCCCAATCCGGCGCGGAGAGCCAGGCCCGCGATGCCCACGGCGATTGGCAACGCCGCGCGAGTGATGAGGACAGGTAGCTGGCGGTGAGTGCGTTGCAACGATGCCTCATCAGGAGAACGGCCGCATTGGGGACAGCAGGGATCTGTTACAGGATAAGCCGTACCACAGTGAGGACATATCCGCCGTACCGTAGATGGCTCCATCTTCTTTCACTCCCGCGGTCAGAGTTCTCAACGCTCCCGCATCCCACAATTCATTATAACACAGCTCCTCTCCACGAGCGTGTCTGGATCGCCTACATATTATACCCCACCGTTCGGAAGACTCTGTCAAGTCAAGTGATAATGAAAGCGAGCGTTTGACATCCTCTCAACGGATGTGCTACACTACATTCTGGAAGTAGAGGTCGAGTTTCATTTACTGGCTACTTGGTTGCTTTCAAAGTCGGTGGAAGTGTTGAGGCATATCGCATGGGATCGAGGTTAGTTCGGAGTGGCTTGATTTATTTAGTCATCTTCATCGCGCTGGCGACCTTCCTTTTCACCAGTCTCGTGCGCAGCCGTAATGGGATGCCCTCGGTGACGCTGGATCAGATCGCCGAGGAGGCGAAGAACGGGCACATCAAGCAGATTATCGTCCGTGGCGATGAATTACAGATCATCTATACCGAAGGGGCGCGGTTAGACAAGGCGGTCTCGCGGAAGGAACCGGACGCGAGCGTCATTCGGACGTTGCGCAATCTGGGGGTTTCCCAGGAAGAGCTGGCCGCGATCGACTTCGAGTTCGCCCCGCCGGGCCGCTGGGAGAATTGGGGTGCCATCCTCGGCACTCTGCTGCCATTGATCCTCGTCGGTGCCTTCTTCTTCTTCCTCTTACGTCAGGCGCAAGGTGCGGGTAACCAGGCGTTCGCCTTTGGCAAAAGTCGAGCGCGGATGTTCACGGGGGACAAGCCGACGGTGACCTTCGACGACGTGGCGGGCGCCGACGAGGCCAAGCAGGAGCTGCAGGAGGTGGTGGAGTTCCTCAAGGAGCCGCAGAAGTTCGCTTCGCTGGGGGCCCGCATCCCCAAGGGGGTGCTGTTGGTGGGGCCACCGGGCACAGGCAAGACGCTGATGGCCAAGGCGGTGGCCGGGGAGGCCGGGGTGCCCTTCTTCAGCATCTCCGGGTCGGAGTTCGTGGAGATGTTCGTGGGGGTGGGGGCCAGCCGGGTGCGGGACCTGTTCGATCAGGCCAAGCGGAATTCGCCGT
>DUEN01000110.1 GCA_011176545.1 Caldilineae bacterium | reverse complement strand
TCCTCGTCTATATCCTTTTGCTGGTCTTCGCCGTCATCTTCGTATTCCCGTTCTATGACATGGTCATCGGCTCGTTTATGGATGACAACGATCTCTTCAGCCTGCATCCCACCTTCTGGCCCAGGGAAGGGTTTGATGTCGACGCCTATAAAGAGCTCTTCGCTGTTTATAACTTTTGGCGCCCCTTGCTGAACAGCTTTTACGTGGCCGCGGTGCGCACGGCAGGTACGCTCTTCTTCTGCTCACTGGCGGGCTTCACCTTCGCTAAGCGCCAGTTCCCCGGGCGAGATAAGCTGTTCTTCCTCATGCTGGCCACGATGATGCTGCCCTATCAGGCCACGATCATCCCGTGGTACCTGCTGATGATCAAGGTCCTCAAGTGGGCGGATACGTATTGGCCCTTCTGGGTTCCCGCCTGGTCCACGGCCTTCGGCATCTTCCTCATGCGGCAATTCATCGCCGCGTCCATTCCGGATGAGATGATCGAGGCCGCCGCGATCGATGGCTGTTCTGTCTTCGGCACGTTTGTCCGGATCGTCCTCCCTCTCGTTAAGCCTGGGCTCGCGGTCCTTGGCATCATCACCTTCGTGAACGGATGGAACATCTTCCTGGAGCCGCTGTTGATCCTATCCGATCCCGATAAGTTCACCGCGCCGCTCGCCCTGGTGGCGTTCCAGGGTTCACAGCGCTATGCGCCGCGGTACGCGATGTTGTTCGCTGGCAGCACGCTTTCGACCATCCCTCTCCTGATCATCTTCTTCGCCTTCCAACGACAGCTCATCTCCGGCATCATGTCTGGGGCGATCAAGGGGCAGGGTTAGGCAAGGTGAGATCGGAGTACGCTCATGAAGATCATCGATGTGAAATTCTACGTGTTGGAACAACGCCTTGAGTACACGTTTCACTGGCGGAAGGGCTTGCCTGGGAGCGGCGATGGCACCAGCCTGGCCGGCGATGTAAGCGTCGGGGGCCTGCTTCGCATCGTAACCGATGAGGGTATCGACGGCGTTGCGCCGGTCAGCCATGGACGTATTATGGCGGATCTGGTCAAGCGCAGGCTCCGAGAGGAGCTCGTGGGCCAGGACCCGCTCATGACCGAGTGGCTTTGGCATCGGGTCTGGGAGATCGATCGCCTTGAGGAGTTTCCCATCTACGCGCTGGGTGTGGCCGATATCGCCCTGTGGGATATCAAGGGCAAGGTGGCGGGCTTACCACTCTACCGGCTTTTGGGGGGCTATCGTGACCGCATCCCCGCCTATGCCTCGACGGTAACGTTCGACTCGCTGGAGGAGTATCGACGGATCATCGAGCTGTGCCTAGAGGTTGGCTATCGGGCCTTTAAGCTGCACGCCTGGGGCGATCTCAGGAGGGATGCCGAGTTGGCCCACGCGCTGCGTCGGTGGGTCGGCGATGATATCCCGCTGATGTTCGACGCCTCGGCCGGCTGGAACTATCAGCAGGCATTGTGGTTTGGGCGACACCTGGAGGCGGCGGATTACTACTGGTATGAAGAGCCGATGCGCGAGTTCGATTTGTACAGTTACGCCAAACTCTGCGCTGACCTGGATATCCCGATACTCTCAGCCGAGACCTCGGACGGGTGTCACTGGAATGCTGCCGATTTTATCCAGCAGAGGGCTGGTGATATGATCCGCACCAGCGCGCACTACAAAGGTGGCATCACCGGCGCGATGAAGATCGCGCATTTGGCGGAGTCCTTCGGCATGAGCGCGCAGGTGCATGGCGGCGGGTTGGCCAACCTGCACCTCTGTTGCGCGATCCCTAACTGCGACTTCTACGAGGATCTGGTCATCAGTGAGGAGCAGATTCGGTCGCGTACGAGGGGAGAGCTGGCTATCGATAGCGAAGGCTGCGTGCGGGTTCCGGAGCGTCCCGGCCTGGGGCTGGAGGTAGACTGGGCCGAGGTGGAAAAGCGGGCGCTGTCCGTGTAGACGACGATAAAGGGATAGGTGGACCGTGGGTGAGATGACGCCTCGGCAACGCGTGTTGGCTGCCCTGGAGAGGAAGGAGCCGGATCGGGTTCCGTTTCTCGAGCCAGTCATCGAGGAACCTGTCGCTCTCGCGCTCCTCGGGCTGCCTCCCCGGGAGACCGCCGCTCCCATGGAATTCGGCCAACCCGGCGCGGATGTGCTGATTGGCGAATTGTATACCAGCCCGTTTTACGAACCAATCGACCTGGCCCAGGCCCTCGGGTTAGATGGGTTCGGCATGTACCTCTTCCTGCGTCATGAGGGCATCCAAAAGGAGATCGGCGGCCGGATGATGGTGGCGGGCGGCAGCGTGAAGTCTCGCGCGGACCTGGCGAGGATCCGGCTCCCAGACCCCGACGATCCAGCCATCTACGAGCCGTACCGCCAGTTCATCGAGCGCTACCGCGACTCGGGCTACGCACTGTATACGTTCCTGAACATCGGCTCCGACCCGGTTATCCTGGGGATGGGCCTGGAACACTTCTCGCTCGCCCTATACGAGGACCCTGGACTTGTGGCGGACATGTTCGATATGTATACTGATTGGTACGCTCGAGCGGCGCAGCATCTGTGTGAGCTTGGTTTCGATTTCCTGTGGTTTGCTGACGATATCGCTTTCAAGAGCGCGCCCTTCGTCTCTCCCCGGATCTTCCGGGAGCTATTCATGCCGCGTTATCGGAAGGTCATCGATCGGGTGACATTGCCGTGGATCTTTCACTCCGACGGCAACCTGATGCCGATTATGGATGATCTGCTCTCTTTGGGAATGTGGGGATTGCACCCCATTGAACCGGGGGCCATGGATCTGGCGGAGATGAAACGCCGGTATGGGGATCGCGTCTGTTTGGTGGGACATATCAGCGTTGACAGGCTCAGCAGAGGCACGCCGGAGGAGATCGATCGGCTCGTCGCTGAGGCGATCCGTGTGGCCGCGCCGGGAGGCGGTTACATCGTCGGCAGCTCTAACAGCGTGGCCTCATACTGTCGGCCGGAGAATGTTCGCGCCATGGCGGACGCCGTAGCTCGCTATGGCCGATATCCTGTGGGGTGATCTCATGGCCGGGATGACGTGGAAGGAGCGATATCTCACGGCGGCGAGGCACGAGGAGCCGGATATGGTGCCCGTTTCGCCGGAGCTCTTCTTCTACATCCCGGCGCGTGTCAGCGGGTATCCCCTTTGGCAGGTGGCGCCGGTTGGCCTTACCCTCCCGTTCCATCGGATCAAGACATGGGAGGCGCAGTTGCAGGCGGCCGCCTACTTCGATGTCTGTGGTTGGATCGTCCCCGCCATCGGCTCGACGCATGCGGCCACCCGCACGGAGACGTTCATCAGGGAAGAGAGTGGCGGGGCCAGGTGGGTGACGCTGGTGCACCATACCTCGCGTGGACCGCTGCGAGAGAGGTTCTGGTTTCCTCCTGATGATGCGCCGTGGCACGTCGAGCATTGCGTCAAGGATTTCGATAACGACTGGCCACGGTATGAGGATCTGTTCTTCACGGACCCTTGGGCGGCAGATCTGTCGGAGCTGGAGGAGGCGGTCGAGGCCACGGGCGGGCAGGGCATCGTCTCCGCCTATGTGGGAAGCCCTTTCACCGACTGGCTTGCCGGGGCGCTGGAGGGCGGATACGAGCGGGTGGTGTACGAGTTGATCGATCATCCGAGCAAGTTTCGCTCACTGCAGGAGCGGTATGTGGCCTACATCGCCGAGCGCACTCGCATGCTCTGCGAGCGAGCCCGCTTTGACGAGCTGTTCATAGGCAATGAGTTCTCCGAGATCCCTCTTCTCAGCCCCTCTATGTGGCGAGAGTGGGATCTGCCTGTGATTCGCGCTGTGTGTGAGGTGGGACAGCGATATGGCCGCATCGTGCATCTCCACCAGCATGGACGCTGCGAGGCGATCCTTGGCGATATCGCTGACGCGGGGGTGACGATCGTGTGTCCGTTGGAGCGCCCTCCAGGTGGGGATGTGGATCTGGCCCAGGTAAAGCGCCGCTACGGTGATCGTCTGTGCCTCAAAGGTAATGTAGAGACGAACCTGCTGCTGCACGGCACGCCTGAAGCGGTGCGATCCCAGGTCGCCGAATGCCTTTGTGCGGCAGCGGAGGGAGGCGGATTCATCCTGGGAACCGGCGACCAGGTAGCTCGGGATACGCCTTTTGAGAACATCATGGCTTTCGCCCAGGCCGGACGTGAATTGGGACGTTACCCTATCAAAACAGCGAGGAAGACCCTGTGAGCCCTCAGAAGACGCTAGCAGCCTATCTCAAAGCCCCTTTTCAGATCGAGCTCCGCGAGGTCGTCCTGCCCGATCCGGGCCCTGATGAGGTCCTGCTCCGGGTCAAAGCCTGCGGCATCTGCGGCACTGACCTCCATGCTGCTCGCTCTCAGGCGACGGAGTGGCAGCCCTTCGGGCACGAGGTGGCAGGGATCGTGGCGAAGGTGGGCGCCCATGTGACGACGGTGAAGGAGGGAGATACCGTCGCACTCGAAAGCGCGTCCTTCTGCGGGCATTGCGACCTTTGCCGGGATGGCCGGGTGGACCTGTGCAACAAGGCGCCTAACTTCTGGAGCGGCTCGACGATGGGCTTCGCCGAGTACATGCTGGCACCCAAGGAGGCCCTGGTCCCCTTCGAGGGACTTCCCTTCGAGCATGCCTGTCTGGCCGAGCCATTGGGAGTGGCGCTGGACATGACCTACACCGCTCAAATCGCCCTGGGGGACGACGTGCTCATCGTGGGACTAGGCCCTATCGGGCTGATGAGCATCCCACTGGCCCGGATGCAAGGAGCCGCTCGCATCTACGCGGTGAACCGATCGGAGGGGATCCGCCTGGAGAAGGCTCGTGCTTTGGGGGCAGATCACGTATTCGCGGCGGAGAAAGAGCCCATCAGTGAGCAAAGCTATCGGCGGGGTGGGGTCCAAAGGGCGTTGGTCACCGCGCCGCCCTCTACCTTGCCCGAGGTGATGAAGGTGATGAGCTACGGGGGCGTAATCTCCTTCATCGGTATCGAGTACGGGCCAGGGGCTCAGATCACTTTTGACGCCAATGAGTTTCACTTCCGGAAACTCCAATTGCGAGCCTCCTTCGCTTCGCCTGCGCTCTACTTTCCAACGGCGCTGCGGCTTCTGCGAGATGGCCATGTGGACGCCTCTGCGATCGTGAGCCACGTACTGCCTCTAGAGCGTATCATGGAGGGGCTGGAACTGTTACGCGATCATCGAGACATGATGGTGAAAGTCGTGATCACACCCTGAAGGGGAATGCCATGGCGATAGGGGTAGGGATCATCGGGTGTGGAGGGATATCTGCCCATCACCTGCGCGGATATCAGCAAAGCGACGCTCGTCTGGTGATGGTCGCAGATCCCAACGAGGAGGCCGCGCGGCGTCGGGCCGAAGAGGCCGGATGCGCCTGGGTCACGGACTATCGTGACCTGCTCCAGTGCGATGAAATCGATCTCGTCTCTGTGTGTGTGCCTAACTGGCTCCACTACGAAGTGAGCGCGGCAGCGATTGAGGCCGGCAAGGCGGTCCTGTGTGAGAAGCCGATGACCACCCGGGTCAGCGACTCAGAGGCGCTCGTGAAACTGGTGGAGGCTCGTGGAGCCTTTCTGCAAGTCGGATATATGAAGCGTTATCATCCGGCCTTCCAGCGTTTCAAAGAGCTGGTAGGGGAAATCGGAGGTGTTGAGACGGGGTTGTTGCGCTCGTATCAGCCCTTCCCCGAACGACTATGGACCGATCCGCAGATGTGGCATACTCAGAAGGATAAGGCCGGCGGCGGACCGCTGGTGCACGCCGGTAGCCATATGATCGATATCCTGTGTTGGTGTTGCGGCGAGGTGGCCGCCGTCGATGCCCGGGTGCGTATGCGCCCCGGGACCGACGTGGATTGGTATACCAACGCTATCCTGGAGATGAAGAGCGGGGCCACGATCCTGCTGGAGGTGGGATGGTTTCAGCATACGAACTTTGGACGCCATCACGACGGCTGGGATGAGCTGCTCCAGTTGCGAAGTCCCAAAGGAGTGCTCACCATATACTCGGTCTTCTGGAATCGAGCCGATGCGTTGGTCCCAGTCGTCGAGTTCTATCGCGAGGAGGATCGTACCACACAGGTATTGGCCTTCGGACCGGTGGATTACTTTGTAGAAGAAGTGGTTGACGTCGTCTCGCGGGTGGCATCGGGACGGGAACCCGCCATCACCGCACACGATGGATATCGCGTGGACCGAGTGATCGATGCGATTTATCGCTCAGGCGAACGCGCCGGGCGGCTTTCGCTCGACAAGGAATGATGCGAAGGAACCACCAAGGCACTAAGGCTCCAAGGCAGAGAAGAAACAAAAGTGCAGCGCACTTACGCTTGCCAGGCAAAAGAGAGGCTTTAGATGCCTTCCTTAGCGCCTTGGTGACTTCATGAAGCATTTTTCGATACGCTCTAAGGGATGGATGTGACGAAGACCAAAGCACAACACACAACTTCACAAGGGAGGATGAAGCGATGGCAAACGTAGAAGGCATGAAGGTCAATCCCCCACAGAACAGGCTGGTCGGTGACATGCCCAAGATCGGTATTCGTCCCACCATTGACGGCCGACGACAGGGGGTGAGGGAGTCGCTAGAGGACCAGACGATGGCGCTGGCCAAGGCCGTGGCGAACTTGCTGACGGAGAACCTCCGTCACGCGAACGGCCTTCCGGTCGAGTGCGTGATCGCAGACACCTGCATCGGCGGGGTGGCCGAGGCCGCTCAAACCGCCGAGAAGTTCGCCAAGGAGGGCGTGGGGGTCTCCATCACGGTCACACCCTGTTGGTGCTATGGGTCGGAGACCATGGACATGGATCCCTACATCCCCAAGGCCGTATGGGGATTCAACGGTACCGAGCGCCCTGGCGCCGTGTATCTGGCGGCCGTCTCCGCCGCTCATAACCAGAAGGGATTGCCCGTCTTTAACATCTACGGGCGGGACGTTCAGGACGCCGGGGATACCACGATCCCGGATGATGTAAAGGAGCGGCTACTCCAGTTCGCCCGGGCCGGCCTGGCCGTCGCCACCATGCGCGGCAAGTCATACCTGTCCATGGGCGGCGTCTCTATGGGCATCGCC
>DUEN01000011.1 GCA_011176545.1 Caldilineae bacterium | reverse complement strand
ACGTAGACTTTGATGACTGTTGGGCCAACTTCGGCGGGGGCGGCGGGTGGGGGTGCCGGTGCAGGTGCGGGTGCTGGAGGAGCACAGCCTGCCAAGGCGCCCAGACCCAGGGCCAGCCCGGCTCCCCCTGCTCCCTTCAAGAGCTCTCGTCGGGTGAGCCGCTTGTTCAGAATGCCCGCTCGTCTCTCTTCCTCTCTCATCCTGACTTCTCCTTTGCTCAAGGTTCGGAAAAACTGATGGCGTACCGGATATCTTCCCAGCTATCACCTCCCTTTGCAGTGAACGACCTATACCGACATGACGACGGCTTGGGATCGATCCGAGGCGCAACATCTCCCGGAAGCGCGATTCGGCAAGGGGCGATAGCGCCCACATAATGACAGGCATGGCGGTCGGCTGGGTCCTTCTGTGGCCGACCGCCATGCGTCTGAAAGTCGTCTAGGCCGGGGGCTGATCCAGGATGTCCTGGATCTTGGCCGCCAGCTGATCGAAGAAGGCCTGAGTGGGCTCCTGCTCGCCCGTGTCGAGGCCGCTCAACTCCTGACCCAGCAAGGTGTTGATCTCGCTGTCCCGCCCATTCGCTGCATGGTAGGGAAGCTCCGCGTATTCCACCGCTTTTATGTTTACAGTTAAGAGGGGATCAGCCAACACCTCGGGGTCCTCCCGCACCGCCAGATAGGCAGGGGGCACTAGAGTACCCAGGGCGCGATACTTGTTCGAGTCATAGTCGGTGATCCACTTGAGCGCCTCAAACGCCTCCTTGGGATGCTTGGAGGCTTTGGCAATGCCCCACCACTCACAACTGGCAAAGGTCCCTCTCGAACCAGAAGGACCCACTGGCGTTGGCACGCCGCCCGCCTCCACATGGCCCTCCTCCCCTTCGGGCGGGATGAGACGAAAGTGCATGCCGCCCCAGGGACCGTTGCGGTACAGGGCCAGCTTGGACTTCATGTGCATCTCTTTGTAACCACCCAAAGCGCTCACCACGTCCTTAGGAGGGGCCACCTGGTATTTTCGCTCCAGATCATACAGCCACTGGAAGGCGGCCACGGACTCCGGGGAATTGATGCGAGCCTCGGTGCCCTCAAAGTTGAATATCTCTCCCCCAAACGGGGCAATCATGGAGCCATCCCAGAAGATCCCATGGGCGTGGTAAGGGCTGGGAAGGAAACCCCAGACATCAGGCGTGCCGTCGCCATCGATGTCCTGGGTGAGTCTCTTAGCCATCTCCAAGATATCATCGTAAGTGGTGTCCTCCGTGGGAAGCTCAACACCTGCAGCTTTGAAGATATCAGCGTTCCAGTAGAGCATCTGGACACCGGCGTTGAAGGTGTTGGGGAGCCCCCAGAGCGGACCTACGTACCACTTGTTGGTGGTAGGGTCGAATTGCAGGATCTTCAGGGCGGTTGGATCATAGACGCTGAGGTCGAAGTTATCCTCGGCGATCAGGTCGTCCAGGGGGAGAAGGACATCGTTCTTGGCCCACATGGGGATGCTGCCGGTGCCCCACAGGACATCGCCAATATCACCCGAGGCCGCCATCATCAACACCTTCGGCGTGTATTCGTCCCGAGAGACGGGCTCCACGATGATTTGGATGTCCTTGCGTGCCTTATTGAACTCAGGTACATGGACAGTCCACACCTGGGCCTCGGTAAAGGCATCGGGTTCGATGAAGAAGTTCGCGTTGACGTAGACTTTGATGACTGTTGGGCCAACTTCGGCGGGGGCGGCGGGTGGGGGTGCCGGTGCAGGTGCGGGTGCTGGGGGAGCACAGCCTGCCAAGGCGCCCAGACCCAGGGCCAGCCCGGCTCCGCCTGCTCCCTTCAAGAGCTCTCGTCGGGTGAGCCGCTTGTTCAGAATGCCCGCTCGTCTCTCTTCCTTTCCCATTTCCGATCCCTCCTTAGACTCCATAGGGAAAACGGATCCAATCCCTTGCTGCGCCTGCCCAGACGCAACAGGTCAACTGTGCACTTGTCCTCTCGCCTATCACCCCCCTTCGCAAGCTTCGCTGAGGCATTCGTTGCGACGGTAGCCCTGCCTATGAGAGTACGACGGACGACCGCCGCTGATTTTCATCCGTGATTCTGGCGCCCCGTAGGGAGTGGCGTGGGACCTGTTATGAAAAAACGACGGACGACGAACGACCGCTGACCGCCGTCGATTTTCATCCGTGATTCTGCGCCCCACCAGGGGCGGCATGGGGGCTGCCCTGAATTAGCGTATCTGCCTTTCTCCCCACGATCCTTAGGAAACGGATAGCTTGAGCCGATGTGACAGTTCTCGCGGGTACGAAAGGGCGACTATCACGAGTTGTTCTATGTCTGCTGCTGCGGGAGTGAGGGGGCTATGCAACAGACGATGTGCAATTGCGGGAGTGAGGGGAGCTATGATGTCAATCGCCATTACTTGGCTGGCCTTACCAGCTCCAGGTCGGTGATTTTCCACGTGCCGCCGGTGGTGACGACCCGGACAGCCAGAAGGCCTATGGACCATTGCTCGTCAGAGGCGCCTTTGCGTCGAAAGTCAAAGCGGATTTCCACGCGCTTGTCAGACTCGCCGCCGAAGCTCCACGGGCGGGTGGACCCGATCTCGAGATTGGTCGTCTCGTATTGCCCCATAATGGCAGCGCTCTTATCGAGCTTCTGACTGACCTTCTCCATGGCCTCGGCCTTGATGAACTCTTTGGCCTTCTCCAGGTCTCCTTGCAGGAACGCAGTGGTGAAGTCCATGGCCACCGTTTCGGGGTTCACGCTCTTCCCGGCGCCCCCGGGGCCGCTACACGCCGCGCTTAGCGCCAGGATCGACACCAAAACCCACAGCCAGAGGATCCGTGCTCTGCTCGAACTCCTCATGATGTGCTCCTCCCTCCTATGCGACGCCGCAGGAGCGAGCCTGCGAAAGAGAACCGGTGCGGCCCTACATTCGATGGAAGGGGTTTTGCCGTTGGGTGAAGAGCAGCCATCTTTCAAAGAGTGGTCAGGACGTTATTTCCGATTGTGGCTCAGGGGAAGATGCCACCAGCGCCCGGAGCACCCTCTCCTTGCCAATGGCGATGTGTTTCGTTATAAGTGCAGCGGCCTTCTCTGGGTCGTGTTGGCGCAGTGCTTCCAGAATCGCTCGGTGATCTCCCCATTGAGAGGTCTGATAAGCAAGCTGATCCATCCGCCGCGTCACCTCAATACGGTTTTGCAGTTGACGGTGGATGCGAAGCAGGGTCTTGTTGCCAGCGGCACGGACCATCAAATCGTGAAACGCACTGCCAGCCTCCATCGCGCGACGCACATCACCAGCTCTCAGCGCCATTTCGAACTCTTCGACGAGTTCTTCCATGGATTCTAATTGAGCGACGGTAATCCGTTCAGCAGCCAGCTTAGCGGCGAGCTCCTCCAGCGCGATGCGCACATCGTAAATCTCGCGGATTTCCTCCACATCGATCCGCTTGACTTGGCAACCACGATATGGGAGGATCTCCACCAACCCATCTTTCTCCAGTTCACGCACCGCTTCACGGACGGGAGTATTGCTGGTCCCAAACATTTCCGCTAGCTCGTTGTCCTTGAGTCGGGTACCAGGGGGGAACTCTCCACTGAGGATTTTCTCCATCAATACATCGTGGATATGCGCAGCAAGCGTCCTACGGGGCACACGTTCCGTCGCGCTCTTCATGACCGAATCCTCTGAGGATAAGTTCATAATCGCCACGTTCGCCAAATAATGCATTATGCATTATGCATCATCCGTAATATAGCACAAGGTGTATACCATGTCAAGGATCTTTTCAGCAGCGATTACTCACTTCCTTTGAAAAGGAGGGATAGCATAGGTCTTGGAGCAAGGCCTATGAAGGTGTAGAGTTGGTCCGGTTTGGGTGGACAATGGTAAGGCCTGGGCAAAGGAGAGGAGCTGGCGTACATCCTGGACACCTTCCCCATTGTGCGGCGGAAGGGATGATGAGGAGAAGTACGGTGAATACAGAACCAAGCGGCTGGTGCTGGAGAAGTACGATGCGCTCACAGGACGTTTGTGTAGGGGCGCACTGCGGTGCGTCCAGGAGGACTTGACTCCCTGGCGGATAAAGGGGTAAGATGAGGTTGAGTAATGGATTAATTAATTAAAACAGGAGGTCGGCATGAGACGTGTGGTGAGTGCGACCGAGGCCCGCATCCGCTTCGGTGAACTGATGCGATGGGTGGTGGAAAACCAGGAACCCGTTATTGTGGAGCGTGGGGGAAAACCCCACGTGGTCGTGCTCTCTATCGCTGAGTACAGGCGCCTGCTGGCAGGGCAACAGGCGCAGGAAGACTGGAAAGCCTTAGTTCAGCAGGCACGGGAACAGATTCGGGCGGAACTGGGCGAGCGCGAGCTGACACCGCCGGAGGAAATCATCCGGCAGATGCGGGAGGAGCGGGATGCGCAGCTCCTGGCTATGCGTTGACGCCAATCTGGTCATTCGCCTGGTCGCGGACCCGAGGGACGAGGCCGTCCAGCGGCTTTGGGAGCAGTGGGACGCCGAAAAGCGGCAGTTGGCAGCGCCCACCCTGCTTTACTACGAGGTGACGAACGCCCTGTACCGCTACCGGCGGCAGGGACTGATGAGCCTCTCGTCGGTACGTCTGGCACTGAAGGCCGCGCTCTCCCTACCCCTCCACCTGTACGACGAGACCGATCTGCACCAGCGCGCCGTGGATCTGGCCGAGCGCTTTCCGCTTCCAGCGACCTACGACGCCCATTACCTGGCTTTGGCAGAGCAACTGGGCGCCGAACTCTGGACTGCAGACCGGCGATTGGCTCAGGCAGTGCAAGAGGCGCTGCCGTGGGTACGTCTGGTGGGGGCGTGAGTAGGTCAGTGAACTTCCGACATGCTCTACCGCCGTTCTCTGATCCCCAGTCTGATGCTGCTGACAGTGGCTTTCGTCTGGGGGGCTACCTTCGTCCTCATCAAAACTGCACTAGAGGAGATCGGTCCTTTCACCTTCCTGGCCATGCGTTTCTCGCTGGCCTTCGCTGTGCTGGCTATGTCTTTCCTCGCCCGCTTGCGGAGAGGAGGCCGCTCCTTGTGGCAGGCAGGCGGCGTCTTGGGGGCCGTCCTCTTCGCCGCTTACGGCTTCCAAACCGTTGGCCTGCGCACCACCACAGCCACCCGGGCCGGCTTCCTCACCGGCCTGTTTGTCATCCTCGTTCCCCTACTTTCGGCGCTGATGCTGCGTCGGCTGCCTACCCTTGGCACCTGGCTCGCCGCGCTCCTGGCTGTGCTTGGACTGGCCCTGCTCTCGCTACCCATGGATCGCTCCTGGGCTCCCGGCGATGGATTGATGCTGCTCTGTGCATTGATGGTGGCCATTCACATCCTCCTGGTGGATCATCAGGGCCGCCGTCACGATCCGCTGGCCCTGGGCACGGCCCAAATCGGCGCTGTGGCCCTGCTCAGTGGATTGGTTGCCCTGTTGGCCGAGCCGTTCCCGACTCACCTTCCCGCCACAGTCTGGTGGGCCATCCTATTCACCGCCCTGCCGGCCACGGCCCTGGCCCTTCCGCTTCAAGTAGTGGCGCAACGACGGACGCTGCCCCAACAGGCGGCCTTGCTGTTGACGATGGAACCCGTCTTTGCCGCTCTCACTGCATTCCTCTTCCTGGGCGAGCGGCTGACCGGACGGGGCCTAGCTGGCTGCGGACTGATCCTGACAGCCATGTTGGTGGCTGAAGGACTGCCGGTCCGCAATCGTCGTTTCCTGCCCCCATCACGCCTTGCCGACGAATAACAGAGCGCAGCCGGATGCTGGGCGTGGGGCGCAAACTGGCGAAGAGGATTCTCTCCACCCAACCCGTCATTACACCTGACTTCCGCACGGCGGCGTACCTGTCCTTCGCCCACCGCCTCCCTGATAGGATAGGCATGTTGTCTGCCAAACTGTCGGGAATGTGACAGCAAGTTGTTCGGCAAGCCATCGGGAAAAGGAGGATAATGAGAACATGAGACTCCTGATTTCTCTCTTCTCCCCGGCCGCTGGCACCTGGGGAGGACTTACCCGCGTTGTAGCCATAGCCGAGGCTGCCAGAAGCGCCGGGCATGAAGTGGCCTTCTGCGCCTCCGGATACTTAGAGGCTGCACTGCGACGCCACGGTTACAAAGTTTATGCCACACCGCCGACGACGATGTTTGGCTTGCCCGCGTTCATATCGCGCTTCCTCGAACGTCGTTCGCAACGACTCTCTTTGCCTGTCAAACCGGGCAGATCGATCGGGAATGTCTGGATGGTGTTGCTCATATCCGGTCTGGCAAGGTCAAGTTATCTGCGCCGTCTTGTCGAGGAAGAGATTAAGGCCGCCCGCGCGTTCCAGGCGGACAGGCTTTTCACAGATCTTGATCCCGGCGCTTTCCTCACCTCCGCGGTGACCGGTTTACCCCTTGCCTCGGCCTACGCCCATATCATAACCCATGGCAGCGGCACATTGCCCTGGAAGCTGATACGGCGAGCCATTGCTCCAGTCTTGCAAGCATATGGGCTCCCGGCCCTCGCACCCGAGCAGTTGTTCTTTGGCGAATCAGTGCTCAAGATCATCCCCTCCATCCCCGAACTGGATGACACCGATCCCAATCGCAGCGATGTTCGCTATGTCGGCCAACTCATCGGACCTATTCAGCCGGCCTCCACCGTGGATTTCCAGCCCGAGCCGGGACGGCGCTACGTGTTTGTGTATGTGGGCACCGGCTCCATCTCCTTGAACAGACTGCGAGACATCCTGCCTCAGGTCTTCCCATCCAACGGCCGTTGGATCTGTCTGGTGGGTGCCCAAAGCATTGATAGCCCCTATCGTCTGGGAGCGGTGGAGTTTCACCCCTATATCCCAGCCGAGGCGGTGCTCCCCCTGTGTGATTGGACCATCTGCCATGGAGGCCAGAACACGATTATTCACTCACTACTCCACGGTGTTCCCCTGCTCATCTTCCCGGGGCCAATATTTGAGCGCCGGTATAACGCCAGGAAAGTTGAGGAGGCCGGAGCCGGATTCATGGGCGAAGTGAACGAGTTTACGGTCGAGTGGCTGCGCGCCTCATTCACGCGGCAGACCGAGTGTGCATCGCGAGCGGCAGCCCTGAGGGAGCGCATTCGCTCCTACGGTGGCGCGCCCGCAGCGGTTGAGGCCATCGCAGAATGGGGTGGATGACGCGAGGAAAAGTTTATCGGAGGCACACGCGCCTCAACGATCCCAGGGACAACGAACGTCGGCCGAAGTGGTGAAATCATTGAGAGGCGACACCATGATCGACCGCAAGGGCATGTTCTCGTATCTCGCCATCACGTTTGTGATCACTTATGCCATTGAGGGTGTGTTGATCCTGGCGGGGTTCCGCATGACGGATATCCCTCCCCTCTACGGCCAGCTTGTCATCGCTGGCGTCATGTGGGTGCCCGCGCTGGCGACGGTACTGACCATCAAGTTCGTCACCCGCGAAGGGTTTGCGATTACCAACTTTCGCATCGGTTCGTGGCGACCGTACCTGAAGACGGCGCTGGTCATACCGGCCGGCTTCGTCGTGATCTACGGGCTGACCTGGCTGATCGGCCTGGGACAACCGGACTGGCAGTTGGCTCAGTTCCGTGAACTGATGGCGTCCGCCGGCGCTGACGTGTCCGAGATGCCACCGTCATCGGTATTCCTGCCGGCTTTGTTCCTGGCGACGCTGATCATCACGCCGTTCATCAACAGCATCTTCGGCTTCGGCGAGGAGTTCGGCTGGCGCGGGTACTTGTTGCCCAAGCTGATGCCGCTGGGCAGAGCCAGGGCTTACGTCCTCACCGGCGTGATCTGGGGACTGTGGCATGCGCCGATCATCCTAGTAGGGTTCAACTACCCGGGCTATCCGATCCTGGGGGTGATCTGGATGGCCGGCATGACGACTGCCCTGAGCCTTTACATGAACGAATTGACGCTTCGTCACCGCAGCTCGATCCTGGCCGGCTGGATGCATGGTGTGTTCAACAGCCAGGGGTACGGCATCTGGCGCCTGCTGTTCCCGGATGTGAACCCGCTGCTGGGCGGCCTCACAGGCCTCGTCGGCATCGCCGTCTGGCTGGCCCCGGGACTATGGGAGATGCGCCGACGGCCCGCTGCCGATGCGTAGAGAGCCAGATGGGAGGCCCCGTGGTGTTGACCGGCCCGCTGCTGGTGATCGGACAGGGAGATTGCACCTGATGTATGACCTGGATGCTCATGTGGCAGAGCTCTACGACCAACTCATTACGACGACAGAGGATATAGCCCTGATCCGGCGGCTGATCGGCCCACGAAAGGGGTTGCGCATCCTGGAGCCGTTCTGCGGCACCGGGCGTGTGCTCATCCCGCTGGCGCTCGACGGCCATACCGTGGTGGGGCTGGATCGCGCCCAGGGCATGCTGTCTCGGGCGAAGGCCGAAGTGGAAGCGCTGCCGCCCGAGGTCCAGGAGCGGATCACGTTGTTCCAACGCGATGTCCTACGGGAGCCATGGCCCGCTGACTTTGACCTGGTGATCCTGGGGGGCAATTGCCTCTACGAGCTGGCGACGCCGGAAGAACAGGCCCAGGTCATCGCCTCGGCGGCGAATGCCTTGCGACCCGGCGGGCATCTGTTTGTGGACAACGATCACATGGAAGGGGAACTGGACAGATCATGGTACGATCCGCCAGTGTGTGAACGCGTCTTCCCTACGGGCGAATGTGCCGATGGCACGCGTCTGGAAAGCCGATGGCGGGTCATCTGGTACGACGCGCCTCGGCGGCTGATCCGCTTCCTTCGCCAGACTCGCATCAGCCTGCCAGATGGAAGTGTCGTGGAACGTGAATATATCCAGCAAAAGCACCCGGTGAGCGCGATCGAGGTGACCGATTGGCTGACCGGTCAGGGATTGACGATTGAGCACGTGCTGGGAGACTATGAAGGCCACCCTTACACGGACTCTGCCCCACGCGCCATCTTCTGGGCCAGAAAGAGGGATCCCTGATGTTGGATATTCGCAGAGGAGGAGCTGATGACAGAGCAAACGCTGCTCGATGAAGAGATTCTGTCCCTCTTTCGGGCGCGGAAAAACTACAGGCGCAGGTGAAAAACCTGTCCGAAGCGGACTTAGACCTGTCCCGAGAGGCAAACAGCTGGACAATTCGGCAAATCGTACACCATTTGGAGGCAAAGAGAGGAGAACACCGATGATACGCATCGTCGTGGCGATCCTGTTGATCGGGCACGGTCTGGTGCACCTGCTCGGCTTCGTTGTGCCCTGGCGGTTGGCCACTCTCGAGGAGATGCCCTACAAGACCACGTTGCTCGCCGGCAACCTGGATGTGGGTGCCGCCGGTATTCGCGTGGTCGGGCTGCTCTGGCTGCTGGCGGCCATCGGCTTCGTGGTGGCCGGCGTCGCCGTCTTCACCCTGCGCCCGTGGTGGGGGATCGTCACCCTCGGGGTCACGCTGTTCTCACTGGCGCTCTGTATCCTGGGCTGGCCGGACGCCCGATTCGGCCTGCTGATCAACCTGATCATCCTCGCATATCTGCTCTTCGGATGGAGATAAGCGGAACGGGACGGGATGCCAACTCCCACATGGAGGGGGTCGCATGGCATTTGGAAAACGGTCGGCTTCCTCACTAGCGTGGGCGTGTGCTTAAGATCACGTAGGGTATGCACAACCCGTCGGCGACTCAAAGGAGAATATCAGATGGTTGAAAAAGTAACCCGTCAGATCTCTATCCGCAGCGCTCTAGGGGTCTTATGGCGTAGCCTGGTGGTTGGCCTGGGGTTCACCCTGGCCACGATGATCGGAGGGATGGTCGCCCAGGCTGTGGGTCTCCCCCTCCCGGAAATGGCCCGCAGGATGGAGCCAACGCAGGCTCTAGCGACCACCTTTTTGAGCGGCGTGATCATCGGCCTTACCCTGGGACCGCTCGCGGCCCGGCTGACTCTGCCCACCGTCCAGCGTGTTGGCGTGATGTTCATGGTGCTCTTCGTGCTGAACAGCCTGATCAACGTGATCGAGGCCTTCTTCTTCACCACTACCCCCGCCGCTGAGCAGGCCTATGGGCTGCTGACCTTCGCCATAGGCCACGCCGGGCTGGCCGTGCTCCTGGGCCTGCTGTTCCGCCCGGCATCTGTGGATCAAGGGCTGCTGACGGCGTTGCAAGAGACCCTCAGCCAGCGACAGCGGATATCATGGGCCTGGCGGTTCGGCCTGGCCGGGTTGCTCTACGTGCCCCTCTACCTCTTCTTCGGCATGCTCATCTACCCCTTCGTCCAGGTCTACTACGAGGACCCAAGCCTGGGCTTGAACTTGGCAGTACCTGGTTTCGAGGTGATCCTGCCCCTCGAGGTAGGTCGTGGCCTGCTCTTCGTCCTGACCGTGTTTCCGCTGATCGCTGTGCTGCGCCGCTCCCGCTGGTCACTAGCCTTCTGGTTGGGGATGACCATTGCTGTGTTAGGCGCGGTGACGCCCATGTTGCAGGCGAGCTGGTTCCCGCTTACCATGCGTGTGGTGCACGGGTTGGAGATCACGGCTGATTCCCTCGTGCATGGGTTCATCATCGCCTGGCTTCTGGGGACGACGAGAGGGGACAAACACGAACATCGCCATTAAAGGCGTGATGGTGATCAGCGGCTCTCAGCGAGGTCTAGACCTCATCCGCCTCTTCTCTCCATCGCCCTTATGGCCGCATCCTCAGCAGCATAGTCGAAGGCGTCGTGACTCAGGTAACGGGCCAGCCTCCACGTCTCCAGACTCGGCGGATTCTCCACCAGCCAGGCCACCGTCCGTCGCATCCCTTCTTCCAACGAGACTGACTCCCGGTAGTCCAGCTCCTCTCGGATACGGTTCAGGTCATAGACGATGGGGTAGGGCGGCGCGTACGGATTGGTCGGGGGCAGCTGGCTGGCAGGCACGAAGAGGATCTCCCACGCGTGCCCCATCACCTCTGCCACCAGCTCCGCGATCCCCCGCACGGTGAGAACCCGCTCGTGGCCCACGTTGTAGGTGCGGCCGACCGCCCGAGAGCTCTCCAAGGCCAGGGCGACGGCGCGGGCCACATCGTCCACGTACCCCCGGTGGAAGAGGCCCAGCCCGCCATCGGGCAGGGCGATACGGCACCGGCCATCAAGTACGCGCCTGACGAAGAACCACTCCTGTGCCACGGGATCGCCGGGGCCGTAGACGGCCGGCAGGCGCAGGATGGTGGCCGGAAAATCACCGGCCGCCTGGGCCTCGCGGATGACGGCCTCGACAGCCACCTTGCTGTAGGGCACGGTTCGGTCGTCCAATCGCAGTTCAACCGGCTCGGCGGGGCGGATGGGGGCATCCTCCGAGATGGGAATTGGCTGGTCAGGGGCATAGACGTCACCACTGGAGATGTGGACGGAGCGGGCAATGCGGCCACGCAGTGCCTCCACCACCGCCCGGGCATCATCGGCGTTCATCGGAATGACGTCCACCACCGCCTCGGGCGAGAGGCGGGCTAAGTCGGCCCGGAAGCGAGCGTAGTCGCGTCGGTCGCCGTGGACGTGGGTCACAGGAGCGGAGAATTCGATCTCATGTTGCCCCCGGTGATAGACGGTAACCGTGTGCCCCCGCTGCAGCAGCTCCTCGACGATGGCCCGGCCGATGAAGCGGGTGCCGCCGATGACGAGGACGTTCATCACAGATTCCTCCATAAACAGAATGCACAGCCCTGCCGCCTTCAGCAGCCAAAAAGCGACCATCCCTCCGAGAGATGAGCGACATGGCCCATGCGTCCCATTGCCCAGGTTCCTGCACTCGGGCCGGACGAACAGCTCCCGCCCAAAAAACGCTCCATCCCGCTCCTCTCAGCAGGCGAAGCCAATGATCTGTCCTGTTTCCATCTCCTCAGCCACGATGAGCCAACTCTGTGGCTGTTGCAGTGCCTCTTGAACGATGTCGGTCGCCTTGGCTATGCTCAAGGGCTCCTCATTCCCCAGGAATCGGCGGTGCAGGGTGAAGAAGGCCTGATAGAGGGGGACCAGAGCGAACAAGTCCTCCGGTGTGGCAGATCGGATGCGGACCATCATGACCTCCCGTCTTCTCTATGAGTCTCACGCCCTCCCAGCGCTAAGAGGAGGGTACCGAAGAGATATGCGCCGCCAGCCAGTACAAAGGAGAAGCGCGCGCCCCAGTGTTGCCATAGCAGGCCCCCTGCTCCATCCCCAAGTGCACTCCCTGAGTACATAGCAGCGTCGAAAAGTCCCACCGCCCGTCCCTTGAACCGCTCCGGCGCCACGTCCAGAGCGAAGACACTGGCGTAGAAGCCCAGCGAGTTGCCCAGACAATAGAGGCTGTAAAGCAGATAAGTCACCAGTAACGAGGGAGCGAAAGGGAAGAGAAACCAGGCCACCCCGGTCACGCCATAACCCATAAGGGCAACCCGTCCTCGCCCTACCCGGTCGGCAAGCACCCCGGCCGGCCAGTTGGAGAGCATCCAGACGGCGTTGTAGAGTGAATCGAAGAGGGCCAGCCCGCTCACATCTGCAGCGAATCGCTCTTGGACGAAGTAGGGGTAATAGGCATGGACGTATCCTCCCACCGTCACCACGAAGACGCTGGCGCAAACCAGGAGAAGCGGCGGGTGCGCGAGGGCCTCCAGCCATACTCCCCTCGCCTCTTCCTGCTTCCCAGCCCGTCCTATTATTTCGGGGAGCAATAGAACGAGCAGAGGCAGAACGACAAGGTAGGTGGCAAACTTGCCCAGGAAGAGCACGCTCCACCCGTGCCGCCCCACCACCCATCCGGTAAGCACCGCTCCAGGGATGGCGATGACGGAGAAGGCCGTATTCAGGAAGCCCAAGGAGCTTCCCACCTCTTCTTCCACCGTGCCTTTCAACAGCACCACAGCCGATGGGAAGAGGGCCGCCTGCGCGCCCATACCCAGCAGATGACAGATCCCAGCCTGAAGCCAGTGGCGCGAGAGGGCTTTACCCAAAAGGGCCCCGGCAACCACAGCCGTCGTCAGCAGAACCGTCCGGCGGGGGCCGATGCGGTCGGCCAGAGCTCCGCCACTCAAGGCTCCCAGGACGCTGGCCCCCCATCCGGCTCCCAGAATCAGCCCCAATTGGGAGGGAGTCGTGCCGAAGGAGCGCATGAACGAGACCAGCAGCGCCCCACCGACAAAGAGGATGCCCGCCAGAACGTTAAACAGCAGGAAGGCCAATACAACGCGGTTTCGCAGAGCTCTCAAATCCTTCCTCTCCTGCCGCGCCTCCAGCAGCGCCTGATCCCGCTCCAGCCAACCATTGAGATCTCGTGCCGCGAGCTTCCGCAAACGGCCTTCGTTGAAGATAAGGCCACTCCTGGCTTGCTCGCATCTCCTGGAATAGCAGATGGAAGAACAGTGACCGAATGTTCACAGTCATCACCAACAATACTCGATGCGTCCGGCAACTTGGCGGGCCACCTCTGCTCCATAGAACCGCTCCAACAGGACAAATCCCAGGTCCAGCGAGGCTGACACTCCAGCGGCGGTGATGATATTCCCATCGGCAACTACTCGCTGGTCTACCACCTGGCAGTAAGGAGCCAGTTTCTCGCGATGTGAGTGATGCGTAGTGGCCCGGCGCCCCTCCAGCACGCCAGCCCAGGCCAGGATCAGAGCGCCCGTGCACACAGAGCAGAGCAACCCTCCGGCCCGGTGGAAACGAGATAAGTCGGCCAACAGAGCGGTGTCCTCCCGCAAGGCGTCCACACCTCGTCCACCCGGCACGACGACGAAGTCGAATCCCTTCAGCCCATCGTAGCATTGATGGGGCTGCACGACCATCCCGTTGGCGCAGACCACCCGTTGCTCGCGGGCTAATAATCATATATCCAGCGTCCTCGCTAGCACCAACTGTCCTTTGTCCGCCATCGTCCTCGCCTTGCCTAACACCTCATAGGCTCCAACGAAATCCAGTTCCTCGACGCCGGGGAAGATCAAGATCGCGCCGCGCCGCACGGAGCTTGTGTTCATGCTAGTTCCCGTTCCAAAAGTATTCCTTGCTCGGCAAAGCCATGTTTAACATAGAAGGTGCGAGCCGCCAGATTATCTGCCTCGGTGGAGACTTCCACCTCCACACATCCCAGCCGGGTGCAACATGTGACCACGTAGTCTACAAGCTGTGAACCGATCCCCTGGCCTCGACTGCCTTCGTCAATGATCAGCTCGTCTATCAGAGCTACACGTCCGCCATGGAAGAGGCTCTCCCGCAGCCAGACTGTGATCACGCCCTGGATAGCCCTCGAGTCCTCGGCCACGAAAACTTGAAAGCGGGGATCGGCCAATATCTGGCTGAACTGGCGAGTAAATGCCGCTTCCTGGGCAACTTCTACCCCAGCGAATTGCTGGAGCTGAGCCATCAGTCGATAGACTTGAGGTGCATCTGACTTTACGGCGGCTCGAATCATGATTCACTCCTTGGCTCACTTCTCCTGCTCAACGCCCACACGGCGCCGTTGAGCAGGCCATGCAGGATCATCCAACGTGTGTCCATATTGGTCAGTCGCTGAAGCTCCAGCAACTCGTCGGCCCGCCGTTCGAAGAAGGCTCGTGCCTCAGCATCGTGGGTTGCCAACTCATGGAAAAGCTGACCCGACATCCCATAGCCAGCCAGCGTCCCTTCCCCATGGCACAGGTCACGCCCTTTGCATGTCCTGCATTCATCCCAATCCGGATTGCGCATGCTCACCTCCAGAATCAACCCGCTCCCAGCATAAACACGCGCACTAGCGAGACTACGAACAGGCCGTTCATCAGCGCATGGAGCGCCACCCCCGGCCAGATGGAGCCAGTACGCGCCCGCAGCTCGCCGGCCACGAGGCCAACGAGAGCTACCAGAGCCACAAAACTCCAATTAGCAACGAAGGGCGATTCATCCACCAAGCTCAGGGTTACAAGCAACGTCAAGCTGGGGAGGTGGTTTAACGCCCAAAAGCCAGCACTGAACAAAGAGGCGAAATGGATCCGATACCAGCCACTGCCCAATGCCCCAGGAGAGATACTCCAAGTGCGACGGAACAGGTAGCCCCGGAAAAGAAGTTCCTCGTACAGCGGCGAATACACCACCGAGAAAGCGGCCGCAGTGAGCAGGCGAGTGACGGTCACCTCTCCGTGCACCGGAGATGGCCAGCGTAACTCGACGGCCAGCCCTAGCAAGAAAACTGCGCCGATAGAGGCCCATACCCCCCAGCTAACCTGACCTCGCGTCAGCCCAAGATCAGCGAGGCGGTATCGAAAGACCCAGCAGCTCATCCAACCGATCCAGGCCAGGGAAGCCACTGTCAGAGCAACGCCTACCGGCCAGAAGCGGGGAAAGTCGTGCTTCATAAAGGCGAAGGCATTGAGACCCTCGACGAACAACAGCCCTTCAAACACTACCGCCGCTATTTTCCGCATCGGAAATTCCCATCATGCCACGCTACACGCCCGATCCACCTCCATCCCATGACGATCTACGGGCACACCGATAACCCGCAGCCCCTGGGCTCGAAATACTCGGGGCTCCTCCCTATTGGACGTATCCAATAGCATTTTCGCGCTGTTATTATGGGCGTCAATAGCCAATTGGATTACGATATATCAGTCCAAATGAGAGATATTGTAATCATGCAAAGCTGAACAAAATATGGTAAGATGAGGCTATCTCAATTCTCAGTTCACGATCTGGATTAGCCCCACAATATTGGTGGGAAGGAAGAGATGGCTACGCCATTGCTCAGGACCAAACTTTATATCCCTCCCGTCCAGCCGGAGCTGGTCTCGCGCCCGCGCTTAATCGAGCGGTTGAACACAGGCCTCCACCGCAAACTCACCCTCGTCTCCGCCCCGGCTGGCTTCGGCAAGACCACCCTGCTGAGCGCATGGGTTAAGGAGAGAGTGGAGGTTAGAGATGGGAGATTGGACGGTGCTCAGAGCCACCAATCTCCCATCTTCAGTCGCCGATCTCCAAAGTTTGCTTGGCTCTCTCTCGACGAAAACGACAATGACCCAACGCGATTCTGGGCCTACTTCACCGCCGCCTTGCAGACAATCCATGATGATCTCGGGAAGGCTACTCTGACGATGCTCCAATCCCCCCGGCCGCCGCCCATCGAACCGCTGTTGACCGACCTGATCAACGAGATCACCGGGATCCCATACCCCCTCGTCCTCGTGCTGGACGACTACCACGTCATCACGACCCGTTCCATCCACAACGCCCTCGCCTTCTTGCTGGAGCACATGCCTCCCAATATGCACCTGATCATCGCCACACGAGCGGACCCGCCCCTGTCCCTGGCCCGCAGGCGGGCCAGCCGCGAGATCATCGAGCTGCGTGCAGATGTCCTGCGCTTCACCTCTGACGAAACGGCCGCTTTCCTGAACGACGTGATGGAATTGGGGTTATCAGCCGAAGATATCGCAGCCCTGGAGACTCGAACGGAAGGCTGGATCGCGGGGCTGCAGATGGCCGCCCTCTCGATGCAGGGACGACAAGATGTGGTCGCGTTCATTAAGGCCTTCAGCGGCAGCCACCGCTTCATTCTAGACTACCTGGTGGAAGAGGTCCTCGATCGACAATCCAGCGATGTTCGGGAATTCCTGCTGAAAACCTCGATCCTGGAGCGCATGACTGGCCCCCTGTGCGATGCTGTGTTGGAGATTGGAGATCGGAGGCTAGAGATTGAGCCATCTGATAACCAATCTCCCATCTCTAATCCCCAATCTCAATATCCCAGCCAGGAGATGCTGGAACACCTGGAGCGAGCCAACCTGTTCGTTATCCCCCTGGACGACGAGCGGCGTTGGTATCGGTATCATCACCTTTTCGCCGATCTGCTTCGCAATCAGTTGGCGCTGACCTACCCAGACCAAGTGTCTTGCTTGCATCAGAGGGCCAGTGAGTGGTTTGAAGAGGAAGGGTTCGTCGAAGAGACGATCGCGCATGCTTTTGCCGCTCAAGATTACGGGCGAGCCGCACGTCTGGTTGAGAAGTATGCCCGGGACCTGCTTCACCAGAGCAAGTACAACATCCTGGCCTCATGGCTCGAGGCCTTGCCGAAGGGACTGGTGCAGACACGTCCCTGGTTGTGCGTCTATCAGGCGTGGACGCGCCACTGGACCGGAACGAGAGAAGGCGGAGAGGAATGCCTGGAAAACGCAGAACAGGTGCTCAGTGGCCTGCCGCTTTCAGGTGAACCGGAAGAGCAATCGAAAGAGCTCGTGTCCATAAGCGAAGAGGAAAGGCGAGTGATTTCGGGTTACATCGCTACGGTTCGAGCCCATTATGCCCTCACCAACGAAGAAATCCCTCGCGTGCTCGAACAGGCCCAGAAGGCCCTGCGGTTGCTGCCGGAGGATGATTACTTCACGCGCGGCACCGCTGCCATCGCGCTGGGTGGCGCTTACTGGGGGATGGGCGACGTCTCAGGCGCGGAGCAGGCGTTCGCCGAGTGTGCCTCGAATGCGATCAAAGGCGATTATCCCTACAGAGCATCATCTGCTCTGTGTTACGTGGGGATGCAGCAGGTAAAACAGGCCAGGCTGCTGAAGGCTCAAGAGACCTTCCGTGAGGCCTTGGCGTTGTCTCAAGGGCCTGGGAGAAGGCGATTCCCCAACGCCGGCTATCCGCTGGTCAAACTGAGCGAGTTAGCATGCGAGTGGAATGACCTGGAGCGCGCCCGCCACGACGCGGATGACGGAGTGAAGCTTTGCACTCAGCTAGGCCATGTCGACTTGATGGCCGAAGCGTACGCCGCCCTCGCACGAGTCCAACTGGCCCAGCGAGATCTTGCAGGCGTGAGGGACACGCTTCAGCGAACAGATCAGCTTTTGCAGGGGACGAAGGTGGACCCGTGGATCGTCTGCTGGCTGGACGATTGTCGTCTGCGGTTGTGGCTGTCCACGGAGGATCTGGAGGCAGCAGTCCGCTGGGCACGGACGAGTGGGCTGAGCGCGGACGGCGAATTCAGCTATCATCACGACCTGCACCACATCAACCTGACACGGGTGCTGGTCGCCCAAGGCATGCAACAACCATCTGGTCCTTTCTTAGAGGAAGCGCTGAGGTTGTTAGCCCGGCTATTGGAGGCTGCAGAGGCAGCCGGGTGGATCCATGAAACCATCAAGGTCCTGATCTTGCAGGCGTTGGCACTCCAGGCGTACGGTGACAGTCAAAGGGCTCTGGCCGCGCTGACCCGGGCTCTGAAGCTGGCCGAACCCGGGGGCTATGTGCGCATCTTCATCGACGAGGGTGCTCCGATGGGTACATTGCTGCGGCAGGCGCTCGCTCGGAGGATTGCGGTAGACTACGTGGGTAAATTGCTATCCATGTTTCGGTCTGACCTTCAACTTTCAACCCTCCAACCTGAAACCCTCATTGAGCCGCTCAGTGAGCGCGAGTTGGAGGTGCTGCGGTTCCTGACAACCAGCCTGTCGAGCACAGAAATCGCTCAGGAGCTCTTCATCTCCGTGAACACGGTCCGATCTCATATAAAGAGCATTTATGGCAAGTTAGACGTCCACCGGCGAAGGGATGCAGTTCAGCGGGCCAGGGAACTGGGATTGCTGTAGCTAACTCGATAGAGTCTTGTTCATATCCCCACTCAGTTAGTGAGGCTCCTTTTTGCCCTCGCAATCACCCACCTCAATCACCTACTTTAGGTGATGACAGATCACTCAATCGACGGCTACACTATGTGCGAATTGAACGCCACAGACCCGCCCAGAGCACCGCGAACCAACCAGGACCGGACCGAGGAGGTATCGCCCATGACCGACGGGCGCGAATTTGACCGGCGGGGGATCTATCAAATCAGGGTGAAGGGCAATCTCGATGAGAAATGGTCCACCTGGTTTGACGGCTTCACCATCACTCCTCAGGCCAACGATGAGACCCTGTTGACCGGCCCGGTAGCCGACCAGGCCGCTTTGCACGGTCTCCTTGCCAGGATCCGTGACCTGGGCTTGCCGCTATTGTCCATCAAACGGGTGGAGAGGAGTGAGTAAGCTGAAACATGAGCACAATCACTTTGCTCACGTTTGACTCACCGAGCAGGACCGGTAGGACGATCAGGCTTCGCGATGGGCGATGGCTTGGATACGCCGAATACGGCGACCCGATGGGCAAGGCCGTCTTCCACTTTCACGGCTCCGCTGGCTCACGGCTGGAACACCCGGCGGACGAGCGGATCACATGGGGTACGCTGGCGGCCGGGGGAGCCGTCGCCGCCGTCCTGGTTCTTCCTATTGCGCCAATCAACTCTCTCCTGTGGAACCTGGCCAATGAAACGCACAGCAACTTCGATGAACAGATCGGCTGGCCGGAGTTGGTTGCGACGATCGCCGATATCTATACAGGACTGCCCGTCGAGGAACAGTCACTCACCGGCATTTTGACGATCAACTACGACGAGGCTGGGGCGGTCAATCTGTACGGCCTGGCTTATGGGCTGCTGGAGGCGATCAGCGGGATGAACTCGTACCGGTGGCGTGGCTTTGGCGATCCTCCCCCGCGAACCCTGATCGTGGTAGGCTACAGATGGGATACGGCGGAACGATCCTTTGAGTCGTGCGAGCTAGCGGGCCAAACCACCAACCGTTATGGGGTTGAGAACGAGGAGACCTTGTATTTCTCGAACATCTTTGTGTGTCGAGGGCTACGCGATACCTGGCCAGAGTTTTGGAAGGATTTTCAGGACTTTGGATAACGGAGAGAGAGGTTATGAAAACCAAATTGCTTGGCTTCATATCCTTGTTCTGTCTAGTCGCTACAGTACTTTGGCTCGTTTTACTGATTTGGGGGACCGCGAGTGCTGGGCCGATGGAGACTTTCGAGCAGGTGCTAGCCCACATTGCTAAGCTGGATGCGGTGTTTTATCTGACCTACGTAAACGCGGCTCTAATCACTCTGGGGGCAACGATGCTGTTTGCTGGAATGTACGTTTATTGCAAACCCTTGGCTTCTGAGTGGTCGGTGATGGCCCTGGTCTTTGTGCCGGTTTATTCCGTCTTGAATCTGTTTGCCTACCTATCCCAAGTCCTCATTGTTCCACGCCTGCTGGCCTTACACCAAATGACAGAATACCGGGTACTATCTGAGTTTCTGCTAAGACAGCTAATCCAACAGTGGCCAAGCTCATCAGTGTATGCTTTCAATAATCTGGCTTATGCGGTGCTGGGAATTCCGTCCATTATCTTCGGGGCGATATTGTTCAAACAAGATTCATGGAAGCGACTTGCGGGGGTCCTGTTAGCATTGAATGGCGTTGCGTGTATTGTAGGGATAGTGGGCATCGTGCTGGGGAACAGTTTGCTCAGCACAGGATCACTGGTGGGAGGGGTTCTGTTTCTTTTTACTCTTATTGCTTTAAGCTGGACATTCTTACGAGGAGAATAGCTGCAAGACCTTCAGGATCAGTTCGGAGAACTGAGAGTTTAGCAGGAACTCAATGAAAATGTACGGTCGGAAAGTTCTTCCTCTCAATGCCTCTAATATGGATGAATTCCCGGTTTATCCTTATGCGTTCATCCAGGTCCCTGCCATCGCGAGGCAGGCGGGTATCGAGGTGATCTGTAAAGATCTGCTGGGAATCCCTCAGGAGCGGTGGGGGCAGACCGTCCGGGCCTTGATCGAGCGACACAACCCGGCCATGATCCTCATCACCTTGCGGAATACGGACTCCCTGAACGCATGGGATTATGAACGGAGTAGATTGAAGGAAAGGGGCAAGGGCGCCTACTTTCCTATCGAGTGGACGAAGGGGTTGATCGTTGCCATCCGGGCGGTGTCAGAGTTGAAGATCGCATTGGGGGGATTCGGCTTCTCCGTCATGCCCGATGATCTCATGCACTACCTCCGCCCCGACTTCGGCGTATTCGGAGGCCCCAACGCGTTTTTCGAACATTTCGAGGACATCACGCAGGGAGACTATACCAACGTGGCGAACCTGCTATTCTTTCAGGGCGACCGGCTCATATCGAATCCACGTGTATTCTATCCACCCTTCGCGGACACCGAGTACACGCCGCAGGCCATCGAGGAGATGATGGCGTTCTACGATGCTTTCCCCTCACCTGGATTCCAGGGGGCACCCATGGAGATCATGCGTGGGTGCTGCTATTCCTGTGTCTTCTGCTCTGAGCCGCACGTCGCCGGAAGGCGGGTGAGATATCGCGACCTCTCCGCTGTGATGGGAGACATTGAAACGCTGGTGGACCACGGGATCATCCGCATCTATATGATCTCATCGGAACTGAACCCGGAGGGGAACGCGTTCGTCCTCCAACTGGCTGACAGGATCCGCTCCTTTAACGAGCGGCAGACAGAGGATCGAAAGGTCACGTGGTTCGGCGCAAATTACCTGCTGAATTTCAGCATCGAAGCGTACGAGCGGCTGTACAAGGCCGGGTTTACCGGGGGCTGGTTTGACATCACGGCGCTCGATGACGAGAATGCCCGCGCCATGCGCACACCATACCGGAATGAAAGCCTGTTAGCACACCTGAAGACGTACGCGCAGTTCGAGCGCGCACGGCTCGACCGGCTGAAGGCACAAGCGGCCTCACAACCGGAAGCGATAGGCGGCGAGAGTCCCACCGATCGGAAGGATGGAGCGCTTCGCTGGACGCTATTCCTTGGCAACCCCGCAACGACTACAAGAACGATTTGCCACACCCTGCGAGTTGCCAACCGGGAAGGTCTGGTGCAGCTCTTCGATGACTGTTACATCAATACGAACATCCGGGTGTTCGATTACGAAAGGCCGGACAGAGCCACACTCGCCGTGACCTACTCCGTCACCGCCGATTTGGAGCGTACCGGATACCGGCAAGTCCTCCCCTCCTTCGCATACCCGCCGGCGCTCCTGCAGGATTTCGGCTCGGAAGAAGAGGTCGCTCAAATGCTCGACCACATCGCAGGGACGTACCTATCCAGGAAGTACCAGGAGACGAGGGACTGGCATGGCTTTGTCAGGCAGAGAGCCACGGTTGGATCCATCTCGCGCTGGATAACGGAGCTGTCAGACATTCAAGGTGTGTGCGTCCCCATCCATCTGGGGCGGATAGCGAGGGAAGCGAGGACTTCGGCGCTGCAAGAGCTGTTCGCCGAGAGGTCGCCGGGGGGCGAGAGGCAGGCAAGGGAGAGCCTGGCGAAGCAGGTGGTGGATTTCCTCGTGCTCGCATGTCTCGAGGCGTTTCCAGACTTCTTCGAGTCTTTGGGCCTGCCGCGAACGGCGGAGGAGTTGGAGCGGGTGACCTCGTATGAGCTGGCGGTAGCGGTCTTCAGCCGGTGGCATACAGAGGAAGAATTCGTCCACGAGCTAACCATGCGGACCCGGTCGGTCTCGCCGAAGTGGAAACGCAGTCTCCTCCAGTTCTGCACTCAGGCGATCCTATACATGTTCAACATCCTGATCATGCGCGAGTACAGGCAGCTATTCATAGAGGAAACACACGATGAAACGTGATAACCAGGTCGGTGCCGGCCTCACTGCGATGGCCCTGCTCAGGGCCATCGCATCGAGCCGGCCAGAGAGTGAGCGCCTCTTCCACGATCCCGTCAGCCGCCTGCTTTTACCGTCGCCGTGGCGGATCCTGCTGCTGCCCGGGCTACGCCACGCCTTCGTCGCCGTCGTAGAAAGACTTGGCCCAGGCGCGCTGGGCAACCTGCTTTGCAGAACGCGATACATTGACGATGTGCTCAACGATGCGCTCAAGAAGGGTCTCGATCAGGTCGTGATCCTCGGCGCCGGCTTTGACTGCCGGCCATATCGCATCCCCGGCATCAACCAGACGCGTGTCTTTGAAGTGGACCGGCCGATCCCTCTGCGCTTGAAGCAGGACCGCCTACGAAAAGCCTTTGGCAGGCTGCCGCCCCACATCACCTTCGTCCCCATCGACTTCGATCGGCAGAGCCTCGACGAGGCCATGGATGCCGCCGGTTTCCGCGCTGGCGCTCGGACGTTCTTCATCTGGGAAGGCGTGACGCAGTACATCACCGCCGAAGCCGTGGATGCCGTCCTGCACTATGTCGCTCGCTCGGCGCAGGCCGGTAACGAGATCGTGTTCACCTATATCCATCGTGGGATCATCGACGGCTCCGCCCGTACAGAAGCCGACGAGAGGATCGTCTCGCGCGCCAGGCAGAGCGGCATGCCCTGGATCTTCGGCTTCGATCCGGCCGAGCTCTCGGAGTATCTGGCCGTCCGAGGGCTCACGCCCATAGAGGAGGTCGGCGCTCCCGACTACCGAAGACGCTATCTTGATCCCATCAATCGCCGGATGAAGATCTTCGAGGGCGAAAAAGTGGTGCTTGCCCAAATCGCAAGAAAGGACGAGAGAACATGAAAGCCCTGGTCGTCTATTTCTCCAAATTCGGCAACACGCAGAAAGTCGCCGAGGCAATCGCTGAGATGCTGGAATCGGCAGGCTCCGTTTGTGTGCTCAGCCTGGAGCAGCTCACGGCCTCTGACATGAAAGGA
Source organism: Caldilineae bacterium (assembly GCA_011176545.1). Classification (GTDB taxonomy): domain Bacteria; phylum Chloroflexota; class Anaerolineae; order DUEN01; family DUEN01; genus DUEN01. Next base: position 24,959 of record DUEN01000011.1, on the reverse strand, counting down.
GTCGACCTGGTCGTCATGGGCAGCCCGACCCACCGCATGAACCTACCGGAGGCGGTGCGGCTTGTGCTCAAAGGATTCCCCAGACGCATTCTCCGGGGCACGCACATAGCGACTTTCGACACCTCCTATAAGATGTCGTGGTGGCTGAGTCACTTCACAGCGGCCAGGCGTCTAGCCAGGGCACTCCGCAGGCTGGGAGGGAGGCAAATCGCCCCGCCGGAGACATTCCACGTGATGGAGAAAGAAGGCCCGCTGTATGAAGGGGAGATCGAACGAGCGAGAAAGTGGGCGGAGTTCCTTTCGGGGAAGCTGCAGAGGCAGCCAGAAAGTGCCCCCCCAAAGTTCTCGACTTGACCGCATATCCGGCCTACATATAATGGGATTAACTTGTGGCGTGTGGGAGTGGTTGGGCCCCGGTGGGCTCCCCGGTCTTCAAAACCGGTGGTGGGCGCTGGCAGCGGCCACGGTGGGTTCGACTCCCATCCACTCCCGCCTTCCGGTTAGAGGCTCTTCAGGACGTCAGATAGCTCATGTTATCAACCGCTAAGATCGCTCGCATCGAGAAAGCTCGCATATTCCCCTATCCCGATCTGACCCGATTGTGGCTTCGCATCGACCTCTCACCCTTTACCTCGCCTCCTAACCTCGAAGCCATCATATGGGATCCTCAAGGGGAAGCGATCTCAAGCATGTTCTTGGTCGAGTGGCGCGACCCACATATCTCGCTCACGATGCACTTACGTCGTCCGCCACAACCCGGCAAGCGATATACCGCAGAGTTCATCCTTACCGGGGAGGGTGGGGCTCTCCTGGACCGCAAAGAGGTCCCCTTCGACTTGGTCTTCCAGGAGCCAGAATCAGATCATCGCCAAGGCTAATCCCGCACAAGGAGGACAACGATGCATCGCAGCCCGGGATGTCAACGACTCCCCACTCGCGCCTGGAAACTCGCCCTGATGATGCTCCTCTCTCTTACCCTGGCCGTCGCCTTTGAAACACAGGCATTCACCTCGGGACGATACGGCCTCGTAAAGGCTCCCCAACAACAGGAGACGCCTCCCCTGATCTGCTTTACGGCGACCCCTACGAACACGCCCACCCCTTTACCTACGGATACGCCCACACCCACGCCCACGCCGTACGTGCCGCCACCGACGCCTTCAACGCCCACGCCTACGCCGACGCCCTGTCCGCCCGGCGGCCCTGCCTCCCTGGTGGGCTTCGTCTTTTACGACATCAACGGCGACGGCCGCCGCGATCGCTTCACAGAGCCTGGCATCGGCGGCGTGACCGTCTATCTCAGCAATGGCCGCTCCAAGGTCTCGAATACGCCCAGCGGGTTCTGGGGCTTCCTGGTGCGCGCGGGGACCTATACCGTGTGGATCGATGTGCCAGAGGGCTATCAGGCGACGACGGCCACATCCTATACCTGGACCCTGGCGGCCTGCGAGTTCAATGATCAAACGGCTTTCGGATTGCAGCGCCCCACGCCCACGCCGACGTATACGCCGACGCCGCAGGATACCCCCACGCCTATCCTGATCTGTTATACGGCCACGCCGACGCCCACACCGACATGGACGCCGACACCGACCATCACCCCCACGGCGACATGGACGCCGACGCCCACTGCCATCCTCACACCGACTGCCACACCCATGTCTCCAACAGAGACGCCAACGCCCACCAATACGTTCACGCCGACGAGCACCCCAGGCTCAGTGCCGGCCTCCACGCCGACGCCCACCCGGGCGCTGCCCACGCCTACACCAACCTACACCCCCTCCTCGCCTTTCGGCCAGCCCACGAATACGCCAACGCCAGGGGCAGCGACGGCAACGCCCACACCTCAACCGCCGCTACCGCCGCCGGAGATCCCCGAACCGACGACGTTGATTCTGCTCTCCTCCGGGCTGGCAGCGGGGATCGCGGCCTGGCGACGCAGCCGAAGGTGAGCGCCAACGGAGGAATGAAGGGTTTCCCGTGAGTGTAGACCGAACGATCAGCATAAAACGAGCGCCCCGGCCACGCGACCGGGGTGCTTTGTCATTTCCACGGCGAAGGGAGGGACAACGTCCTCAGTAATCGATGATGACGGGCATCCCGATGTAGGCCATATTCCAAAGGATCTCCGCGTTTTCATTGCTCAGCATGATGCAACCATATGTGATGGGAACCCCCACCATCCCGGCCCACGTCGTCCAACCTGTAGTAGCATTCCAGGGCAGCCCATGAAATCCGTTCTCCGTGCCACCCGCCCAATAGACGCCCAGCCAATACGGCATCCAGATGTTCCACGCCGAGCCGTACGCTTTGCGCAATTTGCTTTGGATGTAGTAAGTGCCCGGCTTCGTGGGCGAGCTCTGTCGCCCGGTGGAGCACACCCATTCATACAGCAGGGTATCACCATCATACACATAGCATCGCTGGCGTGAGATGCTCACCTCCACCCGCTTACCCCCGCCCGTCAGTTGCATCACCTTCGGCTTCGGCACGATCAGCCGACGGCCGGGAAAGACCAATGAAGACGTGCTCAGATTGTTCGCCCTCGCCAGCGTGGCCACCGAGGTGCCAAATCGTTCAGCGATCCCCGCCAACGTGTCACCCGGCTGCACGACGTAAACCTCAGGTGCTGGCTCGGGCGCGGCCTCGGTCACGGCCTCAGCCGCCCCCTCCCGCTCCGGCGCCCGCCCAGGGATCGTCAGCTTCTGTCCGACCCGAAGGATGTCCCCCACGGAGATGCCCGACGCCTCCGCCAGGGCTTGCACCGTAACCCCATATCGCGCGGCGATAGAGGACAATGTCTCGCCCGGCTGAACGATGTGCACACCCGGAGCCTCCTCCCCCTCAGAGGACGCGGCCTCGCCGGAGCGAGGGATACGCAGCTTCTGTCCGACATAGATGGCATTAGGATTGGCCAGGTGATTGACCTGCACGATCTCGTCCACGGAGACGCCATAGCGCTGTGCGATGGTAAATAACGTCTCCCCCGGACGCACGACGTGAACATCTTCCTGCGGCATCGGTGCCGCCCCGATGTTGACAACCGAGGCCAACACGAGGATGATGACCAGGAAAAGCGGGGTAAGCCGAGCGGGAAGATGCACCATGACCTCCTGCAAGACAACCTCCTGGAGGCTCACCAACACTAAACAGAGAGACCACCCATCCCTACAACTGGGTTATACTCTAAGCGCGAGGCATCCCTATGTCAAGTCATCCAGACGACATCTCTGAAGGCGCGTGGAGGACGGTCCGACGGGACCTCCTGCTCGATCGGAGACCCTGGCTGATCCTGTGGGAGGAGGACGTGGTCTTACCCTCGGGATACCGGATCAACGGCTATCTCTTGGCGGAGACGCGGCCCTACGCGATGGTCTTCGCGGTGACGGAGGACGGTCGCGTGCCCCTGGTGCGCCAGTACAAGCATGGCCTGCGCCGCGCGGCATATGACCTGCCAGCAGGCTATCTGGACGAGGGGGAGGACCCCCTGACCTGCGCGCAACGGGAGCTGGCGGAAGAGACTGGCCTTCACGGCGGCCAATGGCGACATCTTGGCAGCCCGGTGATCGACAGTAATCGAGGGGCGACGCCGGCCCATCTCTTCCTCGCCACGGGGGTAACGGGCGACGGGACGCAACACCTCGACCCCACGGAGCGCATCGATGTGCTCCTCCTGCCAGTGGAGGAAGTCGCTGCCATGGCGCGACGCGGCGAGATCAACAGCCTGGCCAGCGTGGCCAACATCTTCATGGCCCTGGACGCGCTCAGCCAGCTCGAGGGAGATGGTCCCCTTCCTGCAACGAAAGATTGACAACCTTTGATGCGACAATTGACGTAGCTGAAAGGTGGTGTTATCATGCCCGCGCGCTGGATCGCGCCAAAACCGTCACGGAGAGGGAACGTGACTTAACGGGACAAGGCTCACCATGAATACGCTCGTTCGATTGATCTCTTATCTACGTCCCCATCGCAGGCGCCTCATCCTCACATATGTCTCCCTGCTCGTTGTCACCGGACTCAACCTGATCATCCCCTGGCTGGTCAAACAAGTCATTGATATCGGCCTGACCCGCGGCGATCACCGGTTCCTCATCCAAGCCGCATTCTTCGTGGTCGCCATCAGCCTGGTGAGAACCGTCTTCGCCTACTGGCAACGCTATGGCGTCCAGGCCCTCTCCCAGCTGGTCGCTTATGATATCCGCAACCAGCTCTATGATCACATCCAGCGTTTGAGCTTTTCATTCCACACTCGCGCGCAGACGGGACAGCTCATGTCGCGTACCGCGGAGGATGTGAACTCCATACAGCGGTTCATCGGCATGGGGCTCCTGGACGCCCTCAATATCCTGCTCCTGTTGGGCGGGATCATCGCCATCCTGTTACGCATGAACTGGCGGCTGGCCCTCATCGCGCTGATCCCCATTCCCTTACTGGCGGCCTTCGTGCTCTACTTCGCCCGCCACATGCGACCGCTGTGGCGTCAGGTCCAACAGCAATTCGCCGAGGTGAGCAGCGTGCTGCAGGAGAACCTCACCGGCGCCCAGGTGGTGCGGGCCTTCGCCCGCGAGCCTTATGAGATGCAGAAGTTCGACGAGACCAATCGGGAGTACATGCGGCTGCGCCTGCGCGCCATCCGCTTCTGGGGCACGAACTTCCCCTTCATGATGTTCCTCATCTCATGTAGCACGGCCCTCATCCTATGGTTCGGCGGGCCCATGGTCGCCCGCGGCGAGGTGACCTTGGGGACCCTGGTCGCAGTGAACGGCTATGTGCTCATGCTGGCCATGCCCGTGCAGCGGCTGGGCTTCATCGTCAACCTGACAGCGGAGGCGCTGGCGGCCGGAGACCGGATCTTCGAGGTGCTGGATACCGAGCCAGAGATCAAGGACGCGCCAAACGCGATCGAGCTTCCCCCCATCAAGGGATACGTGCGCTTCGAGCGTGTCCACTTCAAATATCCCGACGACAAGCGAGCTACCCTGGAGGACATCGATTTCGAAGCCCGACCGGGGGAGATCATCGCACTCGTGGGGCATACTGGCTCCGGCAAGAGCACCCTGATCAACCTGATCCCGCGCTTCTATGACGTGACGGAGGGACGCATCACCGTCGATGGTTATGACATCCGAGAGGTCACGTTACGATCGTTGCGTCGCCAGATCGGCGTCGTGCTCCAGGATACGTTGCTCTTCGCCACCACCATCCGCGAGAATATCGCTTATGGCCGTCCGGACGCCAGCGAGGAGGAGATCATCGCGGCGGCCAAGGCCGCCCATGCCCATGAGTTCATCATATCCTTCCCCGACGGGTATGACACCATGGTGGGCGAGCGCGGCATCACCCTTTCGGGCGGGCAACGCCAGCGCATCGCCATCGCCCGGGCACTCCTGATGAACCCACGCATCCTTATCCTGGACGATTCGACATCCAGCGTGGACACGGAAACGGAGTACAAGATCCAACAGGCACTGGCGACGTTGATGCACGGCCGCACCTCGTTCATCATCGCGCAGCGGCTGACCACGGTGAAGAACGCGGACCAGATCCTGGTGCTGGATCACGGCCGCATCGTGCAGCGCGGGACGCACGAGGAGTTGCTACGCGAGCCGGGCCCCTACCGGGAGATCTACGACCTCCAACTGCGAGATCAAGAGGAGGCCGCGGCGGCGATCGCCCGCACGGAGCCTGCCGCCAAAGGAGGTCAGGTATGATGAAAGCCTGGCTGAAACGGCTCTTCTCATCGAGGGAAGCTCAAGAGCTGGACTTCGAGTTACCGGAGCAACTTCAATTCAAACAGTATGACAGCCGCATCGCCCGCCGGCTCCTCGGCTACGTGAAGCCCTACTGGCGCCAGATGGCGCTGGCGCTCCTGCTGATGGGGCTCGTCACGGGGGCCACTCTCACCGGGCCGTATCTCATCAAGATGGCGCTGGATAACGCCATCGCCCGAGGGGATATCCCGCTCCTGCGCTGGCTGGTGGCAGGCTACGTGGGCGTGAACATCGTCGCCTGGCTGGCGCGCGCTGGCCAGGTCGCCATCGTGGCCGAGGCCGGCCAGATGGCCATCTATCAGATCCGCAGGGAACTGTTCGAGCACCTGCAGCGACAATCGCTCAGCTTCTTCGATCGGGCGGACGTGGGCGTGCTCATGTCCCGGGTGACCTCTGACGTGAATCGGCTGCAGGACCTGGTGACGTGGGCCATCGTGGGGACGGCCGCCGACCTGTTCATGCTAGTGGGCATCGTCATCGCCATGGTCTCTCTGAATGCTTACCTCTCGCTCATCACGTTCACCGTCCTGCCGGTGATGTTCCTGATCACGGCCATCTGGCGGGTGCGCGCCCGCGATAACTGGCGGCGGGTCCGATACTACAACGGCCGGCTGCTGGCCTATCTGGAGGAGAACATCCAGGGCGTGCGCGTGGTCCAGGCCTTCACTCGGGAGGCGCTAAACCTGAAGCGCTTCGTGGAGGAGGTCAACCGTAACTTCCTGAACGCTCAGCTCAAGGCCGCCCGACTGTCCGCCCTCTTCTTCCCCGCCATCGACTTCCTGGGATCCACGGCCATCGCGCTGGCCATCGGCTTCGGCGGCTCGGCCGTCCTGGGCGAGCAGATCACGCCTGGCGTGCTCGTGGCCTTTATCCTCTACATCGACCGCTTCTTTAACCCCATCCGCGATCTGGCACAGCGCTATAACACGCTTCAGCTGGCCATGGCCGCTGGCGAGCGCATCTTCAACCTGCTAGACCGCCCGCCCGAGATCCAGAACAAGCCTGGAGCCATCAAGCTACCGCCGATCAGGGGTGAGGTGATCTTCGATCACGTCTCCTTCGCCTATGAGGAGGGAGTCCCCGTACTCCAGGATATCAACCTACACGTCGAGCCGGGGCAGATGGTGGCCCTCGTGGGAGCCACCGGCGCGGGGAAGAGCAGCTTGGTCTCGCTGTTAGGCCGCTTCTACGAGATCAGCTCCGGCCGGATCCTGATCGACGGATATGACATACGGGACGTGGACATTGCCTCGCTGCGGCGCCAGATGGGCATCGTGCTCCAGGAGACGTTCCTGTTTCGCGGCTCGGTGATGGACAACATCCGCTACGGCCGTCTGGACGCCTCCGATGAGGAGGTCATCGAGGCCGCCAAGGCGATCGGAGCGCATGAGTTCATCGAGCGTCTCCCCAGCGGCTATTACACGCAGGTGGAGGAGGGCGGCGCCATCCTGTCTGTGGGCCAACGGCAGTTGATCGCCTTCGCCCGGGCGCTGCTGGCCGATCCACGCATCCTCATCCTGGATGAGGCGACTTCCAGCATCGATACTCAGACCGAGCGGCTGATCCAGGAGGCGATGGCCCGGCTGTTGAAGGGTCGGACTTCCTTCGTGATCGCTCACCGGCTGAGCACCATCGTGCGAGCCGACCAGATCGTGGTCCTGGAGCATGGCCGCATCATCGAAAAAGGCACTCACGAGGAGCTTTTGGCCAGGCGCGGCGCCTATTATCGCCTGTATACCATGGGGTTCATGACCGTGCCGCTGGCCGAGCGGGCGGGCGGCAACGGGAGGACGCAGCCTCAGGCCGCGCCTCGCGAGGCATAACCGTGCTCATGATACCGGGCTGGATAAGCGATCCGAAGTCGAAGATCCCTTAATCTCTTGAGCAAGATGGAGCCTCGACCTTCCGTGAAGATACGTCGGCTGGCCTCTGGAGATGCGGAGGCGCTGGCCGCGTTTTATAATGGGCTGAGCTGGCATTCGAGACGCACGTTCCGGCCGCTGGGATGGGAGACCACGCCGGAGGTCTGTGAGGGGATCGTTCGCGATAACCACCCCGAGCGCGATCGCAAGTTCGATTTGATCGCCGTAACTGGCGGCGAGATCGTAGGATGGGGCTTTCTATGGCATCTCGATACGTCCCAGCCCACGCTCGGGCTGGCCGTCGCCGACGCGTACCAGGGCATGAGGCTGGGGAACGCTCTAATGGATCGCCTGATGAAGGAGGCTCACAGGCGGAATCTTTCCAGGGTATTTCTCACCGTGGTAACGGACAACGAGCGAGCGTGGCGCCTGTACGAACGGCACGGATTTGTGCGCATCGAAGCCTTTCGAGGCGACGATGGGCTACCCTATTATCGGATGATCGCTGAATTGGGAGCGGAGGGATGATATGGATCTCCATGTGGATCTGAGCGGTAAGGTCGCTTTGGTAACCGGGACCGGCCGCGGCATCGGCAAGGGGCTGGCGCGGGCGCTGGGCGAGGCGGGCGCCTGGGTCGCCGCGCATTATCATCGCAGCGCGGAGGGGGCCGAGGAGGTCGTGGAGGCCATCCGGCAGGCGGGCGGCCGCGCCATGACCGTGCAGGCGGACGTCTCGCAATCGGCCCAGGTGAACGCCATGGTGGACGCCGTCGTGGCCGAGTTCGGGCGGCTGGACATCCTGGTGAATAACTCGGGCATCACCATCCCGGTCCCGTTCCTGGAGCTGACCGAGGAGGTGTGGGATCTCACCCATGGCGTCAACCTGAAGGGCGCGTTCCTGTGCGGCCAGGCGGCCGCCCGGGTGATGGTCCGCCAGGGTGAAGGCGGCCGGATCATCTACATCGGCTCGGTGCACGGGGCGCGAACGGTGCCCCGCTTCACCCACTACGCGGCCACCAAGGGCGGGCTGAAGCTACTCACCATGGGCATGGCGCAGGAGCTGGCGCCGTATCGGATCACGGTCAACAACATCAGCCCGGGTGCCATCGAGGTGGAGCGGTTTTGGGAGGATCCCACATATGATCCCGAGGCGTGGGGCAAGCCGATCCCATGGGGCCGGGTGGGACAGCCGATCGACGTGGCCGCCGCGGTGTTGTTCCTGTGCAGCCAAGCGGCGGAATACATCACCGGGCAGACCATCTACGTGGATGGCGGGATCACAGCCATCCTGGGTGGGCAACCGCCCCGCTCGCCCGATTCGCGCAATTGATTGGACCAGGCGCTCTCTACGACGTCCGCGGTGAGATGTAGGTCATCGCAGCAGGCCTTCAGTTTCAACCATCACTAAACGTGCTACAATATGTGTATCAGGTAGTATCTGTACCGGAGGCGAGGCATGCGAGTCAGCGTCGTTATCGACGACGAATATATCAGGAGGTATCATCCCTCACTCGCTCGGGGGATGAGGGCCCAACAGAAAGGCAGATCATGAATCAAAAGCCGAAGGCTCCACATCCTTGGCGTTTTGATCCGGTGGATATCGTGCAGATGCGGCTGCTGGCGCGGTTGCGACCCGGCCAGCGCGTACGCGTGATGCTGGAGGCGCAGGCACTGGCCCGTGGCCTCATTTGGGGCCGACTGCGGCGCCAATACCCGGATGCCTCAGAGCGCGAACTGGCGCTCAAGTTCCTCGAGGAGATCGCCCGTGCCGACCAAACGCGAGCCGGACCTTAGCCTGTTTATAGACATCCTGCACACTCTGGAGGCCATCAAAGCCCCCTATGCCATCATCGGAGCCTTTGCGGCTACTGTCTACGGCATCACCCGCACTACGTTCGACATCGACATCGTCGTTGACCTCTCGGAGGAGCACATCCTGGCATTGGCATACCATTATCCCTCACCGCGATACTACGCCGACCCGGAACAGATGCGCACTTCCATTCGCCTGGGGATCATGTTTAATATCATCGATACATCTCGCGGAGAGAAAGCCGATCTCTTGCCGGTGACGATGCATCCTGAGTACCGGCAGGTTCTGGCTCGTCGCGTTCGTCAGCGAATAGAGGCCCCAGGTCAGGAGCCATTTGATGCCTGGTGTGCAGCCCCAGAGGATGTAATCATCGGGAAGTTAAAAGCATGGGCTCAGGGACGTTCTCGGAAACACGAGACCGACATCTACGAAATGCTAGTTTTCCACTACCTTGGTTTGGACCCATCTGTCTCTTTCGATGAACATATCGTGGATGCCAGTGTTGTAGCGTTAGGCCAAGAGGTGGCAGAATTTTGGGCGAGAGTCAAGGAGGCGGCACGTCAGGAAGCGGAGCGGCAGACTGGAGGAGGCTGAACTCGAGTAGGTGCAACGCACCTTGAAGGTGCGTTGCACCTGTCTTGTCACACCTGTACTGACGGAGAAAAGTCTATGCCGGCTCAACGCCCACCTTATCTTCCAGGTCATTTCTACCACCTGGAGTGGATAGGAGAACGCCGCGGGACGCTGGTCGATCGTGATTTCGTTCAGCAACTTTTTCCCTCGCCCCAGAGCTACCGGGACTTCGTGGCGGATCTCTCGGCCGAGAGACAGTTACCAGAGGAACTGAAGACCTATCTGAATGCCTGGGAGCGATAAGCGGGTGCAACGCACTTCCAAAGTGCGTTGCACCTGCCATGACAGAGAGATGAGCGATCCTTATCAGGTGCGCATCACTTCGACGCAGACGGCATCCGCGAGGCCTCCTGTAGTTGCCCGTACGACTGGGGCGGCTGGTGCAAGCACATCGTGGCCACGCTGCTGACTTGTATCCACGCCCCGGAGACGATCAAGGAACGGCCGTCCCTTGTCGTACGCTGGCTGGAGAAGGCCCGGGCGGCTTATCAGGCTGCCGGCCGCGAGGAGGAATGGCGGGATTACCTGGAGCAACTCACCCGCCGTCACAAGCGCAAGTATAAGCTGATGGGGATGTTGGAAAGCCTACGACGATAAGGGTTAGCGGATCATGGGGAAACGAGAGCGTCTGGACCTCGACATCCTGCCCGACCTGCCGCAGAGCCAATTCCTCAAGCATGTAGCGCAGACCTTATGGGCGCGGGATGACGTCATCGCCATCTGGGTGGGAGGTAGCCTGGCTACAGGGGAGGCCGATCCGTATAGCGACGTGGACCTCTTCATCGCGGTCACGCCTGAAGCGCTATCGGAGTGGCTGGAGCCGAACTGGGATGCCCTGTTCGATGGGCGCTGTCTGGCCAGCGGCTTTTCCCGCTTCGGCGAGCGGTTCTATGTGCACCATCTCCTGCTCGATACCGGCGACATCTACGATCTGCACATCCAGCCGGCCGACGTCCGCTTTTCCCCTGAGCCGCGGCTCATCTTGGGCTGCCGAGACCAGGAACTCCGGGATATCCTGGCTCAGGCCGAGAGGGAAGAGCTCCCCCTCGCCTGGCCTGCCCGGGCGTGGATCGTTCAGGAGCTCCTGGAATCCTACTGGCTGAACGCTCACAAGCATCGCAAGGTCCTGGCCCGTGGCCTCGATCTGCTGATCCTGACTGGGCTTCAATACGCCCATAGCCTCATGTTGAGATTGTATTACATCCTCGCCACCGGCGACGACTGCGGGGACCTGCGGCGTGGGACGATCCACACGCTGACGCCCATCGTCCGGACGCTACAGGACGCGTTCGGGGATCGGATCCTGCAGGCGATCGGCCAGCCCCTGCGTTCCAGGGCCGAGATCTGCGAGGCCATAGAGATCCTGAACGAGGAAGCGGGACGCGTCGGCCGCGAGCTGGCGAGGAGGTACGAGTTCGAGTATCCGGCCGAGCTGGAGTCATTGGTCACGCGATATTGGGAGCAATTCAAGCGGGAGGTAGAATTATGAGCAATCCTAACTAATCCGCGGCCTTCTTGGAGAGATACGCCCGATACCAGGCTAGAAAATCGCCCGGAGTGCCCATTGGGAACGGGATGGCCTCCTGCAAGGCGGTATTCTCCAAGAAATGCTCCCGACCCAGCGTGACGAAGTAGTCCGCGTGTGCGTCCCAAGCCGCCGCCAGCACCTGAGCATCGCCCGGATGCCCTACGAGTGCCTGACTCTCCTTCACCCGCTGAGGCGTAGGTGAAGGGAGCACCTCCACTCGACTGCGATCCAGCAGCATCGCTAACAAGCCCAACAAAGCGGGCGCCTTCCGACGCAGTGCCCTCTCCATCTCTTCGAGCACCTGGGAACTGACCAGCAAGCGGATAGCCTCGGCCTCGCCCAACTTTAGGATCATGCGAGCGCCTCCCTCGGCGGACCAGATGCCCGCGAAGAGAGTGCTCGTGTCGAGGAAGACGCTAATCCTGGTCGGCATATCGCTCGCGCTCCTCCCGCAAGGCCTGCAACATGTCCTCCAGGGTTTCGCCACGCTCGATAAGAGCCTGGGTGATGCGATCGGCCAGCGCATCGACCTCTGAACGACGCGGGCTGAGCACGAACACGCCTCCAAGGTCGAGCAACGTCAGCATATCACCAGGGCGTAGATGATAAGCCTGACGCAAGGACTTCGGGAGAGTCACCACCCCGCGACTCGAGATCCGCAACACCATCGTATCCGTCACGATGCACCTCCGTAAATCTATCTATCAGAAAAGCAGTATATCGGAAGTCAGGTTTCATGTCAATCGACCGGACACCACATCTCAATTGCTTCCCTCCGTCCCATCGGGTACAATGCCGCTCGGAGGTGCCAACCGTGGGTGACGTGGTGACGCTGACCGAGGCCGTTAGGCGGCGAGAGGATTGGCGGGCGGCCGGGAAGATCGTCGTCCTGACCAACGGGTGCTTCGACCTGCTGCACATGGGACATGTCGATTACCTGACGCGAGCGCGAGCGCTGGGCGACGTGCTCATCGTGGGCATCAACGGGGATGCCAGCGTGCGCCGTCTGAAAGGGCCGGGGCGTCCCCTGATCCCCGCGGAGGAGCGCGCGGCCCTGGTAGCCGCCTTGGCTGCCGTTGACCTGGCCGTCATCTTCGAGGAGGATACGGCCATCAATCTGGTCCGGGCGCTACGTCCTGAGATTTACGTCAAAGGCGGCGACTGGGGGCGGCCGGGCGGGAAGCGCCCACCCGAGCTGGAGGCCGCCCGCGCGGTCGGCGCGGATGTCCGCTATCTGCCCTATCTGCCAGGCTACTCCACCACCGCGCTGATTCGACGCATCGTCGAGCGCGCGAGGGACGCCGAGGGCCATGAGTGAGCTAGTCAGCGCGCCGGCGAGCACCTCGGAGGCGGCCGCGAGCGATCTAGCCCGATCGGCGAGCGTGCTGGCGCTGGGCAGCGTGACCAGCCGGGCGCTCGGCCTCGTGCGGGAGACGCTGATCGCTGACCTGTTCGGGGCGACGGGGCCGGTGAGCGCGTTTCGGTTGGCCAGCCGGGTGCCGCTCATGATCTACGATTTACTCATCGGCGGCATGCTCAGCGCAGCGCTGGTGCCAGTGCTGAGCGATTACGCCCGTCCCGAACGGCGCCGTGAGCTGTGGCCGGCCGCGTCGGTGTTGCTCAGCGTCTTAAGCGCTCTGCTGGCACTGTTGGTACTCCTCCTGGAGTTGTTCGCGCCGCAGGTGGCGTGGGTCCTCGGTGGCGGGTTCGATCCAGAGCTCCTCTCCCTGCTCACGCGCCTCCTGCGCATCCTGGCCCCGGCGGTGCTCTTCCTCGGCGTGGCCGGGGTGTTCATGGGGCTGCTCTACGCGCTGAAGCGGTTCACTTTTCCCGCCTTCGGCGCGGCGGCCTTCAACCTGGGCATCGTCATCACGATCGTCTTGCTGGCTGGTCGGATTGACGTCTATAGCCTGGCGTTAGGCGTGTTCGTGGGCTCCCTCGGCCAGCTCGCCATCCAGATGCTGGGCCTGCGTGACGCTCGACTGCGCCCGAGCTTCAACTGGCGCCACCCGGCCCTGCGGCGTGTCGTACAGCTCTATCTCCCCATCGGCGCGGGCATGATCATCAGCCAGATCCAGGTCACCATCGATGGGAATCTGGCATCCCGGACGGGACCCAACAGCGTGGCCTGGATGCAGAACGCGACCACGCTGATCCAGTTTCCCCATGGACTGGTGGCCGTCGCCATCTCCATCGCCTCCCTTCCTTCCCTTTCCCAGCTGGCCGTCGCGGCGGACTGGGATGGCTATCGGCAAACGCTGGGACGAGCCCTGCGACTCCTGCTCTATCTGATCCTGCCGGCTACCGTCGGTCTCTGGGTGATGGCCACCCCTATGGTGCGTCTGATCTTCGAGCATGGCGCGTTTCGGCCGGAGGACACGGCCGCGGTGGTGGCCGCGCTGCGGCTCTATCTGCTGGGTCTCATCTTCGCCGCGGTGGATTGGCCGTTAAACTATGCCTTCTACGCGCAGCAAGATACGTTGACGCCAGCGACGGTAGGGGTGATCTCGGTAGGAGTCTATCTGGTGGCCGCGCTGGCCCTGCTAGAACCGATGGGATATCTGGGGCTGGTGCTGGCCGACTCGACCAAGCACATGGCGCACGCCCTCATCATGCTGGTGTTGCTGCACCGTCGCATAGGCGGGCTGGGGGATCAGGGGATCCTCTGGGCCGCGGCGCGATCGGCCGGCGCCGCCGCGCTGATGGGAGTGCTGGTGTGGCGCGCGTTACTCGAGATAGAGTCCTCGTTGCCGGTGGGGATGCTATGGGCTGATCTCGTGGTCGTCGCGGCGGGCGGCCTCCTGGCTTTGGCCGTCTACGGGATCGCGACAGTTCTCTTGCGGGTGGAAGAGGCATCTCTTCTATGGGACACGGCGATCCGACGTATGCGTCGTAATTGACCGCCGTCACGGCGCGGATTATAATGGGCACGTCATTCTCAATTCGGAGGATCCCATGGCTAAGCGATCACGGCGGCCGCGTAAGGCTAAGGCAGGACGACCACAGCGTTACACTCGCAAGCGAACGGCCGCGCGGCCCAGACCTCCCGCCGCGGCCCAAGCACGCAAAGAGACATCTCCTTCGCAGGCGCAAAGCAGTGCACCCGCGGCGACGGTGGATTTCGCCAAAGAATATTACTACGTGATCCAGGACCTGCGCCGTCTCTTCATCGTGGCTGCAGCGCTCATGGCCTTGTTGATCGTATTGGCTTACTTCTTAACGTAGGCACTCAATAATGGGGGCGATTCGTGAATCGCCCCATAGGCATCAATTCAAGCGCCTCGCTCATATTGGCACACGCGACAAATATAGGCGACGCACAAAGTAGGGGCGACCGGCCGGTCGCCCCTACTGTATGAGCGAGGCAGTGAGGTACGGATCTCCTATCGTAGAGATCCGGCGATCACTTCTTCTGCCGGATCTGGGGAACGGAGGTAACGAGCGCCACTTTGCGTCGCTTGGTGCGCTTGGTCTCTTTCTCCTTCGCGGTGGAGGTCGTGTCTTGCGCTTTTGCATCCACGGCTTTCTCAGCCTTTCGACGGCTGCTCTTCTGTGCCGTCTTTTTCTCCTTGGTCGCGGCAGCGGATTGATCGCGTTTTGTCTTCTTAGTTTTCGCCTTCGCGGACTTCGACTCCGCTGGTTTCGCTGACGCGCTCTTCTTCTCCGCCTTGGCCTTGGATTTCGACGTGGCCTTTTGAGCCCGTTTGGATGTGGCCTTCGCGGCCGACTTGGTTGATGCCTTGGCCTTGGCCTTCGTACTTGTTCGACGGCTCTCCGTAGTAGCCTTAGAAGCAGCCCTGGCTCGTCGTCGAGGGGCAGGTGACGGCTCTGATTCCTCCTCTGCGAGCTCACCGGCGCCGACCAGCGGAAGCAAGGCCCTCACCGTATCTCCCTGAGCCAGCGAGAGCACCTTCTTCCCCTGGGTGTTGCGCCCCATCTCAGGCACATCGCGGGGAGCCAGCGGCTTCGAGACCCCTTTCTCCGTGACCGCAGCCAGCGGACCCGCGCCGCGTGCGATCACGGCCGCCCCCACCACTGGGCCCGTCTTGTCGGTGATCTTATGAGCGATGACGCCTTGACCGTAACGGCCCTGCGTGGGGAACTCCTCCATGGGCGAGCGCTTGGCGTATCCGGCCGCGGTGATCGTCAATAACGCCCCCTTACCCGCCACTACCCCAAACGCGGCCACCTGATCGCCGTCCTGCAGCTTGATGGCCCCAACTCCGCCAGCCAGCAATCCCGTCGGCCGCACCTCGGCGACCTTGAAGCGGATCGCCCGCCCCTTCCCTGTGACCACGATAACCTCGTCAGCCTCGTGCACTACGTGAGCCCAACTGAGCTCATCCTCGGCATCGACGTTCATCACGGGCGGCGTGCCGACGGCCGCCAGGACCTCGCTCAGGGCGACCCGCTTGATCTGTCCCGCCCGCGTGGCCAACGCCAGATAAGCATCGGATGGCGGCTTATCGAAGCGCGGCATCGCCAGCGCGGCCGTGACCCGATCCCGCCGGCCTAGATCACACAGGTCAGCCCAATGAACCTCGCTCCCCTCCGGGATACGATGGATGCCCACCCGAGCCATGCGCCCATCGGCCGTGAACAGGAGCAGCTCATCGCGGGTGTTGGTCGCCAACAGGGCGACATCGACGCCTCCCGTAGCCTTCCGGAGCGCGGTCTTCGTCGCCTTCTCGGCCGCTAATCGGGTCACCGTGCCATCCGAGCTGATCGTCACCCATACCGGCCGATCCTCAATCAGGTCTCGCGCCGTCAGCGCGCCCTTGGAGCGGGCCACGATCTGCGTGCGCCTGGGATCGCCGTATTTCTTCTTGAGCTCGACGACCTCCTCACGGATCAACGCCAGGATCTTGGCCGGGTGCGCCAGCAGATCCTCCAGGTAGGCGATGAGCTTGAGCTTCTCCTTGTACTCCTCCTTGATGCGATTCCGCTCCAACCGGGCCAACCGGCGAAGCTGCATGTCCAGGATGGCCTGCGCCTGCATCTCGGTGAGCTTGAACTTACGCATCAGGCGGCCGCGAGCCGTCTCCGCGTCGGGCGAACGGCGGATGGTGGCGATGACCTCATCGAGATGGTCCAACGCGATGAGCAACCCCTCCAGGATGTGTGCCCGTTCTCGCGCGCGCTGGAGATCATGCTCAGAGCGGCGTCGGATGATCTCCCGTCGATGCTCGATGTAGAGCTGCAACATGCGCTTCAGGGACAGGAGACGGGGCTCGCCGTCCACCAGGGCCAGCAGGGAGACGCTGAAGGTCTGCTGCATGGGGGTCAGGCGAAACAACTGGGCCAGAACTTCCCGCGGGTCCACCGTGCGGGTCAGCTCGATGACGATGCGCATCCCCTGCCGATCGGACTCATCCCGCAGGTCTGTGATCCCTTCCAGGCGGCCCTCCCGCACTAGCTCGGCGATGCGCTCGATTAGGCGCGTCTTGTTCGTCTGGTAAGGCAGCTCGGTGATGACGATGCGATGCCGGCTGCGGCTCATCTCCTCGATGTGGGCCTTGGCCTGGACCACGAAGCGCCCCCGCCCCTGGGCATACGCGGCCGCGATGACGTCCGTCTCCTCCCCTTTGGTGCCGTTCCCGTTCAGGGCCGAGGGATCACGGCCGTATCGGTAGACGATGCCGCCGGTGGGAAAGTCGGGCCCCTGGATGAAGCGCATCAGCTCGTCCACCGTGACCTCATCCACCTCGTCGTACCGATCGATCAGGTAGGCCACGGCGTCGCACACCTCGCCCAGGTTGTGCGGGGGGATGTTCGTCGCCATACCCACCGCGATCCCCGAGGAGCCGTTGATCAGGAGATTGGGCAGCAGGGCAGGCAGGACGGATGGCTCCTGCAGGCTGCCATCGAAGTTGGGCACGAAGTCCACCGTATCTTTATCGATATCGGCCAGCATCTCGCGGGCCATCTCCGCCAGCCGGGCCTCCGTGTACCGCATGGCCGCCGCGCTGTCGCCATCGATGGAGCCGAAGTTGCCCTGGCCGTCCACCAGGGGATAGCGCATGGAGAAATCCTGCGCCATACGCACCATGGCGTCGTACACGGCCGCGTCGCCATGGGGATGGTATTTCCCCAAGACCTCACCCACGATGCGCGCGGACTTCTTGTAGGGCTTGTCGTGAGTCAGCCCCATGTCATGCATGGCGTACAGGATCCGTCGCTGGACCGGCTTCAGCCCATCGCGCACATCGGGCAATGCCCGGGCCACGATGACGCTCATGGCGTAGTCCAGGTACGCCTGCTGCATCTCCTGATCGATATCGATCTGCTTTACCTTCCCTATCGGTGCGCTCATGCTTCTACCCTCGTCCGTTTTCGGTCCCGGGGTTGGGTGGATGATTTGGAGATTGGGGGTTAGAGATTGGAGACCATCCCCCTCAGGTTTTGGAGGCTGATGCGGGCGCTCTCCATGGAAGGACGGCGACAGCGATCTTGTTCGACCACGTACCACTGCACATGGGCCGCCTCCGAGGCCTCGAAGATGGGCGGCCATTCGATGACGCCCTCACCCACCTCGGCGAAGAAGCGCTCGTCCCCGGGCTCCATGTCTTTCAAATGGACCAGTACCAGTCGATCGGCGTATTTGCGCAGGTACGTGACCGGATCTTGTCCCGCGTACTGAACCCAATAGACATCTATCTCCGCCTTGACCAGATCTGGATCCGTCAGCTCGTATAGCCAGTCCAAGGCGCATTTGCCATCGAAGGTCTCGAACTCGAAGGCATGGTTGTGATAGCAGAACTGCATCCCGGCCTGCTTTACCTCCCGGCCGATCCGATTGAGCAGTTCCGCCAGGCGACGCCAGTCGTCCAGCGTCCGCCGTCGATCCCCCGGCACTGCAGGCACGACAATGTACGGATTACCGATGAGCTGGTTGTATTCAATGACGCTGGCGAGGTCCTCCTCCAGCATGTCCAGGCCGATGTGGCTGCCGGCCACCTTGAGCCCCAAATCGTCCAGGGCAGCCTTGAGCTCGCCCGCTGACAGGCCGAATGTGCCCGCCAACTCGACGCCCGTGTATCCGATCTCCGCCACCTGCCGCAGCGCGGCGATGAAATCCGTTTCTGCTACGTCACGAACGGTGTACATCTGTAATGCAATGGGAATGTTGGGCATGAGGACTCCTCTCGTGTTGCGTGTTGCATGTGAAGTGAAAGATCGGCCAGTCCGGGGCCCTATGATAAGCCGACATGTCGGCGAATCGACGGAATTCCGCTCGAACCAGGGAGAAAGGGATCGGTTGCTCGAAGTACTCCCGATTCAATGCGGTCAGCGTATCCGCCAGCCGCTCGCGGTCTTCCTCGCCCTTCAGGCCACTCACGTACGCCAGGGTGATGTGACCGGTGAATGGCCCCGTCGGATATACGCCCAGCGCCTGCAGCCGCTTATCCTCATAGATGGCGGCACGCAGGGCGCACAGCCGGACGTAATCGGTCTCGTTCGGGAAATCGACAACGGCCACGATACCCGACACGAACGCGGTGACGCCTCGCAAGAGGGCCGGAATCGCCTCGTCGGCCAAGCGACCATTATGCTGGAAGACATCGGTGATCGCCGCGATCAACCTCCCCTCGTAGCCGGGCAGATCGTTCTGTCGGAGATACGTATCGCCCCACACCAGGTCGGCCACCGTCAGGTGGAAGCTGGAGACAGGGACCGGCGCCAGGACGGTCGCGCCAGCCCCCTGCACGAGCGCCTGCTGGATATCCCCCAGCCGGGCGTATGTGGCCACGTTGGCCGTCTCCTCCAGGAACGGTGGCGTGATCACTGTGCATCCCGGGCAGGGAGTGGCCAGCCAGCGCCGCCTCTTCGCATCCCACCGGAATCGATCGCTGTTGTGAACGCTCGCGGCCGCCTGACGAATCCCCTTGTCGCTTACCATTTGGGCAATAACGGTTTGATACTCTCGATAGGACCGATCCGACACCATGTATCTCCTTACCCTCGGAGACTATACGGGCAAAGCAACAATGCGCTCACTGGCCAAATCGGCCGCGTAGGCGATGGCCGCCTGGATCGCTTCCCGCGTGAGAGCAGGATAGCTCTGCAGGATTTCTTCGCAGGTCAATCCCGCTGCCAGGTTATCCAAGACTACGGAAACCGGAATGCGCGTACCTTTGATACAGGCTTTCCCATGGCAAACCATCGGATCCGTTGTAATGTATTCCCGCCAATCCACTCCTTATACCCCATTTAGTGTATGCTCTCAGAGACTTGGGATCTTATAGATCTTCGCTTAGATAAAGCAACATATGAACCCTGGTCTTCAGGAAACGGCAGGGTTCTGTAGGGGCGACCTGCAGGTCGCCCCTACGTTGGTTCTAGAGGCTTATCCGAAACGAGTGACACGGCCACATGTTGCTTTCGCCATGCGAAGATCAATAGACTTTCCTTCGCTCAAAGGTTACGCCACTCCTCCAAGCTGAGTTGACGCCCAATAATCCTCTCAACCTCACGAATCATCATGCGTAGTTGGGGCACGGAGAACTCGACGTTCGACGGGATCGCCAATCGATGTTGCCCATACACCATGAACTGGTGGCGAGTCCCCGAATATGGCCCTTCAAAGCCAAGTTTACGCAAGCGGCGAACAAAATCGCGTCGTTTACATGGTGTCCACCGGCTCACGGACTGGCTCCTTGTTCAGGTCAATGCCGTCGATGACTGGCAATGGATGTCCCAGTTTCAGGCCAACCAGGATCCAATCCTCCAGAGTTGACCGTAATTCCTCCTCGCATTCTCGCAATGTGGTTCCAAAGGCAACCACGCCTTTGCAGGGAGGAACCCTTCCTACGAAGGTCCCGTCCTCCAATTTATCGTAAACGGCATAAGCCATGGCCTGATTCACGTAGTCGGTGAGAATAAAACGAGCCATCATCTCTTCCCTCCTAGCAGATCCAATGCCAAACCCCACCACGCCGCAATCGCCTCGGAGGCGAGGGGTCTCCCAGAAACCCGGAGCCTCAGAGGCTCCGGGTTTCTCAGCTACTTTTCCACGCCCAACCGCTGCTTGCGTTCGGCCCGCTCCAGCTCTCGCACTTTCTCCCACTCGGGCCGCTCGTCCTCCAGGGCCATCTGCTGTCGCAGCTCGAGGATCTGATCTCGCAGCACGGCAGCCTTCTCGAACTCCAACGCGGCCGCGGCCTGCTTCATCTGCTTCTCCAAGTCCTTGATCACGCGAGCGATCTCATCCTTGGGCAGCCGCGGCGTGACGGCCCGCTTCTCTCCCGCGTGATAGACCGGAGCGGGCTCGGCCGCCATGCGCATGCTCATCACGCGATCGGTCAGATCACGCACCTCTTTGATGATGCTCTGTGGCTCGATGCCGTGCTCACGATTGTATGCCTCCTGGATGCGACGGCGGCGGTTGGTCTCGTCGATGGCGCGGCGCATGGACTCCGTAATCGTATCAGCATACATAATCACCGTGCCATTCACGTGCCGCGCCGCCCGCCCGATGGTCTGGATCAACGCCGTCTCCGAGCGCAGGAAGCCCTCCTTGTCCGCGTCCAGGATGGCCACCAGGCTGACCTCAGGCAGATCCAATCCCTCGCGCAGCAGGTTGATCCCCACGACTACGTCATATACGCCCAGCCGTAGGTCTCGCAGGATCTCCACCCGCTCGATGGTGTCGATCTCCGAGTGCAGGTAGTGGACTTTGATCCCCAACTCGGCCAGGTAGTCGGACAGGTCCTCGGCCATGCGCTTGGTCAGCGTGGTCACCAGGACGCGCTCGCCCACGCGGACCCGCTTCTGGATCTCGTTGATTAGATCGTCGATCTGGCCCTCGGTAGGCCGCACCTCGACACGCGGGTCCACCAGGCCGGTGGGCCGGATGATCTGCTCCACGATCTGCGCCGAGTGCTCCCGCTCGTATGGGCCGGGCGTGGCGGAGACATAGATGACCTGGTTGATACGCTCCTCGAACTCGTCGAAGCGGAGCGGGCGATTGTCCAACGCCGAGGGCAGGCGGAACCCATACTCCACCAGCACCTCCTTGCGGCTGCGATCGCCCCGATACATCCCCTGTACTTGCGGGATCGTCATGTGCGACTCATCCACGAACAGCAGCCAGTCCGGCGGGAAGTAATCCAGCAAGGTCCAGGGGGGCGACCCGGGTGGGCGCTGGTCGAGATGACGCGAGTAATTCTCGATGCCAGGGCAATATCCCACCTCACGCAACATCTCGATATCGTAACGGGTGCGCTGCTCCAGCCGCTGGGCCTCCAGCAGCTTACCGGCCGCCCGCAATTCCGCCAGCCGCTGCTCCAGTTCCTCCTCGATGTCCTGCAGCGCCTTCTCCAGCTTCTCCTGCGGCGTGATGAAGTGCTTGGCCGGGTAGATCTCGATCTGGTCGTGTTCCGCCAATACCTCGCCAGTCAGGGGATCGATCTCGGTGATCCGTTCCACCTCGTCACCGAAGAACTCCACGCGGAAGGCAAATTCACTGTAGGCGGGCTGGATCTCCAACGTGTCCCCCCGGACGCGGAACCGGCCGCGCTCCAGGACGGCATCATTACGCTCGTAGTAGATGCTGACCAGATGGCGCAGGAGGGTGCTTCGGCGATACATTTCACCCACCCGCAGCGTCACGACCACGCGGCCGTACTCCTCCGGGCTTCCCAGGCCATAGATGCAGCTCACCGAGGAGACGATGATCACATCTCGTCGGCTCAGGAGCGCGGAGGTGGCCGCCAGCCGCAGCCGATCGATCTCCTCGTTGATCTGGGCGTCCTTCTCGATATACGTATCCGTGCGCGGGATATAAGCCTCGGGTTGGTAGTAGTCGTAGTAGCTGACGAAATACTCCACAGCGTTATAAGGGAAGAACTCGCGAAACTCCGCGTATAGCTGGGCCGCCAGGGTCTTGTTATGGGCCAGGACCAACGTCGGCCGCTGGACCGCCTCGATCACCTTGGCCATGACGAAGGTCTTCCCCGTGCCGGTAGCGCCCAGCAGAGTTTGATGTTTATATCCCTTCCGCAGCCCTTCGACCAGCTTGTCGATCGCCTGAGGCTGATCCCCCGTCGGCTGAAACTCCGAGACCACTCGAAATTCCGGCATTGCCCCTCTCACTACCTAACAGAACAGAAGTTCGACACCTACATTCATTATAATGCCTTTTTCCTGTTTTGTCCACGTTATGATATCTCTGACCAACTCCCGCTCTAAAGCAAGGGACCCGACCTTGGGAGCAAGGTCGGGTCCCTCGATCACGCTCTAGCATAGGAGATTTCACTCCTCGATCGCCTCGACGACGACTTCCTCGCCATCACGTACGGCTTTGAAGACGGTTGGATCGCCCACTACCTTACCGAACACGTTCACCGGGCTGGCCGGGCGAATCTCATCCCCTATGCTGGCCGGCGTGCGGCCGAAGAAGATGCAGAACGCATGCCCCGGCGGCCAATAGCCCAGGTCCCCCATCTCCACGACCTCCTGGGCATCCTCCTCACCCACGTGTACTGGGATGCCGAAGTAGATCTCATCCCCCCACGTGTTGGCCCGGGCCTTCAACGGCAAGGCCTGCCAGATGGCATCAGCCGTCGCCGAGTCGTTCAACTCCGCCTCGGCGGAGACACTTCCTGCCGTGATCCGAATCCGACGCATGGTCCCCTCTCCTATCCACGCTCGTACACTTCCGGATTGACGCAATTGGGCAGCCGCTCGCCGCGCAATCCGGCCAGCAGGTTCTCGGCCGCCATGCGCGCCATCTTCCCGCGCGTTACCACGCTGGCCGACGCGATATGCGGCACGATGACGCAGTTGGGGAGCTTGAGCAAGGGACTGTCCATGTTGATAGGCTCCGGCTCCGTCACGTCCAGCCCGGCCCCGGCGATCTTCCCCTGCTCCAGGGCCTCCGCCAGCGCCTCTGGATCCACGATCGGGCCGCGCGCCGTGTTGATCAGGATCGCCGTCGGTTTCATCTTCTCCAGCGCTTCTCGATCAATCAGATGATACGTGCTCTCGTTCAGGCTCGTATGGATCGTGACGAAATCGGATTCCCGGAGCAGCGTGTCCATATCGACATACTGCACGCCCATGCTCTGCTCTAAATCCTCCCGCCGGTAGATATCATAATAGAGGATTCTCATGTCAAAGCCCTTCGCCCGGCGGGCTACCGCCTGACCAATACGGCCAAAGCCGATGATCCCTAACGTGGCGCCATGGATGTCCTGCCCCAACAGCAAACGCGGCCCCCACGTCTTCCACTTACCGGCGCGCACGTAGTCCACGCCCTCCACTACACGGCGGGCCACCGCCATCAGCAACGCGAACGCGAAGTCGGCGGTCGTATCTGTGAGGACCCCTGGCGTGTTGCCGACGGGTATCCCGCGCTCGGTGGCCGCCTTTACATCGATATTGTCGTATCCCACGGCATAGTTGCTGATCACCTTCAGCGTTCCCGCCGTGTCCATCAACTCCGCGTCCACCTTGTCGGTCAACAGACACAACAATCCATCCTTGCCCTTCACTTTCTCCAGGAGGACCTCACGCGGTGGCGGCAGCTCCTCCTCCCAGACCTCCGCATCGCACGCCTCCAGGACCATGTTCAGGCCCTCTTCCGGGATCAGACGGGTGACGTAGACCTTCGGCTTTGCCATGATAGCCTCCTGTCTGTTACGTTTTACGCTTTACGCTTTACATTTTACGCTTTACGCCTTACGCCTCTGAACCTCCCGTATCTGCGCTCGCAGCCGGGCAATATCCTCTCGCAATCCCGGCTCATCCCCCAGGCGAGCCAGGCGTCGCTTGCGAAAAGCCAACTCGGCCAGGAGCTGATAATAGTCCTCCCCAGCCGACCGCCACGCCGCTCTGCTTCCACGCGGTCTCCTCAACCAGACGCGGCTCCTCCATCGAGCAGAGAGAGCCGCCCGCCGATCCGACTCCGAGATCCCTTCATCGGCCAGGTATTCCCAGATCCACCGCCTCTCCTGACGCCAGGAAAGGATGATGATCGCCACCACGATCCAGAAGCCGCCCCAATCCGCAAGCAGGCTGACCCCCATGGCCAGGCAATTCAGGCTCGCCAGCGAGGCGCCGGCGTTATGCACGGCATGAAAGACGATGGCCGCCCCCAGAGCGACTACGGGAGCCCCCCATCGCACCTCGCGGGATCGCACCGTGCGGGCAAGCCCCAGACCGATCCCCACCAGGCTGGTGAAGAACGCATGGTTAAAGCCGAAGATCACCGATCGGAGGAAGATGGCCAAAGACCAGGCGCCCCATCCGTCGTCCAGCAGGATCGACATGAAGTAGAACACGTTCTCCGTCATGGCGAAGCCCAGGCCCACCAGGGCGCCATAGACGATGCCATCCAGTACATCATC
>DUEN01000109.1 GCA_011176545.1 Caldilineae bacterium | reverse complement strand
GCGTAAGCAAGTAAGAGTAGCACTGGGGGAAGCACATGAGATGTGCTTCCCCCTTTTCATCCATCAAGCATCCATCCAAGGGAGTAATGTGGATGAGTGAGCTAACTCGGTCTGAGGCCCAACGAGTGTTATCCTCGCGAAAGGAATCCACGCTCTGGCGGGAGATTCAGCGTAATTGGGTCGCTTACGTGTACATCTCTCCTTTTTTCATCCTCTTCGCCATCTTCGGTGCCTTTCCTATTCTATTCTCGTTTTATCTAAGCTTCCATCGATGGAACGGTATCAGCCCCATGCAGTGGGTGGGACTGGAAAACTACGTCAGGTTGTTTCAGGACAAGCTGTTTTGGCTCTCCTTAAAGAATACTATTTACATTGGCATCGTGGCCCACGTACCCATGTTAATTGGGGCTCTCATCTTGGCATTTATCATCAACTCGCCGCTGGTTCGTCATAAGGATTTTTACCGCACGACTTATTTCCTCCCCATTGTGACTTCCTCTGTGGCTGTGGCTCTAATTTTTGGGTCGCTGTACGGGGTGCGCTTCGGCCTGATCAATTGGCTGTTGACAGGGATTGGATTAGAACCCATCGATTGGTGGGGAGGAAAAGGTCAGTGGATCAAGCCTGCCATCATCATCCTATTCATCTGGCGCTGGTTAGGCTGGAATATGGTCATCTACTTAGCCGGGCTACAAGGCATCCCTAATGACCTTTATGAAGCGGCAGCAATCGACGGGGCTAACCTGCCACAGATCTTTCGCTATGTTACACTGCCACTCTTGCGCCCCGTAATCTTGTTTACGATAGTGCTTTCGACTATTGGTGCCATGACACTGTTTGATGAGCCGTTTATCCTAGTGGGGGTCACGGGTGGAACCAGCCATGCTGGCCTGACTATCGCCATGTACTTGTATAATCGCGGATTTAACTTTGCCCATTTTGGGTATGCCTCGGCCATGGCTTACGTCGTCTCTGCTGTCATCATTGTCGCTTCCGCTCTAAATATCCGCTTCTTTGGGCACGGCCGAGTGGAACAGTAATATGCTACCTCAGAGTATCTTGACCATCGTCTTTCTGGGGCGTGTTGAGAGGAGAAGTACCTATGGCAATCGTTGAAGCTCGTTTAGCGGGACGTCGACCGAGGTGGAAACGTTGGATAGGTCGGATCATATTTAACAGTATCTTACTCACGGGAGCGTTTCTGTCCGCCTTTCCCTTCTACTGGATGCTCGTATTGGGCACACATAGCACGATGGAGATCTTCCACTGGCCTCCAACGTTCCTGCCAGGCAATCATGTCCTGGAAAACTACAAGGGCATGATGGGGATCATTCCTTTCTGGCGCAATTTGTTTAACAGCGCGTTCGTTGCCACAACCCATACGGCTCTCTCCTTACTCTTCTGTTCCATGGGAGGTTACGCCTTTGCTAAGTATCAATTCCCTGGACGGGATAAGCTGTTTGCGTTAATGCTGGCGACGATGATGATCCCCTGGATGGCGGGGATCATCCCCTGGTTCATTTTAATCAGCAAATGGCTGCATTGGATCAACCGGTATGAGGCTTTGATCATCCCTGGCGCGGCCAGCGCATTTGGAATCTTTTGGATGCGCCAATATATACAGGAGACCATCCCGTCCGAGCTGCTAGATGCCGCCCGTATTGATGGCTGCCCTGAGTTTTTCATTTTCTTCCGAGTCGTGGCGCCGCTACTATCTCCGGCTTACGGGGCTCTCGGGATCATGACCTTTATGGGGAGTTGGAACGCCTTTATGGGTCCCCTATTGGTAATGCAAGAGAAGACCATGTATACTTTACCCGTCGCCCTGGCCCTCCTCCGCCAGAACCCACAACGTGGATATGACGCAGGCGTCCTTATGCTAGGAACCAGCATGGCTGTATTGCCGATCCTGATTGTGTTTCTCATGGCTGCACGGCGATTTATCGCTGGATTGACTGTAGGCGCTTTGAAGGGATGACGAATTACCTGCACCATCAAGCATGACTGTCAAATGCATCGTTGTGCGAACAACCATCACCAGATACAGGAAGTTCAGGAGGGAATATGCACGTCATCGTTTTAAGCTCGAGCCCCAATCGAGATGGCTTGACCGCTGCTTGCGCGGCCGCCGCCGTCGAAGGCATCCGTCAGGCTGGCGGACAGGCGGAGGAAATCCGGCTGAATGACTTGAACATCGGACTATGTCAGGCATGTGATAATGGGTGGGGAACTTGCCTAAGCCAGCATGAGTGTCAAACGAAAGATGACTTCCAGGCCCTGCATGCACGCGCCCGCGAGGCGGATGCCTATGTCCTCGTCACTCCTGTCTACTGGGGCGACCTGAGCGAGTCAGCGAAGGCGTTCACGGATCGGTTGCGACGTTGTGAGGCGCCTAGGCGAGAGGAGAGCGCCCTGTTCGGTAAGCCGGTCATCGCCGTGGCCGCCGCGGGCGGCAGCGGTGGCGGTATGATCACATGTCTGCTGAACATGGAGCGCTGGATCCAGCATGTTCGGGCTCGGGTGTTCGACCTCATCCCCGTCAACCGCTGGAGCCGCGACTATAAGCTGGTGGCGATCCGAGAGGCCGCCCGGGCCATGGTAGCAGAATCAACCTCTTAAACATCCCGATGTTTCTCAAAGGCCAAGACACTAGATATCCTACATCCGCGATCCGTGGAAGGGAGCATATCATGCGTACGTTCGGATTCCTCGCCTCTCTCGGCTTCACGTCCTGGAAACCCGAGGAGGTCGTTCGTCGCCTGGCAGAGCTGGGCTATCAGGCCGTGGAATGGCCCCTGGCCCACTATAATCCTCAGACGAAGGGGCGTGATGCGCTATCTCGTTTGGTGAGGGTCTCGGTCGCGGCCGGGCTGGAGGTCTCGGAAGTCGGCGCTCAACACGATATGCTGACGTTGGATGAGGATCTACGCCGTAGCCGTGTGAATCTGGTGCGAGAATGTATTCAGGTGGCTGGCGATGCGGGCGTGAAGGTGGTCAACATCTTCACCGGGCCGGCTCCCTGGGATCCTGAAGCTCCCAGGCTGGGTGTGGATCTCAGCGAGGGAGAGGCCTGGGACATTATACAGCAGGTCTTCGACGAACTGGTCCTGGTGGCTGAGCGCTCAGGCGTTTATCTAGCCGTCGAGGCAGTGTTCGGACACCTGGCTCACGACTATTACACCGTCCAGGAGCTCCTACGGCGCTACGACAGTCCCCGCCTGGGGATCAACATGGATCCCTCGCACTATCGTCTCTACGGCAACGATATTCCCTGGGTCATCAGGCAACTTGGGCCTCGCATTTATCATGTCCACCTCAAGGACGTCATCGGTCGGCCAGGCGTGCACGGGAAGGACTTCATGTTCCCTATGCTGGGGGAGGGGCTGATCGATTGGAGAGCGTTCGTGGCGGCACTCGATGAGATAGGATACACGGGAGCGCTCTCGGTGGAGTTCGAGTCGTTCACCTACTATCGGACTGTTCTCAAGGACGATCCGGTGAAGGCGGCAGCCATCAGCATGGAGCAGATCAAGGCATTGTTCCCGGCCTAAGGGGATACTGACAAACCGCAGAGACGCCGAGGACGCTGAGAAATTTGAGAATCTTCGCGCTCTCTGCGCCTCGGGGGTGTATCTTCATACAAATAAATTCCTGGCCCTCACTTCGCATGAAAGCGCCCAACCGGGTCTGGGCAGGAGGCGACCATGGGTCTTCACGTAGCTCTTATCGGCGGAGGGATGGTGGCTCGCGTTCATCTGGACGCGCTGGCCACCCATCCGGATGTCACGGCTATCTCTCTGGCGGAGCTGGATCGAGCGGCGCAGGAGGCGATGGCTCGTCAGTATCCCCTGCGGCGGGTCGAATCGGATTACCGCCGGCTGTTGGAGGACCCCACGATCGACGTGGTGGACATCTGTCTGCCCCACGACCTGCACCACCCGGTGGGATTGGCCGCGTTGGAGGCGGGCAAGCATGTCCTCAGCGAGAAGCCGATCGCACTGACGTTACAAGAGGCGGATGAGCTTATCGCCGCGGCCGAGCGCGCAGGTAAACGCTATTTCGTGGCGTTGAACCAGCGCTTCCTGCCGGCCCACGCGGAGGCCCGACGCCTGCTCCACGAGGGGGCCATCGGGCGCCCATTCATGGCGACGGTGACGATCATCGGGAACGAGTTGGAGCGCATGAACCAGCCGGGACACTGGAAGGGCTCATGGGAGCGGGCCGGCGGCGGCGTGTTGGCCGATACCGGCACCCACGCGGTGGACCTGATGCTCTGGTGGTTCGGTGCGCCCGATCGAGTGACATGTCGCTGGCAACGTACGGTGGTCGAGGCGGAGGACAAAGGGGATGACACGACCGTCGTCGTGATGGAATACTCGAACGGGCCACTGGTCACGCTGGCGATGACCTACGCCGCGGCCGACCCATGGAGCGAGCGCAAGCGGGTCTATGGGACGAGCGGGTCCCTGCACGTCGTGAGCGAGGATGCCGAGCCGCTTGTCGTTTTCAAAGAGGGCGAACGAAGGGTCATGCCGGTGGAGCACGATCCGAACTGGTGGCCCTATTCGGTGAAGCGCGGCGTCCATCACTTCGTGGACTGTCTGGTCCACGATTGGGAGTTCAGCGTCACGCCTCAGGACGCTCGCGAGACGTTGCGGGTGATCCTGGACGCATATCGAGCGGCACAAGGGGGGCATGATCATGCTGACTGGATCGGAAGTGATCGTCGAGTATCTGATCCGTGAAGGAGTTCCCTACGCGGTCGGCATCCCGGGCCACGGCAATCTGGGGCTGGTGGACGCGCTGCGCCGTCGCCAAGACGCGATCCGCACGATCCAGGTGCGTCATGAGCAGGCGGCCGCTCATCTGGCCGATGGATACTTCCGTGTGGCCGGCCGGCCGCTGGCCGTCTTCACCTCCATCGGCCCAGGCGCGGTCAACACGGCTGTGGGGGTCGCCACCGCCTATGTAGACTCGACTGCCATGCTGGTGTTGACGGGCAACGTACACACCTATATGCGCGGCACCGGGGTCCTGCAGGAGATCGAACGGGTGCGATGGGCAGATTGGCCGCGCATCCTGGAACCGGTTGTGAAGGCATACTGGTCTGTGACGCGCGTGGATCAGCTTCCCCGCATCCTGCCACAGGCGTTCAACGCCATGCTCCATGGCCGGCCGGGACCTGTGTTGATCGACTTGCCCATGGACATCCAGTGCGAGGCGGCCGAGGTGGAAGTGCCGCCGCCCATATCGGCCTATGTCGCGGCCGGGTCGAGTGGCGACCCAGGGGCCATCGCCCGCGCGGCCGACCTCCTGTGGAACGCACGGCGGCCGGTGATCCTGGCAGGCGGCGGCGTCATCCTGGCGCGCGCGGAGGAGGAGCTACGACGCCTGGCAGAGCACCTGGGCGCGGCCGTGGTCACCACCATGATGGGCAAGGGCGCCTTTCCAGAGGACCACCCCTTGTACGGCTGGCACGTCGGCGCTAATGGCTCCACCGTGGGCAACGCCCTTTGTACCTCGGCCGACGTCCTGCTCGCCGTGGGTTGTCGCTTCTCGGATAAGACGGCCTCCTCGTACAAGCCCGGAGCCTCCCTCTCCATCCCGCCCACCAAGCTGATCCACGTGGATCTGGATCCCCACGAGATCGGCAAGAATTACCCGGTGGAGGTCGGGATCGTGGGGGACGCGCGAGCCACCCTGCGGGCGCTGGCGGATGCCGTCGCCGCGCTTGGCCCGGCGAGGGACCTCACGGGGAGCGAGTATGCGGCGGAGATTCGTGCCCTTCGGGAGGAGTGGCTGGCGACGGTACGGAAAGCACAGGAGGCCGACGTACGTCCGATCACCATCGCTCGTGCTCTGAAGGAGCTGCGACGGGTCTTGCCCGCGGATGCCATGGTGCTCACCTCGTCGGGACATTCCCAGGCCGAGGTCTTCCAGTTCATGGCGTTCACCCAACCGCGCACTTACCTCAGCGCGGGAGGCTTCTCCACGATGGGATGGTCGGTGCCCGCGGCGATGGGAGCCAAGCTGGCCGCTCCCGAACGGCCGGCCGTCGCCATTGTGGGGGATGGCGACTTCCTGCAGACGGTACAGGAGCTGGCGACGGCTGTACAATATAATATCCCCATCCTGGTGGTCATCATGAACAACGCCGGATGGCAGTCCATCACGGACCTACAGATCGCCGCCTTTGGGTCCGAGTGCGAGTTCGCCACCCGGTTTCACGACTCAAGCGGCGAGCCCACCACGCCTCATCTGGCCGACGTCGCCCGTGCGTTTGGGGTAGAAGCCGTACGTGTGACCGAGCCCGACGAGGTGGCTGACGCGGCCGCGCACGCGTTGAAGCAGGAGGCCCCCTTCGTTATCGAAGTGATGGTGAATCGGAAGTTCGGGCTGAGCGGCGGCGTGGCGGCCGGATGGTGGGATGTGCCGGTGCCCGCATATCTGAAGGAGCGATACGAAGCTTATCTCCGTGAGCGGACTCAGGAGCGCGTGTTCGCCGAGTAGGATTCATCCTTGCAGGAGGGACCGCATGTTCCGCTTCGGGGTCGATTACTACCCTGAGCACTGGCCGCGGGAACGGTGGGAGATGGACGCCCGGCTCATGCAGGAGGCCGGGGTGAACACCGTCCGGCTGGCCGAGTTCGCCTGGAGCTATCTGGAACCCCGGCCAGACCACTTCGACTTTGAATGGCTGGATCGGGCGTTGGAGATCCTGTATGCGCATGGGATTCAGGCCATCCTGGGCACCCCTACGGCCTCTCCCCCACCCTGGGTGATGGCCATGTACCCTGACGCATATCGCGTTCTGGCCTCCGGCCAACGTCAGACCTATGGCAACCGAAGAGAATACTGCCCCACACACCCCGGCTACCGGGAACGCAGCCGGATCATCACCCAGGCGATGGCGGAGCACTACGCGAATCATCCAGCCGTCATCGGCTGGCAGATCGACAACGAGTTCGGCGATCGCTGCTATTGCCCCATCTGCCGCGCCAACTTCCAGGCCTGGCTCCAGGAAAAATACGGCAGCCTGGACGCTGTGAACGCCGCCTGGGGGACGATCTTCTGGAGCCACGTGTACACCGAGTGGTCCCAGATTCCCGTACCCCTGGAGACCGGCGGCGTGCCCAACCCGGGCCTGGCGTTGGATTATGACCGATTCATGTCCGACGCGTACGTCCGGTTCCAGCGAGAGCAGGTGGATATCCTACGACGAACCTGTCCCAATCACTTCATCACCCACAACTTCATGGGGTTCCACTATGATCGCATCAACTATTTCGATCTGGCCCGCGACTTAGACTTCGTGGCCTGGGATAACTACCCACGTCTTGCCTGGCGCAGGGTCATGGATGTGCCTCCGGCCTCCCGGGCCATCGAGCACGACACCATGCGTGGGTTGAAGGGCAAGAACTTCTGGGTGATGGAGGAACAATCGGGATCTGGCGGCTGGCAGACCGTGGGGATGACGCCGCGGCCGGGCGAGATCCGGCTGTGGACGTACCAGGCCATCGCCCACGGCGCGGACGCTATTCTCTACTTCCGCTGGCGAACGAATCGGTTCGGCACGGAGCAGTACTGGCATGGCGTCCTCGATCACGATGGCCGGCCGCGCCGCCGCTATCGGGAGATCCAGGGCATCGGCGCCGAGCTACAGCGGATCGGCGATCAACTCGTGGGAGCCGAGAGTCGGCCTCAGGTAGCCATCGTACTCTGCTATGATACCCGCTTCGCCTTCCAGATCCAGCCTAACCATCCCGATTTCAGCTATCCCGGGCTCCTGGCAAGCTACTACAACGCGCTGCATCGTCGGAATGTCGGCGTGGATATCGT
This sequence comes from Caldilineae bacterium, assembly GCA_011176545.1. GTDB lineage: Bacteria > Chloroflexota > Anaerolineae > DUEN01 > DUEN01 > DUEN01. The sequence goes on along the minus strand of DUEN01000109.1, from coordinate 4,879 downwards.
ATCCCCGACGGCGGATCTGAGCCGATATAAGGCGGTCATCGCGCCAGCGCTCTACGTCCTGGGACAGGAGGCGGCCGATAATCTCCAGCGCTACGTGGAGAATGGCGGCATCCTGCTGACGACGGCACGTACCGGTGTGAAGGACGAGACCAACGCGGTGGTCAACATGCCGTTGCCGGGTCTGCTGGCCGAAGTGTGCGGCGTGGAAGTCGACGAATACGACACGTTGCCCACAGAAGTCAGCGTGCCGTTGGAGCTAACGCTTCCCAACGATACGACCGCGGGAGAAGTCGCACACGCTCGGCTGTGGTGCGATGTGCTGATCCCGACGACGGCCGAGATCGTGGCCCGTTATCGGGATCAGTACTACGCGGGGCGGGCGGCGATCACGTTGAACCGGTTTGGGCGAGGACAGGCTCTTTATGTGGGCACCGTGGGCGATGCGGTCCTGCACGAGACGTTGATCGATTGGCTGGTCCAGGCCGCCGGCGTCCCGTCCGCGCTGACTACGCCCGACGGCGTGGAAGCAGTGGAACGATGGAAGGATGAGCAGCGCCTGCTATTCCTGCTGAACCACGCCAACGACACGCGCGACGTCATCCTGCCGACCTCGATGATAGATCTGTTGACGGATCGGACGGTTGAAGGGCGGGTGACATTGGAGCCGAAAGCGGTGATGATTTTGCGGGGAGCGTAGAACGCGAAGCGGGGAGCGTGGGGCAAGGGGCGCAGAGCGTCGAGCGGGGAGCGGACACGCAATACGCAATACGAAATACGCAACATAAGAGGCTATCGCATGATGGTGCTACAGGAGAACATAACGGCGGTTCCGACGAAGTTGACCGAAGATGGACGAATGTGGGCGGCCCGGCTGCACGGGCCGCGGGATATGCGGATCGAGCGGGTGCCATTGCCACCCGAACCGGGGCCGGGGGAGGCATTATTGCAGATCACGGTGACCACCGTCTGCGGATCTGACCTGCATACCTATCTGGACGCGCGCATCGGGGACACGGATCTGCAGTCCCCTCTGATCTTGGGACACGAGTTCGCTGGTGTGGTGATCGCGGTGGGAGCGAACGCCCGCGACGGCAACGACGAGCCCCTGCGACCCGGACAGCGAGTCGCCGTGGACCCATCCATGCCGTGCGGCCGCTGCGAGTTCTGCGTGAAGGGACATCCTAACCTGTGCACCCGCCTGCGCTTTTGTGGCCTGTGGCCGGACGATGGATCGCTGTGCGAGTATATGATCATGCCGGCGCGCAGTTGTTTCCCGGTGCCCGATACGATCAACGATACCGAGGCCGCCCTGCTAGAGCCGTTGGGCATCGCCATCCACGCGGTGGACCTGGCTAAGTTGAAGGTGGAGGAGAGCGTGGCCATCCTGGGAGCTGGGCCCATCGGCCTTATGATCCTGGAGATGGCCCGCATCGCCGGAGCGCATCCTATCTTCGTGACCGAGCGGTTGCCGTGGCGATTGGAGCTGGCCCGACGCTACGGAGCTGACGTGGTGGTGAACATCGACGAGGTAGACCCCGTGCAGGCGATCATGGAGGCCACTGGCGGTCGCGGGGTGGACGTCGTCTTCGAGGCGGCCTGGGGCGGCGAGGCGGTGGCCCAGGCCGCGGAGATGGCCTGTCTGGGCGGGCGTCTGGTGCTGGTGGGCATCCCCAGCGATGATGTGATGACCATGCGTGCCTCGGCCGCGCGGCGCAAGGGACTGACCATCAAGATGTGTCGCCGTATGAAGCACACCTACCCGCGAGCCATCCGACTGGCCGAGCAGCGCAAGGTCGATCTGATGGGGCTGATCACCCATCGCTTCCCCCTTGCCCAGGCTGTCGAGGCTTATGAGCTGAACGCTGCATACCGGGATCAGGTCGTTAAGGTCGCCATCGACATTGCACCACGTACCACGTAATACCCACTACGAACGGGAGGAGACCTATGGGTACCCGCAAATACGTGATCGGCATCGATTTCGGCACAGAGTCCGGCCGCGCGCTTCTGGTTGACGTCGCGAATGGCAGCGAGATCGCCGAGGCCGTCCATCCTTACGCCAACGGCGTGATCGATGAGAAGTTGCCTGGCACGGATATCCGCTTGGAGCCCGATTGGGCTTTGCAGGACCCCAACGACTACATCGAAGTGCTCAAGAACGCCGTCCCGGCCGTCCTCAAGGAGAGCGGCGTGGACCCGGAGGACGTTATCGGGCTGGGGATCGACTTCACGGCCTGCACCATGTTGCCCACTAAGGCGGACGGGACGCCGCTGTGCTTCCTGCCCGAGTGGCGCAACCACCCCCATGCCTGGGTCAAACTGTGGAAGCATCACGCGGCCCAGCCGGAGGCCAACAAGCTGAACGAGATCGCCCGCGAGCTGGGGTACAAGTTCCTGGATCGCTACGGGGGGAAGATCAGCTCCGAGTGGTTCTTCCCCAAGGCCTGGCAGATCCTGGACGAGGCGCCGGAGGTCTACGAGGCAGCGGATCGGCTGATCGAGGGCGCAGATTGGATCGTATGGCAGCTCACCGGCGTCGAGAAGCGGAACCTGTGCACCGCGGGGTATAAAGCCATCTGGTCCAAGCGCGAGGGATTCCCGCCGAACGAGTTCTTCAAGGCGCTGGATCCCCGCATGGAGCACATCGTTGACGAGAAGATGTCCCGCACGATCTACCCGCTGGGCGCGAAGGCTGGCGGGCTGACTGAGCAGGCCGCGCAGTGGACGGGGCTGAAGCCTGGCACCGCGGTCGCCGTCGGAAACGTGGACGCCCACGTCTCCGTCCCCGCCGCCACCGTCACCGAACCCGGCCGGATGGTCATCATCATGGGCACGTCCAACTGCCACATGGTGCTGGGCACCGAGGAGAAGATGGTTCCCGGCATGTGCGGCGTGGTCGAGGACGGGATCATCCCCGGATACTTCGGCTTCGAGGCAGGGCAGTCATGTGTGGGCGATCACTTCGCCTGGTTCGTGGAGAACTGCGTGCCGGCCGCGTACGAGGAGGAGGCGAAAGCCCGCGGGCTGAACATCCACCAACTGCTGGAGGAGAAGGCCGCGCGCCTGAAGCCGGGCGAGAGCGGCCTGCTGGCCCTCGATTGGTGGAACGGCAACCGCAGCGTCCTGGTCGACGCCGAGCTCACCGGCCTGTTGATCGGCGCCACGCTGGCCACCAAGCCCGAGGAGATCTATCGGGCTCTGATCGAGGCCACGGCCTATGGCACGCGCGTCATCATTGAGACCTTCGAGGAATACGGCGTGGCCGTGGAGGAGATCGTGGCCACGGGTGGGCTGCCAAATCGCAACAAGCTGCTCATGCAGATCTACGCCGATGTGACGGGGCGCACGATCCACGTGGCGGCGACGAATCAGGCGGGCGCGTTGGGCTCAGCCATGCACGGCGCCGTCGCGGCGGGCAAGGAGGCCGGCGGCTATGAGTCCATCGCCGAGGCCGCCAAGCACATGGCCCGCCTGCGGGACGAAGTGTATCGGCCTATCCCCGAACACAAGGCTATCTATGATCGGCTCTACGCGGAGTACCTGACATTACATGACTACTTCGGCCGCGGGACCAACGACGTGATGAAGCGGCTGAAAGCGCTCCGAGCTGAGATCCTGGCGAGGTAGGATAGAGATTGGAGATTGAAGATTTCTCAATCTCCAATCTCTAACCCCCAATCTCCATACTTGAGGAGGCGCTCGAATTGCTCGAATCGCTGCGTGAGGAACTGTGGCGGCTACACCTGGAGCTCCCCAAGAATAACCTGGTTACCTGGACCAGCGGCAACGTCAGCGCGCGGGATCCCGAGACCGGCTACGTGGTCATCAAGCCCTCGGGCGTGCGCTACGAAGAGCTACGGCCGGAACACATGGTCATCGTGGATCTGGAGGGGAACGTCGTCGAGGGAGATCTCAAGCCCTCATCGGACACGGCCAGCCATCTCTATATCTATCGACACCGCCCGGACGTCAACGGCATCGTCCACACGCACTCGCCATATGCCACGGCCTTTGCCGCGCTGGGGCGTCCTATTCCCGTCTATCTGACGGCCATCGCTGATGAGTTCGGTGGGCCGATTCCATGCGGGGGGTTCGCGCTCATCGGCGGCGAGGAGATCGGTCGCGTGGTGGTGGAATCCATCGGCGACTCGCCCGCCGTGCTCTTGAAGAACCACGGCGTTTTCACCGTCGGCCCCACAGCCGAGGCCGCGGTGAAGGCGGCGGTTATGGTAGAGGACGTGGCGCGCACAGTGTGGATCGCACTGCAACTCGGGCAGCCGGATGAGATCCCGCCAGAGGATGTAGCGAAGCTGCGACGGCGATATATCACGGAATATGGACAATAGAGGCATAAGCGATAAGTAGCGGTCCAGCACGCTGGACCGCTACTTATTCTAGACGGACGGATGGCTTAATGGCCTTCTCGCTCTTGAGCTTCCAGCATCTCTCGCACGATGGCGATATCCCGCTCCAGGCGGCGCTGGCGCTGTATCAGCGACAACAGATATCCGAACGTCAATAGCCAGGCGATGGCGAAAGCGCCGGCCAGATATGCCATACGACGAGCCTCCTTATAAGTGGGTTCACTCAGGTATCCCGCCGCAAGGACGCGGCGATTGGGAAGCCGCTCAGGGCCGAGATCTCCCGCGTGTCGCGTGTTAGACCAATCGCTCCCTGAGCTCCTCGACCTCTTCTCGGGCCTGCTCCAATCGCACACGGTGAGCCATCAGCGCGGCATAAAAGATGGCGAATGCGATCATGGCCACGAACATCGTCAGCCGGATGCGAGGGCCGAGGGCAAAGCCGCCCTGGGCTTCTGGATTACTTCCACTGATCACAACCGGGTGAATCGTGCGCCACCAGCGGATGGACATGAACG